>CAZFAL010000008.1:0-30422 GCA_964516945.1 uncultured Ignavibacteriales bacterium
CCAAGGGACGCCACTACTCCGGTTAGAGGCTTACTTCACAAAATCAGCCGTGCTCCATCGCTCTATTTGCAATCAATTTGCAACAACATCAGAAAAGAAGCCGCATCCCCATTTCTCACTGTATTCCCTTTGACTACCACTCCCACTGGAACCCGGCTCCTTACTACATTGTAGTCCAATGCCTTACGCCGGTTTCGGCCAATCAATTTCGCGTCTACGTGTCATAAATGCCATCCTCAGCTTGTGAAAAAAATCCCGCAAATACTTTACTTTTCTGTATTGTATCCGTATAATACTATACGGTTGGGGATAGATTGTCTCTGTCCTGTTATTATAGAAGAAAGAAGCGATATGAGAATCTCAGCAATGGAAGAATATGGCCTGCGGGCGCTGCTTTGTCTGGCGCGCTTACAGGACTCCGCAACCGGCTCATCGGATTCGATGACTATTCCGGAAATCGCTGAATTCGAGGGTATCTCTATCCCCTACGCCAGCAAGATCATGCGCAAGCTCCGTCAGGGTGGGCTCGTTGAGGCCGTGCGCGGACGCACCGGGGGCTATACTTTGAAAATGAAACCGTCAAGAATCACACTCCTGCAAGCGCTTGAAGCGCTCGGCGGGCCGTTGATGTCCGCTGATTATTGCGATCGGTATACCGGCACACAAGATGAGTGCGTTCATACATCAGACTGCTCTCTGCGTGGCGCCTTCGGCGGCTTCACCGGCTATTTGAAGCAAATACTTGAGATGACCACGCTGGCGGATATGACCAGCAAGGAATCCGACGCGCGCGAGGCGGTGCGTCGCTCCGCCGAGTTCCTGATTGGCGGACTCGAACCGAAATTGCCTTTAGATACGAATTAAATAAACTCAGATAGACGAATCAGATTTAACACGGTCGCTGAACAACCAATCAAAATAGAAGAGAACACACAACAATATATCGAGGATTACACGAGCAATGAGCAATAACGCACTATTACAAATCAAAGACGTCCATGTCGAGGTCGAAGGCAAGGAAGTTGTCAAGGGTGTCACGCTTGATATCCCCAAAGGCGAAGTGCATGCGCTGATGGGCAAAAACGGCTCCGGCAAGTCCTCGCTGTCAAATGCGATCATGGGACATCCAAGTTATCATATAACCTCCGGCGATGTCCTGCTCGACGGCAAAAGTGTGCTGGAAATGGAGCCAGATGAGCGCTCACTGGCAGGATTGTTTCTCGCGTTCCAGTACCCGCAGGCGGTCCCGGGTGTGACAGTTGCAAATTTCCTGCGCTCCGCCCTGCTGGCGCGACGCGGTGACGACAAACTGATGCGCACCTTCCGCAAAGAGCTCTACGCGGCCATGGAGGCGCTTGGTGTCGATCATGAATTCGCCGGACGCTATCTCAATGACGGGTTCTCCGGTGGCGAGAAAAAGCGCATTGAAATCCTGCAGTTGTCACTCCTGCAACCGAAGCTGGCGCTTCTTGATGAAACCGACTCCGGTTTGGATATCGACGCGCTGAAGATTGTTTCTGAGGGCATCAATCGCTATCACACAAACGAAAACGGTATCCTGCTGGTAACACACTATCAGCGGATCCTTGATTATGTCACACCGACGAAGGTGCATGTGATGATTGACGGTAAAATAGTCAAATCCGGCGGTCCGGAAATCGCGCTTGAGCTGGAGAAAACCGGCTACGAAACATTCCAGCCGGAACTAACAACGGCGGGGGCCTAGACACTATGAGCGAAGAACTGAAACAATCTCCGACTGCGACAGCGCCCACAGCGCCCGAAGAGCCGTTTATCAAAGGCGACGATTACGCAGAAAAGTACGGCTTCTATAGTCCGGAAGCGGCGAAGAATTATTTCCTCAAAGGCGCCAGGGGGATTAGCCATGAAGTGGTGGAGAATATCTCGCGTGTCAAGGAAGAGCCGAAATGGATGCGGGAGTTTCGTCACGACGCGCTGGATATTTTTCTGGCGAAGCCAATGCCCAACTGGGGTGACACAAAGCTGCTTAACGAAATCGATTTCCAGAACATCTTCTACTATATCAAGCCGGTAGACCAGTCGGCGCAGAAAAACTGGGAGGATGTGCCGGATTATATTAAGAACACCTTCGACAAGCTCGGTATTCCCGAAGCCGAGCAAAAGTTTCTCGGTGGTGTTTCGGCGCAGTTCGAATCCGAGGTTGTCTATCATTCGATGAAACAGGACCTCACGGACAAAGGCATTATCTTTCTCGATATGGACGAAGCCCTGCGCCAGCATCCCGATCTGGTCAAAGAGCATTTCGCAACGGTGATACCGCCTGCAGACAACAAGTTTGCGGCGCTCAACAGCGCGGTCTGGTCCGGCGGGTCATTTATTTATGTGCCCAAAGGTGTCGATGTCGGCGCCGCTCCATTGCAGGCCTATTTCCGGATTAACGCCGAGAATATGGGACAGTTCGAGCGCACCTTGATTATCGCCGATGAAGGCGCGCGGGTGCATTATATTGAAGGGTGCACAGCGCCAATCTGGTCAAGTGACTCATTGCACAGCGCGGTGGTTGAAGTCGTCGGGCTGGAAAACTCATACATCCGCTACACGACGATTCAAAACTGGGCCAACAACATTTACAATCTGGTCACCAAACGTGCAGTGGCGAAAAAGAACGCGACAGTCGAATGGGTTGATGGCAATCTGGGCTCGAAGCTGACCATGAAATTCCCCTGTGTCTATCTCACCGAGGAAGGCGCCAAGGCGGAGATTCTTTCAGTGGCGTTCGCCGGAACGGGACAACATCAGGACGCCGGCGCCAAAGTGATTCATTCGGCCAAAAACACCTCAAGCCGTATCACGTCAAAGTCAATCTCCAAAGACAAAGGCATTGCCTCCTATCGCGGCATGGTCAAAGTCTACAAGGGCGCTGAGAACAGCAAAGTCTCGGTTGAATGTGACGCATTGCTGATTGGCGCCGAGGCGCGCTCGGACACGTATCCGACGATGGAAATTCAGGAGGACAATGTCAAGATCGAGCATGAGGCGCGAGTGTCAAAAGTCTCCGAGGAGCAGTTATTCTATCTGACAAGTCGCGGGATTTCTGAGGATGAGGCGCGACTGCTGATTGTCAATGGCTTCATTGAACCATTCACCAAAGAACTGCCGATGGAATATGCGGTCGAATTGAACCGACTGATTGAACTGGAAATGACCGGCTCAGTCGGATAAATGTGAGAACCAACAAAGATATAGAATATGAGTAATACAATCACAGACAAAGCAATAGCAGAGCAAGTGGCGCTTCTTCCTGAACGCAACGCGCAGGAGCCGCAATGGCTGGCGTCTTTGCATGAGGGCGCCGGGAAAACATATCAGGCGCTGAACCTGCCGGACAGAACATTACATCTCTGGCGCTACACTGATCCGGCGCAGTTTCTCTACAGCGAGGACGGCATAAAAAGTCCTGGCGCAACAGAAATAGCTCCGGGTGTCTCCCCCGCCTATGACACCGCACGAGAACAACTCAGCCAGGGATTACTTGCGGCAGTGGCGCTCAATGACAGCGACAGCGCAATCAAGATTGAAGTCGAGGAATCCGCGCAACATGCGGGTTTGGTTGTGATGCCACTTGCAGAAGCCGGAGGCAAATACGGGGAAATTATTGAAAAGTATCTGGCAAATGTAATCGGCGCAGATTTCGGTAAGTTTGAAGCGCTGAACACCACACTCTGGGAAAAGGGTGTCTTTGTCTATGTGCCGGATAACACAACAATAGAACATCCGGTTCACTTGCTGAATCGCGGCTCAGCCACCACACGTTGGAGTTTTCCGCGCACATTGATTGTTGTCGGAGAAAACAGCCGTCTAACTATTGTCGATGAGTATTTCTCGGCAAACGCAGAGGTCGCCGATAAGTCCAATGCAGTTGTCGAAGTTTTCGGTGGAGCCGGTAGTGACGTCGAGTATGTCGTGCTTGAGCGCAACAACTCACAGACGATCTCCCACTACACCGAACGCACCGTGCTGGCTGATACAGCGCAAACAACACTCGTTGCGGCGTCATTCGGCGGCAAAACACACAAGGCCAACCTCGGCACAATCATGCAGGGTCGCCAGACAAAGAGCTTGCAGTACGGGCTGGTGTTCGGCTCCGGCAAGCAGAGTTTTGACCATCACACCGAGCATATCAACCGCGGCGCTCAAGGATATTCCAACCTCGATTTCAAAATTGTGCTCAAAGACAAAGCCCATTCGGCCTATACCGGTTTGATTCGTGTTGATGAAAACGTCGCCAATTGCGAGGCATATCAGTCAAATCGCAATTTGCTCTTAAATCGCGGCGCCAAAGCCGAATCGATTCCGGAGCTGGAGATTCTCTGTGACGAAGTGATTTGCACCCACGGCGCCACAGTGGGGCCGATTGACGAAATGCAGGTGTTCTACCTGCTCAGCCGCGGCATGCCGCGTCGTGAAGCGGTGAAGATGATTGTGCGTGGCCATGTCGAACCGACACTCAAACTGCTCCCGGAAAGTTTACAACCCCGGGTGCGCGGTTATGTTGACGAACGACTGGAGACATTGTAGTTAAGTATTGCAATTGGATTCTGTGCTTGAACATCCAACAACTCAGAGGAGTTTGAAATATAGTATGTCAGTGACAAAAGACTTAACGGGCTTCGTAAAGCTCGCAAAGACGAACGAAATCCCAACAGGCGAAGCTCGCACCTACGATGTTGCCGATGAATCGATTGCGCTCTGCAATGTCGAAGGCAGGTTCTATGCCATCGACAATGTTTGCACACATGATGACGGCCCGCTCGGTGACGGCAAGTTAATTGGCTGTGAAATCGAATGTCCGCGTCATGGCGCGCGCTTTGATGTGCGCACCGGTGATGTGACAGCGATGCCGGCGGCGGTGGGGGTCAACTCCTATGAAACCTATGTAGACGGTGATGATATCTATGTCAAACTTGACGACTGAAATGGCAACAAACACGAAAACCTCACCGCTCGATGTCGCACAAATTCGCAAGGATTTTCCTATCCTCGCGCGTGAGATGAACGGTCATCCGCTGGCGTTTCTCGATAGCGCCGCCAGCTCGCAAAAACCAAATCAGGTTGTTGCGGCGCTGACTGAGTACTATCAGAAATACCACGCCAATGTGCATCGCGGCATGTACACCCTCGCCGCCGAGGCCACCGAACTGTTCGAAACAACACGCTCCAAGGTGGCGCAGTTTATCGGCGCTAAATCCACCAAAGAAATCATCTTCACCCGCAACACCACTGAAGCCATCAACCTTGTGGCCTACACCTGGGGTGAGACAAATATCAAGACCGGCGATGAAATTCTTATCAGCGAAATGGAACACCACGCCAATCTCGTCCCGTGGGTGCGACTCTGTCAGAAAACCGGCGCCACGTTATGTGTGATTCCGATTGACAGTGACGGTCGCCTTGATATCAGCGAACTGGACACATTGCTTAATGCAAAAACAAAACTGGTGGCGCTCTCACGGATGTCCAATGTGCTGGGCACAATCAATGACGTGGCTCCAATTTTCGCCAAAGCGCGCAAACTTGGCGCAGTGACACTGGTCGACGCCGCACAATCAGCGCCGCATATTGCCACTGATGTGACTGAACTAAACTGTGACTTTCTGGCGCTCTCGGCGCATAAGATGCTCGGACCGACCGGAGTTGGAGTCCTCTATGGCCGTGAGGAATTACTCAACGCCATGCCACCATTCCTTGGCGGCGGCGAAATGATAGATCAGGTGACCTTTGAAAAGATAACCTACAATGAACTGCCGCACAAATTTGAAGCCGGCACACCGGATATCGCTGATGTTGTAGCGTTCAGCGCAGCGCTTGATTATCTCAATGCGCTCGGCATGGATGCAATACATCAACACGAAATAGAAATCACCGGCTATGCGCTTGAGAAACTGACAGCGCTGCCGGAGCTGACTATCTATGGCCCACAGAACACAGACAACCGTGGCGCGGCGTTGTCATTCACAATTGAGGGCATTCATCCGCATGACGTCTCACAGTTTCTCGACAGCGCCGGAATTGCGGTCCGCGCCGGGCACCACTGCGCGCAACCATTGATGAAAGCGCTCGGAGTCGACGCCACCACTCGCGCATCATTCTATATTTATAATACCAACGACGAAGTAGACAGACTATATGCGGCCCTGCAGGATTTGCGTAAGTTTTTCAAATTGTAATCAGAACTGCAATCATATAACACACAATTATATACTATGACACATCCACTCGACGCGCTTTATCGCGATATTATCCTTGACCATTACCGCTCACCCCGCGGTGTCGAACCGCTGGAAGATGCCAATGTTTGCACACGCGGCTCGAACCCGTCATGTGGCGATGAACTGCAGGTACAGTTGAAAATCAAAGACGGCAAAATCGAAAAGGCCAGCGTCAAGGCGCGCGGTTGTGCGATTTCTGTCGCCTCTTCCTCAATGTTGACCGAAGTCATTGAAGGCATGACACTCGATGAAGCGGTTGAGTTCGGTGAGAAAATTCGTAAAATGATGCACGGTGAGGAGCTGCCTGATGATATTGACCTCGGCGATATTGACGCGCTCAAAGGGGTGCGCAAGTTTCCGGTGCGGGTGAAATGCGCCATGCTGGCCTGGGTGGCGATGCTTGATGCAATCCGTAAGTACCGTGACGGTGAGCCGAACGACTCAAATATCGAAATCACAACGGAGACATAGAGATGACCGACGAGACAAAAGAAGATACCAATAAGCGGGATATCCCGCAGTACAATATCGACAACATTCAAGAACAGACAGTCGATGAGCCAAAACAGGAGCCAACGCCCGCGCCTGCTGGCGCCGACGCTGAAAGCGTTGAGAAGAGTGTTGCGAAAAACGCTGAGAACAGTGTTGACAAAAATAACAGCGCTTCCTCACCTGAACAACTGCCAACCAAAGAGCAATTCTTTGAAATCCTGATGCCTGTCCAGGACCCGGAAATCAGGATTGGTATTGTTGATTTGGGGTTAATCTATGACGTCATCGTTGAAGATGACAATACGGTAGTCGTCAAAATGACTCTGACCACACCCGCCTGCCCCTACGGTGAAATGCTGATTGCGCAGGTGCAGGACTTAGTCTCCCGTGTGCCGGGAGTTAAAGAGGCGAAGATTGAACTTGTCTGGGAGCCGGCCTGGGACCCGCGTGAGATGGCCACGGATTATGCCAAAGACCAGCTTGGGATTTGGTAGCCCCACTACTGATTCGCAAGTTTCCTGACAGACTGTTTGGCATAAATTGCCATAATTTCGGCGACGACATTAGCGCTGCCAATAATTGTCGGACAGTTATGATGCGGAGTCTCCGGCACAATATCAAGTAAATCATTGTAACCGTCACTTGCTCTTCCGCCGGCGGCGACAGCAAGACGGGCCAGCGGCGCCGCCTCATACATTAAGCGAATCTTACCTTCCGGTTTCCTGACAGTCCCCGGATACAGGTAGACTCCTCCTTTGAGCATATTACGATGAAAATCTCCAACCAGTGAGCCAATATAGCGTGTGGATGATTCCTTGCGCCCTGAGCGCAAATAGTCGACCACTTCCTGAGTAGCGCTATCCCAGTTCGGATAATTCGCCTCGTTGACACTATAGATTGATGATTCTTCGGGTATTCTCAAATTCTTGTCGAGGAGCCGAAACTCTCCAATTGCCATATCCAGAACAAAATTGCAGACAGAATTATTCTCACTCCAAAAAACGAAGTTCGTCGCCGGCCCATAGAGCGCATACCCGCAGGCAATCAAATGCCTGCCGGGTTGCAACAACACAGTAGCCGAATGCGACCCCTTCGGAAGCCGATACAGACCAAAAATCGACCCGATAGTCACATTGACATCGATATTGGAAGAACCGTCGAGCGGGTCATAGGTGAGGAGATACTCCTCAGCAAGGTCATCTATTCCAACCTGCACCGGCTCACCCATTTCCTCGGAAATCAATGTGCCTACCTGACCGTTGCGCCGGAATAACTCAACGAAAATCTCATTGGCATATTCATCAAGTTTTTTTACCTGTTCGCCATGCACATTTTCATCACCGGTTTCACCAACCATCCCATCCAACCAAACCTCCCGCACCTGTCGGGAAATCATCTTGCCGGCTAAGGCGAGTGTCTTGATGATTTCAGACACCCGCCGACAATGTGCAGTTGACGTGAAACCGGGGGAGGACAAATACTGAGAAAGCGTTGAATTCTTCATTCAATTACCGTTCGTTGGTTTAGCTTGTACTACGCTCAGCCGTCAAGTCTCTGGCGTTGACTCGACATGAAATATACGGCCGGGAGCCGACTTGGACAAGTCTCGCAGACTGCAGAATCTAAAAGAACTGACCGGAACCAATTGGATTAGCGGCATTTCAACTGAAAAACGGCCTCGCCGCAGGCGCTTTCTTGATTTAGTGACCGTAAAACTACCAACGCTCGACATACAAATCAAGACGCTCCCGGTCAATCTTTGCGGCGGCTGATTCATCGACGAGATATACCAGCTTCCCCGAATCAGGGGCTATTTTTGCCGCTTGAGTGTTCTTTTTGATTAGTGTCCCTTCAAGCGCTGCGGCCTTGGATTCGCCGGCGACCATAAACAAGCACAGTCGCGCAGAATTTATCAGCGCAGGCGTCATTGTGAGCCGGTGACTCTGCTGTGAGCCGACGAAAACAGCGCTGACAAGTGTATCGATAGGAATATCTCCGGCGGGATAATCCGGGAATATCGATGCGGTATGACCATCAGGCCCCATGCCGAGCAAAACCAAATCAAAAACCGGAAACCCCAGGATAGAACGCTCCTTGATGCGCCGCTTGATAGTTTGTTCATACTCTCGCGCCGCCCCGGCAAGATCATCGCTTTCACCCTTCATTCGAAATATCTCATTTTCAGGGATAGACAGACGGTCAAACAAATTCTCTTTTGCCATGCGATAGTTCGATTCTGAATGCGTCGGCGGCACAGTGCGCTCATCACCAAAGAAAAACTGCGTCTCGCGCCATTCAGGCATAGTAGCGTAGACCGAATCAGACAAACGCCTGTACAGATTCACCGGTGTGTTTCCTCCGGCAAGCGCGACATTGAACTGCCCGCGCTTTTTGACCGCCTTACGCATGATGGAGACAAACAACTCAGCGCCACGTTGCACAACAAGCTCTGTATTCGGAAACCTGCTCAAACTCACATGTCCGCTACCCTCGGACAATGACTGCCTGTTCGAGAATAAGGCCAGCGCGCGCTTGAGCGAGGCGGTGTAGTCTCCGCGACGATGCGTGTCACTCAGACGCCGGATGATATACCCGGTTTCATCCATTTCCCGGCTCTTTGTCCGGCGTAGTTCTTTATCGTTGAGCTCAATACGATATGAGCTGCCGCTACTCTGACCGTTCGTATTCGTTATCGGAGTAACCGACAGAACTGAATCCCGCTCGCCATTGGCTACCGTAAACAGGAACTTCAACGCCAGCTCAGGGCGTCCGCTTTCAGGGGCCATTGTAGAAACTGCGGCGCTTCGCGGGACAAACACACAGGAGATTTCTTTGCCGTCGGAGGATTCGAACATCACCCGCTTACGGGTCTCCGCTCCATGGTAAATCAAACCCAACTTTGAGGACAACCAGCCACACAAGTAGATTGCGCGGGCATTGAACGAGCCGGTAAACGAATGGGAGATGAAGTGAATCTCTCGCAGATTCGGCAGGAGCTTTAATGCCTCCGGGCAGTCAAAGGCCTGTTTGATTGCCTCGCGTAACGAATGGTCACGCTCATATTCAATATCAAAGAGACGGTCATACTCGCCGGCCTGCGCCTCAATTTTCGCTATTAGTTTGCGCCGGTTAATTCGTGAATCAAAGAAGACGTAGTCTGCGAGCACATACAACTCGGAGGTGATACTTTCACCGATAACCGCCGGCAGTAAATCTACAACTACCAGCTTGTTCAAACCGGAGGTCAGCGAGCGGACGACATTCGGCGCGACAGAAAGCTTCTCACGCGGGACACGAATGGTAATCCGCTCCCAGCAGAGCATCCCCTGCCCGCCCCGCGAAAGGCCGCAGGCAATCCCGATTTCGGCGCTCAGGTCAGAATCAGCGTGGGCTCCGGCTCCCGGTTTGGCGCCACGTCCTCCCAACGCTTCAATCGTCTCATCGCCGCTATCGACAAGAATCAGCACACAACGACTCGGGCGCTCCTGTGCGAATTCAGCAATCAGCTTCTCTGCGCGCGCATAGGTTGATTCACCGGCAAACACAACGAAGTCCAGCAATGACACACGTGAGTATGTGTCCGCCTTGCCGGAATCATCACGTGAGCGCTCCCAAAGCTCATTGAGTTTTTCGTTGATTACTGCGCCGTTGACAGGCAGTCTGTCCGGATCGTCAAATGTGTCAAACGGCAGATCAAATGTCGAAGTTGTTGCTGTGGTCATGTTGTCATCCGCTCTCAGTTCATGATTCTTAGAGCCGTAGCCATTCCCGTGAGGAGCGCTCCAGCAGGGCCGACGACTCCTCCGGTCCCCAGTTGCCAGACTGATAGAAATACAATGGCGCCGGATTGTCGCCCTGCCAACTCGCAATTATCGGGTCAATCAGCTTCCAGGACAAATCGACCTCATCTTCACGCGCAAACAGACTCGCCTCGCCGAGTATCGCATCAAGTATCAAACGCTCATACGCCTCCGGTGTTTGTTTGGCAAATGATGAACTGTATTTGAAATCCATATGCACCGGGTCAATATGGAAACTCGGCCCCGGGCGCTTGGAGACAAAGCTCATTGAGATACCCTCTTCGGGTTGGATGCGAATCCCGAGCACATTCTGCTCAGGCGCGTCACAACCAAACTCCTCAAAAAACGCCAGCGGCGGGCGACGATACACGATATTTACCTGACTGACCCGCTTGGCCAGACGTTTACCGGTGCGAATATAGAATGGCACACCGGACCAACGCCAGTTGTCAATTTCCAATTTGAGCGCTACGAATGTCTCCGTCTGAGAATCATCGGAAATATCGTCTTCATCACGATACCCCGGACTGTCAGCGCCGTCGACCACACCGGCCAGATACTGCGCGCGCACTACATTGCGTATCGCCTCCATCCGTGTGAAGGGCTTGATAGCCCGCAGGACCTTGACTTTCTCATCGCGAATCGACTCACCGCGAATCGCAATCGGCGGCTCCATCGCAATCAGGGTCATCAACTGCAGAATATGACTCTGCAACATATCGCGTGTGATTCCCGCCGTGTCAAAATACCCGGCGCGAGAGCCGACACCGATTGATTCGGCGACAGTAATTTGCACATGGTCAATATATCTGCGATTCCACAGTGGCTCAAAGATGCCATTGCCGAAACGAAACGCCAGAATATTCTGCACTGTCTCTTTGCCGAGATAGTGATCAATTCTAAAGACTTGCTTTTCGGCGAATGATTCATGGATTTGCTCATTCAATTCTCGCGCCGTTTCACGATTCGAACCGATGGGTTTTTCAACTACAACCCGCCGGAATGAGCCATGCGACTCATCCACCAAACCGGACACTTTCAGGTTTTTCAGAATCGGCGCAAACGATGACGGTGGAGTCGCCAGATAGAACAAACAGTTGCCACATGTCTGATGCTTCTCGGCCAGTTCATCGAGCCGTTTGCCGAGCGCGACAAATGTTTCCGGATCGCTGTAATCGCCGACCTGATAGTAGAGGTCGTTGGTGAAGGTCTCGATTTCTTCAACTGTCGCCGAGCGAAAACGCGAGAAGTTCTTTATCGCTTCAGACATCTCATCACGAAATTGCTCATCAGTGCGCTTGCTCCGCGCAAAGCCGACTACCGGATTGTGCGCATCGACATAGCCACCCTGACGCAGAGCGAACACCGCAGGTATTAACTTGCGATGTGTCAAATCACCGGAGGCGCCGAATATCACCAGCGCGCATGGCGCATCACCAATCGTGTCCTCATCATCAACCCGAAACGGGTTTGTCAGCTCCGGTGTCGCTGTCGTTGCGTTGGTCACTGTCATAGTTGCAGAATCACCAGCTTCCGTTGAATCTTTTACAGCCATCCTGTCTTCCTTGCTCTTACTTACCAACCGGTTCCGGGGTTTCGGCCTTCTTGACCGCATGACCACCGAATTGATTGCGTAGCGCCGCCAGCGTCCTGTCAGCAAACGTATTCTCCTGCCGCGAACGGAAACGCGCCATCAGCGCATGGGTCAATGACAACGCCGGCACATCCAAATCAATTGCCTCTTTAACTGTCCAGCGCCCTTCACCGGAATCGCTGACAAAGCCCGTGATTTTCTCCAACCCCGGATCATCTTTCAACGCCCGTTCGAGCAGTTCCAACAACCACGAGCGCACGACTGAGCCCTGTCCCCAGAGATCGGCGACAGCGCGCAAATCGACATTGAAATCCGAGGCCTGCATAATCTCAAACCCTTCGGCATAGGCCTGCATCATGCCATACTCAATGCCATTGTGCACCATCTTGACAAAATGCCCGGAACCGGACTTGCCAATCCGCTGAAATCCTTTCGGTGGCGCCAAAGTCTCAAATATCTCACGGGAATATTCAACCGCCTCGGCGTCACCACCAACCATCAAACAATACCCGACCTGCAACCCCCAGACGCCGCCTGATGTCCCGGCATCAAGAAAGAACACACTCTTTTCCGAGGCGATTTCATTGCGGCGCATTGAATCTTTGTAGAACGAATTGCCGCCATCGATGATAATATCGTTGGCCTTCAACTGTGACAATACCGAATTGAATACACTCTCGGTAATATCACCAGACGGCACCATCAGCCAGACAATTTTGCGACCGTCGAGTTTACTAATGGCATCATCAAGCGATGAAGAGCCAATCGCCCCCTTGTTGACAGATTCATTGACATTGTCAGCGGACGTGTCAAACACCACAACACTATGCCCACCCTGTAACAGGCGCTCTGTCATACTCGCGCCCATCTTACCCAGACCTATCATTGCTAATTTCATACTGTACCCCTCAGTTGTATGTATTTGTCTTTTATCTTTGTCTAACTTACCGAATCAAACCGTAGCAGGTTGTTGAAAAAACCAGAAGCTCTGTCATTGCGAGCGTTAGCGCGGCAATCCCGTCGATTCATTGCGGGAAGATTGCCACGTCGTCCGGCTGTCGCCGGACTCCTCGCAATGACAAGTGACGTTCTTTTCAACCCGGCATGTCAGGTCCCAAAAGCGGGGACCTGACCTACGACTGCATATTGTTTGGTCAAACTTATACCGACGTTACTTCCGCCGTGTGTGACACCTCATCCTGCGTCAAGATTGTTTTCACCGCCGAAACAATCGCCTCAGCGTCAATGCCCATCAGCTTATACACGTCTGTCGATTTGCCCGATGAGCCATACTCTGTCACGCCCAGCTTGATTATCTGCGCGCTCAATCCGTGAGCGAATAGTTCCGCTGACAATGACACACCAATGCCGGTATTGACATTGTGGTCTTCGACTGTCACAATCCGTCCGAACTCGGCGATGCGCTTCAGGTCATCCTCATGGAAATCCGCCCAATGCGCCGAGGAAATCACACGGACTTCGATGCCCTCTGCGAGTAATAAGTCGTAGGCAGCCATTCCCTGTGTCGCAACATTACCGGCGCAAAAGACTGTCACCTTGTCGCCGTCACGCAACAGGTCTGTGCGACCGGGACGGAACTGATACGCTCCGCCAAAGAGCGGAGAGCCGTCGGGAGCGGCAATCGGATTCATCTTTGAGCGTCCCATCACAACCAACGTATTGCCATACTCAGAGCTGACATAACGGACTATCCTGTCAGTCTGATTCGGGTCCGCCGGTGTAAACAGGCGCCAGCCAAAGACCGAGCGACTGAGAGCAAAATAATCGATACACTGATGTGTCTTGCCGTCCTCACCGACATCCAGCCCGCAATGTGTGCAGGCGATTTTTAGATTCGCATGGTTGATGTCATTCAGGCGACTCTGATTGTATGTCTCACTGACACCGAAGACACCGAAATCCGACCAGAAGGTCAATACACCCTCGGCGCTTGTCGCTCCGGCGGTGGCGCAGGTGGAGTGTTCTGCTATACCGGACTGATAGAAATTGCCGGGAAAGGCCTTGGCGAAGCCCTCAGTTTTGACTGACACCGCCAGATCGCAATCATAGACGACACACGGTAACCCGCCGGGCTTGTCGATTTTGTTGGCTTTACCAATATCAACCAGCGCATTCCCCCACGCGCTGCGGTTGTCAACTTTTTCGTCTACCCCATAGGTGTGAGCTTCGCCCGCTGACACCTTTGGCTCATGAATCGGCGGAGTTGGCAGTGTCACTGACGGTCCGTTCTTGCGCGCTGAGGCAAGTTCATCAAGATCATCATAGTCAGGCGCAGTCAGTCCGAGGGCGGTAAACGCCTCACGCGCCTGCTCCGGTTTGAGCGCCGCGCCATGATAGTGGTAATCGTTCTCAATCGCCGGATAGCCCTTGCCCATCACTGTATGCGCCAGAATCATTGTCGGCGCCACACCTTTGCCGCGCGCGTCATAGGCCGTTTTCAGCGCGGCGTACAGTTCAGCAAGATTGTGCCCGTCAACTTCAACAACCTGCCAGCCGTCCGAGCGCCAGCCCTCAATGATATGTTGCGGCATCACCTTATGAATATCACCGCTGATTTGCAATTCATTGTAGTCAATCAGCGCGGTCACTGAATCCAGCTTGAACTTAACCGCAAAACGGCGCGCCTCAGCAATCTGACCTTTCTGCTGTTCACCGTCACCCATCACTACAAATGTATGAAACGACTTTCCCAGCGCCTGCGCCGCGACTGCTTTGCCACAACCTGCGGAAAGTCCCTGACCAAGATTGCCTGTGTCCCATTCTACACCCGGAACCGTGCGTTCGACATGCCCCTCAAACGGTGAACCCGCCAGACGGAACTCGCGCTCGGCGTCTTTGACATTGAAAAAACCGTTCCAACCCAAAGCCGAATACACACCCGGTGACGTGTGCCCATGTGAGATAATAACCCTGTCTCTGTCCTCCCACCAGGGAGATTTCGGGTTCAGGTTGGACAAGCTATAGAGGAGCATATACATCTCCATCGATGACATTGACCCGCCCGGATGACCGGAGCCGGCGTTGGTGGTCATCTTTATCGCTGAGCCACGCGCATACGCGCCAAGCTGAGTGAGTATATCCTTCGCCTCATCGGATAAACTATCCGGCACAAAACCGCGCATACTTTCAAAAAACGCAACTGCATCAAACTTCGAATCCACTGTCGACATATATGCTCCTTGCCAATGTTCTCTTTTGTCACTTCTTACACGCGCTGTAATCAGGCGTGTGTCACTGTCTCGGCAAACGCCATATCAATCTGCGCCGCGAGGAAATCAATCGCCGTCTCCGGCGCTTCGGTCGCTTTGAGCATCAACGTTGGCAAATTGCGTTTGACATATGAGCCGGTATCTCCCAGCGCTTGCGCCAGAATCAACTGATTAAAACTATAACTCGCCTCCGGAATCGCCAGCTCATCGGCATCCGGTCCGGTAATCACAATAAACTGCCCCTGTGCTGGGCCACCTTTATACAATTGGCCGATTGAATGTAGATAGCGCGGACCATAACCACGCAGTGTCGCCACCCCGAATTTGCTGCGAATGATTGAGCGCAGATTTTCCAGGGCGCGCTCGGTTTTTGCGGTGCGTTCGAAATAGCCGAGAAGCGCCACATAGGAATCCTTACGCAGCCCCGTGAAAAAGCGCTTGATTGCCTTTGCAGGTGTTTTCAATTCGTCCTTTTCAAGCGCTCCGACATCACCGATTTCATAGATGCCTAATCCGTCCCACAGATTCCTCAGCGCCGGTTGCCTCAGATGTCCACTCTCCGCTAACTCAGCAAGAATCTTCGCAGTATTGTCTTTCGACTCCTGCACGTTTGGTTCATCAAACGGATTTATTCCGAGAACAAATCCTGCGGTTGCCGTCGCCACTTCCTGACGCAAAAACTCGAAACCGACAGCTCCCGGGCTTTGCCACTGGATCGACGCCACCGAAGCGCCCGAACGGAACGCTTCCTCTCTCAGTTTTTTCAACGACTCGTCTTCCTCAGCGGCTACTGTCAGAAATAGAAACACACGGTCGGCGCCATACTCTGCAAATCCCGCTGAGGGCTCACCTTCAATCGGCACAACACCTTTGCCTTCTTTGCCGGTTGATTCGGCAACCAGTTGCTCAATCCAGGGAGCCAGCGGCGCAGGCGTTTTGGAAGTGATGATTGTCAGCTTGTCCATCCCGGCCTCAGAGCAAACACCCCACAATGCGCCAAGCTGATAAGCGCTATTCTGAGAGGCGCTCCGCTCTTTTAATCGTTGGTAGCCGTTTGTTGCGCTGTCAAGAAGAGCGCCCAAATCCGCGCGCGTAAACGACGCCGGAACCAGACCAAAATAGGACAGCGCTGAATAGCGCCCGCCTATATCCGACGGATTCAGGAACACTTTGCGAAACTTGTTTTCTTTGGCGAACTTTTCAAGAAACGATCCCGGGTCGGTTGTCGCAACAAACTGTTTGCCCGGCTCTGCTTCGTTGAGCGCCTTGACTTTCTCAAGGAAGAATCTCGCCTGAGACAATGTCTCGACCGTCTTGCCGGACTTGCTGGCGACAATGAACAGCGTTTTTGCCAAATCAATTCGTGACAGTAAGCCCGTTATCATCGGCGGATAGGTTGAATCCAGAATGTCAATCGTATCCAGAGCGCCACGTGTGTGGAATATCTTCGCAAATGTCTCCGGCGCCAGCGAACTGCCGCCCATCCCGAGGACAACGAGATGTTTGAATCCGTCACTGATAACTGAATCGGCGAACTCCCGCAGTTGTTGTGACTCACCGGCCATTTTTTCAACTACAGGCAACCAGCCCAGCCGGTTTTGAATCGACTTGAGCGCCTCGCCGCTCTTACCGAACACATCGGCGTCACAGCCGAACAAACGCTCAACAAAGCGCTCCTCATCACCACGCTGCAGCGCCTTTTGATACTCCGCGCTGACCCGTCCCGGCTCTATCCGGAACACAGACTGCATTATTTCATCTTCAGTCATGGACAACCTCCAGAGATTTCCGAATTGTCGCAATCAAATCATCATAACTTTTGGCAAACGCCGCCAGTCCATCGACCAACAATTTTGCCGTGATATCGTCAAGTGAAATATCCAGTTTTTTGAGAAGTTGCAAGCGCTCTTTGGCTTCGTCAACACCTTCAAGCGCCGTGTCGGTCTCAATCACACCATGATTCTGTACCGCCGCAATTGTCTTGGCCGGAATGGTATTGACCGTTTCAGGCGCAACCAATTCCGTCACATACAGCGTGTCAGAATACTCCGGATTTTTGGTCCCGGTCGAGGCCCATAGCGGACGCTGGACTTTCGCCCCCGCCTCCGCGAGTTTCTCGAAACGCTCATTCTTGAACAAACGCAAATAATCCTGATAGACCATCTTGGTATTGGCAACGCCAATCTTCCCCTTGAGCGCTTTGGCTTCATCGGAGCCGAGTTCATCGAGCTGTTTGTCCACCGCCGTATCGACACGACTGATAAACACCGACGCCACCGAGCTGACCGTATTCAATGGCTCACCGTCGGCGAGCCGGTCTTCAAGTCCGGCAATATAGGCCTCGGCGACATTGATATACTGTTCACGGGAAAAAATCAGCGTCATGTTGATTGAAACCCCTTCGCGAATCAATTGACGCAAGGCGGTGATTCCCGCAGGAGTCGACGGAACTTTGACAAACAGGTTCGGACGGTTGACAATCCCCCACAAACGGCGCGCCTCGCTAACCGCCTTTTCCTCATTGTCCGCCCATTCCGGCGCCTCTTCCCAACTGACAAATCCGTCGACGCCGTCGGATTCATCATGCAACTTACGCATAATATCCGCCGCACGAATTACATCGGAACTGGTCAGCGCCTCATAAACCTCCACCGCGTTTTTGCCCTCAGCCAGCAAACGCCGGATATCATCCGGATAGCCGCAATCTCCTGAAGAAATTGCTTTCTGGAAAATTGACGGGTTCGTCGTCACACCGCGAATCCCCTCCTCATAGACCATTTTTTCCAATTGTCCGGAGTCAAGCATGCACTTGGAAATGTCATCCAGCCAGGGTGACTGGCCATGTTCCCACATCTTGTGTGTATTCAGCTTTTTTGCATTCATTGTATTTCCTTTCGACTCATGTTTTACGCTTCAAACGCCTCGCCGCCCACTCCATAGGCATCAGGTTCACGGCCTTGACCGCAGGTCTTAGCCAATTAGTATACATTTTTTCAACCCCGGCGGAAATCTCTTTTCCGAACTTTCAAACGCGCGTTATGTGAACTTCGTTCCTGTTTCAGTTTGCAACTCAGGCCCTCTTTGACGGCCAACGTCGAGATAACACACATACTCCATGATGTCGGCGCCTCTCCCGCCTGAAAACAGTCACAGAAAAAAAGAACGCGCAAACACCGGCAAGCCATAACTCTGACCATGCGGCGACTGCGCGTCTGTCAGGACCGTGGTGGCCCCAAAAAAATATCGCAATACTCCATCGAATCTCTACCTTCTCACGTCACCAAGTCTCCATCGCTGCTAATCGATAACTGTGAAAGATTTCAATTTCAGAGACAATTCGGAACCTTTCCCGCGCCAACCCTGCACTATAGCGCTGATACGTAATGACTTACTTGAATCAGGCGTGTCGAGACCCTTGGGAAGCGTAACCTCATACTGCTGGCCGGTGGTTGCCATCGTAAACACCAGCGCACCATCCTTGATCTCAGAAATCTGGCCGCTCGCGTCGAAAAGCACATCAACGAGCTTCAAATTATGCAGTCTGTTTCGCGCCAGATTTCCGACAACTTTTTTCAGCGGGATAGTCGTCGGTTCATCGTAGGTGACTTCCACCGCGTCAGTCGGTAAACTCACCTTGCCTTCTTTAGCGGCGCCCTTGGTCATCTGACGAATGACCGAACGACAGGCCGCGCATGATGTGCAACCCTGAAGCGCCAGATATACTCTGGCAAACGGCTGGCCGGTCTCCGAAACAGTTTCCCCGGCAGGGACTGTCTGAACACTTGTAATTAGCGCAATCACAAGCGCCAATCCTGCTCGCGCTATACGACTCCAACCGGTTTTTCTTAGAATAATACTTACCATCATCGACCCTTTCTTGAGACCTGATTCTTAATGAATCGCTTTCGGATGTTTCTGTAACACACTCCGGTTCCCTCGGTTAGAACATGAATGCAAATCCTGTATTGGCGCGGGAAACTGTAGCCCCATTACCGTCTTCCCAGAATTCTATATCTGATTTGATAGCAACCTTCCCGGTCGGGTAATAGGCAAACCCCGTTGTCCAGATATCCCGTTTTGCGGCCGGATTGGCGCTGAATCCCGCCGGAACTCTGTCATTCGTATTAAGTTGTTCCCGGCGGACAAACGCCACCAGGTCATCTTTGCGGTTCGGAGCCAGGATTCTGAACAAGTGATACCCGGCCTCGGCGTTCCAGCCAAACATCCGCTCTGCAACTGTCTCACCAACCGCAGAGCTGACCGCTCCGACACCGTCAAGATTCACCACTACCGCTTCACCGGAAAAATGGAATCCCGCAACATCATAGCGCATATCCGCAGTCAGGATATTGACGTTCACTTCACCAAAGGACGTGTCATTCTGATCTGCCTGCCCCAGATAAAATGAGCCCCCAAAACGCAATGTCCCATATCCATACGGCATCAGCGGTGAATACTCAACACGCCCGGTAACCGCGAGATCATTCATGAGCGCCTCGACACCCTTAGAACGCCCACCGCGTATCCCCTTTTTCGAGCTAAAACCATTGGCGTTCAATCCGGGTATCACATACAACCGGTATGCAAATCCGCCATCGGCCGTGCGCCCCACCACACCAATACCGTTCTCCTGCCAGGTGGATGGAATTACTAAGGTGTGCAAATATGGCCGCTCGACGCTGTAGAAATTCGGCGGTTCATGAACTTCGTTTAGTGACCCGACAGGCATGATGATAGTCCCGGCCTTGATTGTCACTGTCGGCGCCACGTCAACCTCAAGCTGCGCCTCCTCAAGCTCGATTTCACTGGCATTGTGCTCAAAATCCACTTCGGCGTCAAAGCGGATTTTCTCAGTGAACTCATACTCCCACCCAAGTACCAGCCGATGAAAATCCGCCACATCGTCGGCCCTGTCACTCATCGCGCCTGTCTTCGGGAAATTGAAATGCGTTTCGCCATAGCCATGCAACCGCATTCTGTCCGCCCAGCCGGAGTGCGACTCTTTTTCAGACTCTTCCGCTGTATTCTGACCTGATTCCACCAACTGCCCTAATCTGGCCACTTCTTTCCTGAGTGAGTCCACAGCCGCCGAATCGTCAGCTTGAGCTGAATTTGAAGTCCAGCATGTGACTATCACGGCGGCCATGACAACCACCACCCTCCTGTAATTCACTACTTTACTGTCTTGCAACAACATACGCAACTCCTCCACCTGTTTGAACTATTCTGTTTCACAAACTTTACAACCCGTTATTGCAATCGAATTGCAGTTGCGTTATTAAATACTCTTTAGTACGGATTGTCAAGAGGTGGTTGAGGATAAATCTGTCATTTGTTTGTCACAGCAAGATAGACCGCTGCTGTGACAATAGTGGAGGAAATATTTTGCTGAAGAGGGGATTCTCCAGACTTGGTATGCAGAAACCAGCTATGTACTCTCGCCTAATAGCGCACAAAATACGGCAGGGCCATCAGCGCCACACCGACAAACAGAATCAGCGCTGTCCCGGAAACAAAATATGGTTCAAGGCATAGTAAGATTCCCGCAAGTAACGCAATGGCGCGACGGTTCTTCTTGCCATAGATAAAGTAACCGGTTCCTATCGAGCTGAATAACAGCCCCCAGAGCAATGTAGCATGACTTCCCATACGTAAACATATCGGAAGCTAACGGGTATTTTGCCGCCTACATGTGCAAATACTTCTCAAGCGCCTCAAAATGCTTCACTTTTGGATATTTTGCGTTACATTTACACAGGAGAGAGACAGGAACTCAGCTTCTCCGGCTCATCTCTCGATAGCATCTGATAGAGACATCGAGACAAGAACAACAGGAATCTCCAATGCGCCTACAACACAAATATTCGACTTTGATACTGCTTGCGCCTTTCTGGCTTGGCTTCTTGCTTTGCCTTGCCAGTGGCTCCGCCAATGCGCAATACACCAAAGAGCGCAATCCCTGGCCGGTAATTGTCAACGGTGACACACTCGCCCTGCCATTCTGGGGCGGTATTAACAACCCCAAACCGGCTCTTGTTGATTTCGACGGCGACGGACTATTGGATTTGATGCTTGGTGAAGATCGCGGCAAGGTCGCCTATTTCAAAAACACTGGAAGTGTCACTAATCCAGTTTGGACCCCACAGGTCGAACGTCTTGGGAATATCAACACCGGCACATGGTTCGCCTTCGCCGATATTGACGCTGACGGTGACCCCGATTTTTTCTGTGACAACCGTATCGGAGGCACAGCCTTCTACCGAAACAATTCAACATCTGGCGCAGTAGTCTTGACGCTCGAAAGCCTCTCATACAGCGTCTTTAATACCGGCTCTGCGAACACTCCCACCTTCGCCGACATTGACGCAGACGGTGATTTCGACTTTTTCATCGGCAACCAGGTCGGCGGTGTCATTCTCTATCGAAATAATGGCACAGAGACAGATCCGTTCTTTGAATTCGAAACTGACTCCTATGACAGCGTGCTTGCTTTCCCACAGATCGCGCCACCGTCAGGACAAGCTCCACAGCATGGCTTCTCAGCCTTAAGCTTCGCCGACCTGGATGACGACGGTGATCTGGACTTATTCTATGGTGACTCATTTAATCCCAGCATCTGGTATTTCGAAAATCTTGGCGACGCATTCTTCTCGGACCTGCGCTTTGTCAGCGAAACTTACTTCCCCTTTATCAACTCAGGGTTCAATCACTCAACGTTTGGTGACTTAGACGGTGACAATTCATTGGAAATCATTGACGGTCCGGCTAACTCAGGCAAAATCGACAATTTGATACTCATGAAAAACATGACATACCCCGACAGTATCACACTCGTCGTCCAGGACTTCAATATCATCAAAGATATCGACGTTGGCTCAAGCGCCATACCCGCCTTTGGTGATCTTGATGGTGACGGCGATCAGGACATGCTCCTCGGAGGAGAAAACGGTCGTCTGGCATATTTTGAAAACACCGGAACTCCGACAGAACCGGCATTCACATTGATAACCGACTTTTTCGACAGTATTTCAGTCGGTGTCGGCTCCGCTCCGGAACTGGTTGATTGGGACTCAGATGGTGATCTTGATTTGCTATTGGGGACTGCTATTGGAAAAGTGGAATTGTGGGTAAATACCGGTACAACATCAAACTTCTCGCCCACTAAAGTTGGTGAACTCAATGACCAGTCTGGAGCCATAAAGCTGGATGCGTTCGCAATTCCACAGACCGCTGATCTGAATAATGACGGCAAGCCAGACCTGATTCTGGGAGAATTCGACTTTAATGGTTCAGCAAACATTCTTCTCTACAAGAATGTCGGAAGTACGCAAGCTCCATCATTGACACTTGTCACTAAACGTCTTCTGCCAAAATCCTTTTTCCACATACAAACTATCCCCTACATCCACGACTGGGACGGCGACGGCCGCAAGGACTTGATTCTCGGCTCCAATGCCATCGGTCTGACACTGTATCGTAATCTTGCCCCGCTTGGGACATTCCCGGATTCGCTGACACTTCACAAACAACCGGCGCTTCTCCCCAGCTCCGATGACGGCGCATCGGCAACCATGCGTATGGTGGACATTGACTCTGATGGTGACCTCGACATATTTGTCGGTGAAGAGGACGGCGGACTCAACTTCTACCGTCATAACGCGGTGACATTCACACGAGGCGACATCGACGGACTCAGCGGTGTCAACCAGGCCGACATCATGTACCTGATAAACTTCCTCATTCTCAACGGCCCGGCGCCACAACCGAGCGCTCTGGCCGCCGACGTCAACTGCTCCGGCGCGATTGACCTCGCCGATGTTGTTTATCTTATCAGTTTTCTGTTTAATTCCGGCGCAGGGCCTTGCGTGAATTGAAGGAGTGGCAGTAATGTTTTCGAGAAACCAATGTAGAGTATTCACATATCCTCTCATATTGCTCGTAACACTGGCTACGAACTGCACAAAGGCGCCCACAAATCCGGCTCCTCCAGCAGGACGGCCGACCATCGTAGTCCCGCGTGGTGACAGACTACTCGGCGCAGATTTTCTCGACGCCAGTGAGACGGGGTCTTTCGAAGGTGATTTCCAAAAAACCAAACAATTCGGACTCCAATTTTTGTCACTCGGTATCCCGTGGAATGACATCGAACCGGCGCCCGGACAGTTCGTAGACCCGCTGAACGCACTTGCCACTCTGGGCGCATTCGCTCAACAGCGCTCTCTCAAGTTGAGTCTGACCATTAGTCCAATAGACATCCCGGGCAGATTCACACCGGCAGACCTCGGGGATACACGGTTCAACTCTCCACTGCTGAAATCACGTTTTGAGGCGTTGCTTGGGTTTGTGTTCAGCAAGGTTGATTACCATCTGCTGACGTCTTTGCAGATAGGCAATGAGATAGACGGATACAATACGACTTCAGAAGCGCCTTCATTCTGGAGTGACTATGGCGAGTTCCTCTTTGAAATACGACGCTATGTTGACACAACCTATCCTGGTCTGAAAGTCGGTTTTACAGTCACTCTCGCAGGCGTTACCACCGGCCCACTCAGTTCCTCCGGTATATTTCAGGCGCTTGCCAATGTGACTCACGTTGTGGGTGTCACCTACTATCCGCTGAATCCGGACTTCACCGTCATGGACCCGGCTGTTGTTTCATCTGACATTGACTCGCTGACAGCGGTATTTTCCGGCAAAACGATTTACCTGCAGGAAGCCGGCTATCCAACCGGCGCCGCATGTCTCAGCTCAGATAGTTTGCAGGCGGAGTTTATCCACAACCTGTTTTCAGCTTGGGACACACATCAAGGGCAAATAAAACTACTGGAGTTTGTACGGCTCAATGATGTTTCGCAATCAGCGGCAAATGGACTCGGCGCCCCGTACGGAATTAGCAACCCGACATTTATTGAATACCTCCGCACCCTTGGACTGCGCACATACCCGGGAACCGGAACAGACAAGGCCGGTTTCTACGAATTGAGGAAACAAGCCAACGCGCGCGGTTGGGTAGACAATTCGGCGACAATCCCGGACAAGTAAATAGGGCAACTATCACACAAGACACGTGAAGGCGCCACAGCGGACGGGGCGTGTTGAAAAAAACCTTTAGAGTTGCAGCAGGTCTTGCGACAGCGTCTTTTGCTGTCGTGTGACCGGCCGCTTGTACCGGGAGAACGTGTCGGGTCACAGCTTTTTTCTATGAAACTGTCGCTTTGCGAGAATCAAGACCCGACACAACAAACAGGACTTTTTCAACAAGCCCGACGCCCTTCGATTCCAAAATTCATCCCAATTGAAGAAACGTAACTTGACTACAGCCCGCGATAAATCAGGCCCATCGAATTCTTCCCGACATCGACCGAATCAACTTTGGTAAATGTTCGGGTATCAATTGCGTACACCCGGCCAATCCCCGTAACCGGAACATTGACACACGCCACATACACACGGGAGCCGTCGTCTGAGACACTGATACCAAAGGACCTCGGTGTCTCAAAAGACAGGTCGCCCACAATCTCATGCGTCTCCAGGTTAACTCCAACAACCCGATTGCTCCATTGTGTCGTCGTATAGATGACCGAATTATCCGGCGAAACTGTCATCAATGTCGGGCCAAAATAATTCCCTCCAACCGGGTCGACATGCGGAATAGTCATCGAATCAACAATTCTTCCAGCGGCAATATCCAAAACACGTATTTGATCATTTTCAGCGCAAGCCAAAAAGGCGAGTGAATCTCGATGATCCAACGCCACTCCGAGCGGGCCGTATTTGGCGTCAATCCGCACCGGATACGCGCTATCAGGGTCAATAGATATACGAGTTACCGTATCGGCCGGCACATCAATAACCGTGATATCATCACTGTTATGATTACAGGCCACTACCCAGCGACCGTCAGATGTGCTCTTAATATCATGTGAGCGGGAGCCGGACAGGAACGAATCAACAACCGTCATCGTCCCCAAGTCAAATTTGTAGACTTTTCCGATATTCGTCGAAGACGTAAAATCAGTCACATAACCGAATTTGTCGGCGCCGCCGATAGCGATTGATGAGGGCAGAATTGCCCCGCCGGTTCTGACAGATGCAACCAGAGTATTTGTGGCTGTTTCGTATTTGGCAATCCTCCCGTTCGGCTCCAGTGTCACAACATAGTAGTTAAGCCCGTCATGGGAAAAACAAATGTAATGCGGTTGTGTAACTTGAGCGGGAAAAGAATCTATCCTCGTGAATGTCTTGGTGTCGAAAATGTAAATCGTGCTGTCGGTCTGATTGAGCACATAGAGCTTGCCCGCAGGATTAGGAAGCGGAGTCATATTCACATTTCCATTTGGTGAATCATTACAGCCCGCTGCAAGCATCAGCGCCAACGTCAATACCACACAAACACACATCCGGCTACGCATTTTCAGAGTCCTTTCAATGACTATTATTTTTGAAGCAAAACAGCAACAGCGCTGTACCGATAACGCTCTACTGCAAATCAGTTCACAAATACTGTATACGTGAGGAAGTTGAGTCCGTAACTCAACACCGGAAGGAACACAAAACATATACCTTAAACAAGACCAAAAACGCCGATTTGTCCTATCCCCGCGGATCGGGTGACTCCAGGATCGCGTCGGCCTTCGCCTGACGAAACGCGGCGATCTTCTCTCTGATTTCCGGCCTGCCGGTCCCCAGAATCGCCGCAGCAAACAGCGCGGCATTGATACATCCCGGCTTGCCGATCGCCAGTGTCGCCACTGGAATCCCCGCCGGCATCTGCACCGTGGACAACAGCGAGTCAATCCCGTTCAGCGCCGCTGACTTCATCGGCACACCAAGCACCGGCGCAGTTGTCAGAGCCGCGACCACTCCGGCCAGATGCGCCGCGCCACCGGCCCCGGCTATAAACACTTCCACACCATTCGCCTCAGAGTCCTTGATAAACTCCACCACAGCGTCATGTGTCCGATGCGCAGACAGCGCCCGCACATCACACGGAATACCCAGCTTTTCCAAGGTTTCAACTGTATGACGCATCTCATCCCAGTCGGACTTTGAGCCCATAATCACCGCCACCAATGGTTTCTTCTCTGCCATAGCGCTTTATTCCTCACCCTGTGATTTTGTATAGGCCAATTCACCGTCGAACTCGTTGAGTTTTTCAATATTCACCCAGCGATGCCCGACGGCAATACGCTGAAGCAACGTCAAAATGTCCTCGTCATGCACCTCAGCGCCATCCTCACGCGCTACAAACCGGCACCGCCACTCGTCCACACAATCCGTGAACCCGTCGGTCAGCGGAAACACCCGCGCGCCACGATTCGAGATTATCTTAAGTTTCAACGGTGTGCCTTTCGCGCGCTCCTCAATCTGCGGACCCAGGACCTCCGGTGTCTCGGCTGACTCAATGTGAATATCAACTCCGACAACCTTGCGTGAATCCGCCTTGACCATCACCGCGTCAGTGGAAACTTCCGGCATCTTCAACGGCTTGTGCTCCCGCTGTGTCAATCCTTCCGCTTTCTTGCCAAGGTTGGCGATGATTGCATCAGTGAATTCTCCTGTACTTGCCGGCTTCAAACCCTTCGGAGCAATATCGCCGGTGAGTGTCACACCCGCTTCGAGTGTATGTACCACCGCGTTTTCTATTTTCGATGCAATTTCAAACTCACCGAAATGACGTAACATCATCACCGTCGAAAGTATCAATGCCGTCGGGTTCGCCTTGCCCTGTCCGGCGATATCCGGCGCCGAACCATGCACCGCTTCAAAAATCGCTATCTCCGAGCCCAAATTCGCCGACGGCGCAAAACCCAAACCACCGACAAGCCCCGATGTCAAATCACTGAGAATATCACCGTTCATATTGGTCGTGACAATCACGTCAAACATTTCCGGATTCTTGGCCAGCATATGCGCGCAATTGTCGACAATGATATGCTTGGCGGTAATATCCGGGTATTCCGGCGCAATGTCTTCGAATGTGCGCTTGAACATCCCTTCGGTGAGCTTCATGATATTGGCCTTGGTCGCGCAATGCACCGTCTTGCGTCCCTCGGCGCGCGCCAACTCAAACGCCAAACGGATAATTTTCTCGCACCCCTTGCGCGTAATCAGCTTAATCCCCTGAGCGACACCCGGAGTCGGCATATACTCAATCCCGGCATACAGGTCCTCGATATTCTCACGAACTACAAGAATGTCCAAATTGCGACCGCGATACGGGGTCTCAATCCCCGGCAGTTCGCGCGCCGGACGGATATTGCCGAATGTCTCAAACAGTTTCCGGAGCGTGACATTGGCGCTCTTTTCACCATAGCCGACCGGTGTCTCCAATGGCGCCTTCAGCACGACGCGGGTTTTCTTGATAGACTCAATCGTCTCCTCGGCCACACCGGTCGCATTACCGGCCTTGAAGACCTTCGCCCCCGCCAGACATTCCTCCCACTCCAACGGCGCCCCGGCGGCTGTGAGAATCTTCAATGCCGAGTCCATACATTCCGGCCCAATCCCATCGCCCGGAATAACAGTGATTAACTTTTTGCCTGAATCTGTAACAAACGGTTTCATCATCTTCCCCTGCAAATAAACCTAACTGTATGGGTGCCCCACCGCCCGGGGCTTCTTGAAAAAGTCATTCATTGCAGTCATTGCGAGCGTTAGCGCGGTAATCCCGTCGAATCAAAGCCGGGAGATTGCCACGTCGTCCGGCTCTCGCCGGACTCCTCGCAATGACGCGCATGTTTTTTCAACAAGCCCTCCAGGTGGGTTTCTATAAACAAACATCTCAATCCATCACAGTGGAAACAATCCCACCCAAAGGGCGGGCCACCATGCGTTGTGGCAGTAAAACGCATGTCAGCAACGGTGTCAAATGGAGGGTAACAATACCAATCGTAGCTCAAAACCCTCGCGGTTTTGGGATTTGGATACCAGACGAGAGTCGAAACCACGAGAGCTGCGCCCCGAAACGTTACTCCGGTACAAGCGCCAAGCCACAACGCAGTCATTGCGAGCGAAGCGTGGCAATCTCGTTGATTCAAAGCATGACTTTTCAGAGGATTTGCACAACCGTCTTCCCGCGTGTGTGACCTTCTTCGGCGATACGAAGCGCCTGCGGGGTTTCGCTTAGCGTGTACTTTTTCTCGATGACTACTCTGACTTTGCCGGACTCAATCAACTCTTTCAGATACGTCAGGTCCGCTTCATTCAATTTGGTCATCACTGACGTGACCTTCCGCCCGTGTTTCTTCGACAGCAAGGGTCCAAAGAGCATCATGCGCCAGAAGTTGGCTGTGGAGCCGCCGATTAAGACATATTTCCCGCTTGGCTTTACTGCGCGGATGAGTTTGAATAGGGATTCGTAGGCGGCGTTGTCGAGTACGAGGTCGTATTTGTCGGAGCTGCGCCAGTAATCTTCTTTGCTGTAATCAAGCGCCACATCGGCGCCGAGTGAGCGTACCAAGTCTATGTTTCTGGCGCTACACACTCCGGTCACATGCGCTCCCTGCGCTTTGGCTATTTGCACCGCGAATGTGCCGACACCTCCGGAGGCGCCATTGATCAACACCCGCTGACCCGGCTCTATCGCACCGCCGGCGCGCAGTCCCTGTAGCGCTGTTACACCGGCAATCGAAATCCCCGCTGCCTGCTCGAAGCTAATAGCGCCGGGCTTCAGCAACAGCCATTTTTCCGGACAAAGCGCATACTCCGCAAAACATCCGCTCCCCGAACCAAACACTTCATCGCCAACTTTGAACCGCGAAACATCTTTGCCAACCGCCTCAACCCGGCCGGACAAATCACTCCCCAGCCCGGGTCGTTTCGGTTTCAGGAGCCCGAATCCCATCAGACGCACAAAGAACGGCTTGCCGCGCAACACATGCCAGTCCAGCGGATTCACCCCCGCAGTATGAACTTTGACAAGTACCTGCCCCGCTGACGGCCCAGGTATTGCCACCTCCTTCAACCCCAACACATCAGCCGAACCATATCTATTGCGCACAATTGCCTTCACAACGTGTCTCCGGTTTGAGAATAGTCAAGCGCTGTTTGCCTCCACAGCAATGGCGCCGTGTGTGTGCACAGTGTGTGCCCGCGACCTTGGTCGCGGCTGTCAGACGCGAATATCCCGGCACATAAGATATAGACGATCAACTTTGCGCTATGTTGCAACTATTTCAACCGGGTCGCCCACAGCTTGCTGTGGGTAAATTCCGCTACCAAGACCCTGTTGACAATTCATACCCGCTAACTTCCTGCGCAATCCCAAGCTCACAGCAACGCCAATTGAATGCAAAACCCCACACTCATCTTCAATCGTGATGAACCCACAGCAAGCTGTGGGCGACCCATCCAATGGATTATCCTTCGCTAATCTTTTGTATGAGCATCCGTTCAATTTCACCGATCGGTGCAGGTGTTCGTAGTATTGCCGCCTCAAGAAACCCGAGTAGCAGAACAATAAGTGGCCAAGAGAGAGCGAATATGGCGAGCCAGATATTGTCACGTACACTCCAAAAATAGAATGCCATAGCTGGGGACACAATCCACTTGAGTCTGATGAAATAAACACCAAATGCCACTGCTGGGAGACTCACAAATGACTTGGCAAGGAACTTCCAAAAATGTCCTATGATGACTAAACCGAGTACAATGATCCACCAATCTACATACATGACCAAGATTGGCACGATCGGTTGTGACATAAACTTGGGCCAAAATCCCCATTCGAGTGACCTCAACATCACCCAGCGGCGGACCTCTTCATGTGAGTAGGATGTAGAATTCATATCAGCACACGTCGGGTGCCTCGCCTGCTCCCGGATTAGTCAATCCTTTCAATCAACAAACCTACCATCCCACTCCAAAGAAGTCAAGTGTGTGAAACCCGCCGTAGAGCGGTCGGGCCACCAGTCCTGAGGGGTGTTGAGAAAGTCAGTATTGCAGTCATTGCGAGCGTCAGCGCAGCAATCTCATCGATCCATAGCCCGACAGGTGTGCCCGTGACCTTGGGGCTTGTTGATTAACCGCCGTTTTGAGCAATTGCAATTAGGGC
>CAZFAL010000009.1:0-29050 GCA_964516945.1 uncultured Ignavibacteriales bacterium
CGGCCTTTCATGCAGGTTTGCATGTCATGCAATGTCACGACTATTCCGCCTCAGGGCCGGTAAGCGGGCTGAGTCGCAATCAACCACTATCCAGAGCCATCAGGAGCGCATAGGGCAGGAGTGGGAGTAACGCGATTGAGGCCAGCGCCTCGTGGATAATTGTCCGGTGGTTGCGGCGCTCAAGCATGTGTGTGTCTCCGCCTCCCATATAGACACTTAACGATAGCATATTGACGCGTTTCCCCCAGTAGACGGAGTACATAGTTCCCATTCTGAGCGCTCCGGGATCTCCACCTTGGAGTGAAAACACAAGATCCGCCCTATTGTAGCCACCGGCGGTTGTATTGTATGCATAGCGCACACTTTCGAAGGGACCTTCGATTTTCAGACTGACTTCAGTCGCGAGGCCTCTGTCAATAAACTGCGTATCACCCCTGCGGCCCTTCACGCGTGAATACGATGCCCCCACTCCGAGTATGGGAAGCCCTTGACGTCTGGTCCATGGCACAACTTCAAACTCCGTCTTCGCATAATCGTAGAGCGAAAAGGTTCCCGAGTGATTAATGCTGTACCCAATCCAGAAGGCGCTATGGCGACTCAGGCGTCCGATGCGATCTTCGATGCGCCAGGCCGGCAGGTAGGCGTCGGATTGAACACTGTCGGGAAAGTCCCGTCGAGTGGCAAATGATATTCCAACCCGCGCATAACGCGCCAAGTCACCGGCAGGATAGAACCCCATTGTGTCAACAGACACGTTCTCGGTGTCCAAAGCGCCGTCTTCGGTCTTCTGGTACCAGCTCAAGACATACGACTGCGGAATGCCATGTTCATATCCGGCCAGATCAAAGCGCCCGTTCCATTCAGGGCCCTTTGTTGTATCAGCCAGACTTGACATGTCGAGTTCCAGGGTTCGCGCTGAGGAACGCGAGCCGGCTTCGGCGTTGACATCTAACGTATGCGGAATTGTGTAGAATGTGACTTTATCAAATACATAAGAAGTGTATTGCAGAGAATACGTGACTACCAATGTGTCATCATGCATCTTCGGTGAAAAATGGCCGGTTATGTCGCCGTCCTGCAGTGACAGGGCAGGCGCCGGTGAGCATACAAGTGTGACGGTAACAAGACTTATGAAAAAGCAGGTTAGTTTCAGGCGTATAGTGTCAGACAGTACCATTCAGTTATCCAGTGTTCGTGTGGAATCACTTAGGGGACGGCCTGACAGCCCCAACAAATACTCCCGCACACTCACTGCCAATTCACTGCAATACCCGCCTTCAAGTACCGAGAAGGTCGGTTTCTTGAGGGCGACGATTCGCTGGCCTATCTTGCCGAATGATTCAGTCGCCAGTTGCAGATTGGCTATCGGCTGTCCCTCGTGCGCATCAAAACCCGCAGACACCGCAATCAGGTCAGCGTCAAACTTGCTCACCTGCTCCAGCGCAGAATCGAACGCAGGCAGATAATCTGTCTCAGTGGTTCCGGCCTGCAATGTGTAATTCAAACAATTGCCGCGACTACTCAATCCTGTGCCGGGGAATAGAGGACTTTCATGTAGTGACACAAACAGGACACGTTCGTTGCCAAAGAAAATATCTTCGGTTCCGTCACCGTGGTGACAGTCAAAATCTATAATCGCGACTTTCTCAATTCGTTTGAGCGCCTGTGTCACCGCTGTTGCGACATTGTTCAGATAACAAAATCCGCCGAGATAATCCCGGCCGGCGTGATGTCCCGGCGGACGACTCAAAGAAAATGCACTTTCACCGCCGAGCGCAAGCTCCATCGCCCTCACAGCCGCGCCGACTGACAACCGCGCAGTTTCATAGATATGCGGATAAGCCGGTGTGTCCGAGTCATAAAACGAACCGGACTTCAGTGTGTCAATTAGCCGCCTGGTGTGTGTCTCAAGAAGAACATTTTCAAGAATCGGCTCAGGCGCGGCAAACTCATACGCATCCTTGAGTAGTTCATAGATAGCGCTAACCCGCTCCGGGGATTCGGGATGTCCCGGTTGCGAGTAACTCAGGCATTGCGGGGAGTAGACAATTCTCATATCAGAGCATTGTCCGGCTAATCCAAATCATACGTGACCTTCGTCAGTTCGCTCTCGTCAGTGTGCTCAAAGTCTTTGCCGTAAATGTGCAGGGAAGTGGTCTCTGCGTACTTCAGCGAATTGCCATTGACACTCACCCGGTTGTGAAAGCCCGTGGTCTTCGCCTTTTCCAGCATGAATGGTGACTGCACAATGCCGAATGTCTCACTGCCCAGCTCGGCTTTAACTTCAAAAACCGTTTCAGCGCCGTTCTGTGTCACACCGCCACCGGCCAGCAGGCAGACCGCACGCGGAATGCTCAGCGAATGCATCAACAGTTTAGCGCTTGGCTCATAAATCCAATGCCCAATCTGGTCATGGAAAATCAGTCCGTTCCCGCGTTTGCGTACCACATGATGGTACCGCACCGAAACAAGATTTTGCTCCTCGGCGTTCTCGGCCGGACCGGAGACAGTAAATGTCAATTCATCAATAAATCCTGTATTATCAGGGTCTGCGTTGCCATCCGGCGCAACATCCAGCCCCTTCTGTCCAATCCACTTGCCTAACAACAACGCCAGTGGTCCGTAGTCAATACCGTCTATCATGCTCTCCATGTTGTCCCTTCTGATAATATAGTGCGTTAATGTGTTCCTTCTCCGCTGTCCGGTCAGGAATTACGATGACAACATAGCCACAATCAGCGCGGCCTGTCAAATTGGATGGTGGGGAGGGAGTGTAGTAGCGGCGCTACTGCCGTACTGCAGTCAGGTTGACTGTCGTAGTGGTCCCGAGTCCATTGTCATAGGTTCCGGTAATCGTCCGACCGCTGGCGGAGAGATGCAGTTTCTTGTCCGGGGCCTGAGTGTCCGCGTCCAGACTGATGAATGAATTCGGCTCGTCATATGTGTCGTCGGGGCATACCCAATGTTCGTTGGCAGTGGCAAATGGGCCGGGTGATAATCCCAATAAATCAACGCCCCGATAGTATGTTCCGTCAAACGCTCCGGGGTATAGGAAGATCATGTTTGACTGAAATAAGGGCCCGACAGAAACCGGCCAGCTTTGACTGCCGCTGACACTGCAATCACCGCAAGAGCCAGTCAGAGTCCACGTGAACGTGCCGGAAGAAGGAACAAAAGGAACCCCTGACGACAGGGCAGCGTATTCGTCAACGTATTGTGGCGGAAGAAGCATGATTGGCGCTAATTGATTTGTCCAGTCGACATTTGCGGTAAGTGTATATGTTCCGCACACAGTATCAACAACTTTAACTTCACCATGCCATTTCCAGCTTCCGACATTCGAAACATACAATAGCAGTCCTTCTCCCACGGGGTCGATTACGGAGCTAGTGACACTGCTGTTCGAAACAATAACTACCATTTCTTCGACTCGTCCGGCAATTCGATCTCTCTGAAACATCACTTCCGAATAGTCGGTCACATCCATGTTTGTCCAGTCCTGTCCGGCTATCTTCAGGAGCAACTGTACGTTGAGCCCCTTCGTGTCTTCTGCCGGCATTGCCATCGGCTTATAGTATGCAATCCCGTCTGAGTTAGTCGCTTCTTCAACATGGTACTTCAGGCCGTTTACCAGCTTCACAGTACTGACATTATCGTCGGGGAAACTGAAATAAAAGTACTGTGCGCTCAATTCCACTAGCTGATATGCATTCAAATAGAGTACGTCCTCAGTACCGCCATCCAGTTTCACCTTTACGCTGTCCGCCGCTGCTGAACTGGTCAAGCCGTCCCACTGATTGTACTTGTCCAGCGGCGCCACATTCCAGTTACGACGCGCAAACTCCGGCCAGCGCTCCGCCAGATTCGTGCTACCGGCCGCCTGCAGGCCATTGTCTATCGCCTGAAATGAATTTGGCGCCGCCGAGGCGTTCCAGATTGCCGGTATCCAGTTTGGGCTGAATTGCTGGAGGTAGAAGAAAAAGAGGTATGTTCCATACTCGAAAAGTCCGCTGTATTTGCTGTCCCAGTCAAGACTCTTTCTCGTGTTTTGCAAGTAATCGTCAGCATACACCTGTTCAGTGTTGTAGTTGGAGTAGACATAGTGTTCCGCCCAGGTAGCGGTTGCCTCGTGCATCCAGGCGTATTCATTGTAGTGGCAATCTCCGGGAAACGTGAACAACAGTACGTGCATAAACTCATGCGCCAGAGTTGCCATCAACTCAGTTCCCGAACTCAATGCCGCATTGATTTCAATAAACGCCGGCCGGTTTGTGCAGGATTTGCCATTACCCGGGAGAAACGTCGAAACACCTTCGTCATCTGCGTCCATACCCGTAGTCAGAAGAACTATATCCAGTCGGCCATCACCGCCGTTGTTACGGAATCCGGCGTCACTGACCGGCGTGGCGCCCATCAGTGATGTCAGCTTCGGATAGATGTCATTGTCGAATGCGTCAGCAAGCAACTGCGCCTTCGGCGCGCTGAGAGCGGAGTCATCGACATTGTACCATATGCGTCCCTTACCGTTTCGTGTGTCCACATACACCCATTTCGGATCAACAGCGCAACTCTCTTTCCAGGCCAGACACACCGAACCGGTCCTGGCTCCTGTCGGCGGCTGATTCGCCCAGCTTCCTTCATAAATCGGATTGACCACATACGGCCCGATAATATCCTGTGTCGCAGTCGAGAGTGTATCCCAACTGCGGGTGATTTCCTGCAGGACATTGCTTTCGCGCACTTGCGAATCATCCCCCTGAAACTGACCTGGCAGGCGGGGATCATTAAATGCCGCATACACCCGATAAATCAGCGATGTTTCATAATCGATTGTCCCGTCCGCCAGCGCCGAGTCAATCAGCGCTTCACTCGGTGGGCCGCCCGAGTTGGCGTTTGGACATACCGGAGCCGGGCCGCCCTGAAATATCCTTGCCACAAGGAACATGATATCTTCAAGATTCAGCGACCCGTTGCCGGTCACATCCGCCTGCTCACGACAGGACGGCGCCGGGCCACCCTGGAAGGTGTAGCGGATAAGGTACATCAGGTCTTCCAGATTGACCGTACCGTCGTCATTACTGTCACCTGCGGTTACACAACACGAAGGAGACTGTCCCCATACCGGACTTATGAGCATCGGAAGGAAAACTGAAACAAGCGTCGCAAATACGAATAGAAATGTGCCTTGAACTAATCTGTGCCTGAGATAATACCCAATATTAACCATTTCACCTCCACACCCGTAATGCTATGTCCACAAATACATAGATGACTTCACGGTAAAGTAATATCTCAAGTGAAATTGTCAAGAGAATTCCGTTATGGAGGGTAGTGAAGCTGATTGGGATGAGCCGGTAACTCCGCCTGATTTCTCCTCATTGAAAGGTAGCCGTGGTTGTGGCAAGATTTTTTATCAGTCAAGACAGGAGAACGTAGGGGTCTTGTCTTTTCCGGAAGCATGTTCTATACTGGTCACGGCGAAGTTGAGCGCACGGTCAACTAAATGCCTCATTGAGCGGAGTGGGTATTGGGAAGCAGGTGGAAACCTGCGAAGGGAGCTGGAAAAGCCATGAGCCGTTGTCTGACTGTAATACTGCTCACAAGCGCGCTGACGTTCATTGCCACAAGCTCCGGCAATGCCCAGCGGAGCTCTCCGGACACGTTGCGCGCGCTAGCAATTGATTCGGCCATCCATCTTGACGGTCAACTGGATGAATCTGTCTGGCGTAAAGCGTCACACATCAACAATTTCACCCAACGTGAGTTAAATGAAGGCGAAGCGGCGACTGAACACACCGAAGTCGCGGTTGTCTATGATGCAAGCAATCTGTACATCGGTGTCTGGTGCTACGATAGAGAACCGGAGAAAATTGTCGCACAGCAAATGAAGCGCGACTTCAGTTTCTATACCGAAGACAATTTCAAGATTATCATCGACACATATCATGACCAACGCAACGGCTATCTCTTTGTCACTAACCCGAATGGCGCGCTGGCCGATGCGCTGGTTATCGACAATGGTGACCGGGTCAATGAAGACTGGGATGGTGTCTGGGAAGTCGCGGTCCGCAGAACTGAACAGGGCTGGTTCGCCGAATACAAAATCCCGTTTTCAACACTGAGATTCTCATCTGCGGATGACCAGGTCTGGGGAATCAATTTTGAACGCAATATCCGTCGCAAACGTGAGCAGGACCTCTGGCAGGGCTGGTCGCGTGACGCCGAGCTGGAGCAGGTCTCCAGAGCTGGCGCGCTTGTCGGGATTCGCGGGGCAAGCAGTGTACATCTGCTGGAATTCCGTCCCTATGCGCTCGGTGGTATGGAAGCCCCTCGCTCCTTGGCTACTACGTCAATCGGGGAGTTTGGAGGCGACCTGAACTATTTGATTACGCCAACGATGAAACTCAACATCACCGCCAATCCTGACTTTGCCCAAGTCGAATCGGACCGGGCGCAAGTCAACCTGACTCGGTTCTCTCTGTTCTTCCCCGAAAAGCGGAAATTTTTTCTTGAAGGGCAAAACTTTTTTGACTTCGGCTTGGGGTACAGCATCCGCCCGTTTTACAGTCGCAGGATTGGGTTGAGTGACAACGGTGAGGAAATCCGCATCCTTGGCGGTGTTCGTCTGCTGAGCAAACAGGGACGAACGACAGTGGGTGGCATGGCGCTGAAAACCGCCCGAAAGGGTAACACGCCTTCAACAAACTATGCCGTAGCCCGTTGGAAACAGGATATTTTCGCGCAGTCGTCGATTGGTGTCATCAGTGTCGGGAAAGTCGATAACCAAAGCTCCAATGCAACCAGTGGAGTTGATTTTCTCTATTCCACCAACAAATTACTCGGCGACAAAAACTTTTCACTCGGGGCGGCGCTGGCTCAGAGTTACACCTCCGATGCAGTCGACAAGACCGGACTTGCGCATCGCGTTTTTGTGGACTACCCGAACAATGTCATTGATTTTTCGGCTATCTGGGACCGTTCGAGTGAGCATTTCAATCCTGAAGTGGGATTCCTCCGTCGCACAACCTATCAAATGTACAATGCGGACTTGCGAATCAAACCCCGGCCGAGTTTTTTGCCCTGGATTCGCAATCTCGTGTTCAAACCCTTTGACTTCAACTACTATGTCGATGATCGCACCGGCGAGTTGCAGTCATTCTGGTCGGAATTCAGGCCGCTGGGATTCTCCACACGCAGTGGCGAGTTTTTCGAGTTCAATATCCAACGGAGCGCCGAACAACTGGACGACGGCTTCGACATTCATGACGGTCTGATTATACCACCCGGTGAGTACTGGTACACGCACTATGAACTGCAGTTTGAGACATTTCAGGGGCGTCCGCTCGCCGCAGAGTTTTTCATTAATTGGGGCGACTTTTACAACGGAACACGCACCGAGACCGCCGGCAGTCTGACCTGGCGGGTAAACAAGTATTTCAGCGTTTCAGGTGACTATCAGGAAAACGACATCACCCTGCCGGTCGGGAGTTTTACGGTGCATGAAGTCGGCGGCAGGACGAATTTCGCCTTCAGTCCGAAATTGTTCGGCTCGATGTTCGGACAATGGAACGACGATGACAACGCCGTGTTGTTCAATTTTCGCATCAACTGGATACCCCGCCCGGAGACTGATTTGTTCATTGTCGTGAATCAGTCATTCGACACCCCGGAGCGCCACTGGTTGAACACCGACACCACCGTCATGACAAAGTTCGTCTGGCGGTTTCTGTTGTGAAGGCATACCTCCTGAAAGGAGAGAAACAAGTGTTATTACGGCCTGGTGGCCCACCTTTCAGGTGGGTTTCTACAACCGTTTTTAGTCAATAGTGCGTTTGAGTTTGGCGTCATTATTCCTTACTTGAAACCCACCCGGAGGGTGGGCCACCCCGCCGTCAGAAGCCCCGCTGGCGCTCGTCGAGTAATATCAGTACGATTTGCTTTTTTGCCTTCTTTTCAAGCTGTTTTCGGCGAACAACAAAAGCGGGTTGAAATGAGTGTATGTCACCATTTGATCGTTTTACCCATCATTTTGGGGTCATATTCAAGTTTCTCTATATCGCCGAGGTCAACTTCTGAGACAAATTCGAATTGGTTATTGACAAACCTTACGATGGCCATCTTGACATACACAATGTCTAACCCTGATTTAGAGTATCCGCGTCGCATCAGGTAGAATAACTTGATGGCCCAATGTTTACCAATCAACGATCTGCGTTGCATCAATGAATCTATTCTCCTGAGATTATCCCAATTGACATGTTCAAAGTGTTTGGCGAGCGTCGATGCAGACGGTGGTAGGCCTGTAGTATCATCAAGCAATATGTCACGCATTCTAAAGCTACTAAGTATCTCTGAAAAAATCTCGCCGGAATTAGTGATGTTTATAGGGTAGGCGCCACTTCTTCTTTGTCTCATTGTAACTATCAAATCTACCAATTCAAAAAGTTCAATCTGCTCGTATTTGCGCACTCCTTCGTACTCAAGTAATCTGTTGACCAGCGCTGTCTCATGGCAGAAGTCGCCACAATTTGTATCGCTGGTGTCACGCCAATAGTCGGTAACCATGGTTGAATCGCCATGCACGGCCACAAAACCTTTCCAATCACGTCCAGACCGGAAAAAGAACAGTCGCGTCTTTCGAAAAATTGTTGCAAATTCCTTGTCTAAGAATGTCCTAGCATAGATAGAGTCTATGGAGATTGCGTCAACTATGCTGTCGATTTGTTCAGCGCTTCGTTTGTATGACCCTGGCCGAACGTCGTTTTCTTCCTCCAATAGAGTTTTCATGTATGGCTTACCATTATACAGCCATTCATCCCAAGCGTACGATGCCGCAGCATTTCTTGCTATCTCCACGGCATCACTTGCCGAAATCACAAGTGGTGATGTCGCTACTATTACGATCGTTAGCGCAAATACTTTACACGAACTCATTGTTACCTCCAGCATATGTTGCTCCGAGACACCGAGTTGTCACCAATCCCTACTCATTCTACACCCGGCAACAACTCCCCCAGGTGAACTTTCGCCTCCGGTGAGATTATCACCCATGTCTCTGTCAGATTCTCTTTGTTGAGCAATGCCAGCAATTCTCGACATCTACCACAGGGCCACATAATACCTGTCTTGCCGGATTCGTTTTTATCGACCGCCACGATTGTTTCTATCAATGTCTCAGCGCTATGTGTCACCATCGCGGCTACTGCAGAATGTTCAGCGCAGAAGCCGATACCACAGGAAAGATGTAGACTGACACCGTCAAACACCAGCCCGTCCTGCGTACGCAACGCCGATGCGACCTCACTGACAATCCCGCCACTGACTTCCCGCTCCACAACGAGCGGCGCGGCGTGGGCGATAAGCTCCCGGTCCCTCGCTGTCAGTGGATGTTGTTTCATCACGATGCGCTCTCTCAATCTATTATCTCCAAATCAGTAGATCGAAACCCTCGTGGTTTCGATTTTCTCCATCAGGCGCAAGATGCGCACAAAATCTCACACCCTGTCCCAGTCCCAAATCCCGTATGACACATCATTGTCCAGCTTGTGGCCGCATTGTTTTAGTGTCAGCAGGATACTGCCCCGATGATGGCTTTCATGGGCGACAAAGTATGACAGCGTGGTGAACACGCCGCGTGTGAATCCGCGCGCCTTGCCTTCGCCGGTGATTAATCGTTCAAGATATTCCTCAATTCGCTCTGCTGACTGCTTCAGCGCCGCTTTGAGCTCCTTTTTCGACGGCTCATCTTTGGTGGCGTATTTGTTCAACCCCGCAATCAAATCCTTCGCCCGCTTTTCCAATTGCCAATAACGAACATTGTGCAGATGCGCAAACTGCCGTGTGACATTCCGCCCGCCGCGAGTCGACAATGTACACTTCATCCCCGCCGGGCTGATTTTGTCTATCAGTAGCAGGTTAATGCGGTTATTCGCCCGCCACGCCTCTTTGATTTCTTCTGTCAGTTGTGCCTCCTTCTTCATAAAGCAAATATGGCCATATCCGGTCAAGGTTGCAAGTCCGGTTCCGCAGTTGGTCACACTGGCGGGTGGATTAACCGCTTGCGAACACATCAGGCATGTGTATATTTCCGGAGGAAAACAATTCAGACGCGTCGGCGTCTGTCACAACCAAAATGAACGCAGGGAGGGTAGGTTACGTATGCGCAAGAATATCATGACACTGGTTTTGTTGGTATCGTTCGTGATAAGCGGATGTGTGGAGTACAAAGAACATGTTTCGCTGAACAAGGACGGTTCAGGGACAGTTGATATCCACTTTGCTGTCAGCGATGAGTATTTGAAGCAGATGGATGCGCTCATGCAGATGACGGCAAAGATGGCCGGCGACAAAGTCGAAAAGCCGGAAACTCCGAAGATGATAGCTAGCAAAGAGGAAATAGAGGCGTTTCTCAAAGAAGCCGACGCCGGTGTGAAACTTCTCGAATACAACCGGCCGGATTCCGGAGCGGAAGGAACGGTTGACGCGAAATTCAGTTTTACATCAATCGCCGGGCTGGATATCGCCGCCTCGTCGCTGTTTCCCGATGAAGACCCAATCGGAGAGGAAGAGAAAGCCAATCCGTCAGCGAGTTTTGTCAAGCAGGATGACGGGACCTGGTTGTTCACGAGAAAGATGGAAACCGACGCAGAAATGATCAGTGAGGGAGCTTACGGGGAAGACGGCGCCTATGGAGAGACGGACATCGATGAGGAAATCCCGCCGGATTTCAATGACGGCGCTGACGACGATGAAAGTGATGAGGGCGCAACCGAAGTGACAGCCGAAGACTTCGCCGGGACGGACATGGAAGCGCTCGCTAAAGGCGTGGAAAAAGCGGCAACCGACACCGAACATCCCGCGATTGTACTGTCGGTAACCTTTCCGGGCAAAGTGCTGAAATCAAATGCCACATCTGTCGACGGCTCCACTGTGACCTGGAGTTTCACCCTCCAGCAGATATCAGAAAACCTCGCCCCGATGAGCGCGACAATAGCCGATTAGAACGGCTCATACCTTCCCTTGGCGCCGGATACCCGGACACCTGAATCCATTCTTGAATAAGGATGTGGATTCAGGTGTCCTTTTTTGGTCCCTAATTATAGCTGCAAAACTCTTCGAATAATTCTCTAATTATTTCTGCGACCATTTCGGACCCTGTTTGTCCTATATGCGATGCCGACGGAAAGGGCGACTCTGAAAGAGGCGTCTGAGGGGGAGTCGGCGTCACCTGAAGTGTAGCATCAAAGAAGAACAGGCAAAACAACCGTGATACGTGATATTAATAGATAAAACTATCTGTGCCTGAAAACAGTAGCGAGGAGAAATAACTATGTTGAAGAAAAATGTTGGCTCGGTTGAAAGAGCTATTCGGGTAATAGTCGGCTTGGTAGTCTTGTCATTAACTTTCTGGGGTCCGCATTCACTATGGGGTCTGTTGGGAATCATCCCGCTGGCAACCGGTTTCATCGGTTGGTGTCCGCCATACGCCCTGTTGGGTATTTCAACCTGCAAAACGAAATCAGCAAAACAATAGTCAACGCAACAATTCAGCAAACAACATAGAAGGAATACGAATCATGGACAAAGATAAACTCATCTCAGCGCTCAATGAAGATCTTTCCGGAGAGCTTAGCGCCATCATTCAGTATATCACCTATGCCGCAAAGGCCACCGGCCCATATCGTCCGCAGTTGTCGCAGTTTTTTCTGGCCGAAGTAGCCGATGAGCAACTGCACGCGCAATTCCTGGCGAACAAAATTGTCGCCCTTGGTGGCGAGCCGACCACCACTGCGCGTCCGGTTCCCGAGGCGAAAACAAATCGTGAGATGCTCGAAAAAGTACTCGAGGCCGAAACACAGGCAGTCAAAGATTACACCGAACGCGCCCGTCAGGCGGAGGTTTACGGTGACAAAGGTTTAGTAGTCCAATTGGAGGACATGGTGCGTGATGAAAGCGGTCACAGCGAAGAGACAGAACGGATTCTACGCGACTGGCCGCTTTAGGACAGCGACTAACGCATCAGGTGAAGGGAATACTAAAGTACGAGTAGAAGAGGGGCGCGCAAACTGATTTTGTCAGGATTGCGCCGACACCCCCGGTGGAGAAATTCGCCGGGGGTGTTGTTTTATTCCTACCGCCGCTTCTGCAATGCAGATAGCTTGCGCAAAATTCTGTCTGCGATGTCACTCCAGAGATGTTCGGCGGCGACTTTGTGTCCCAGCTCTCTGACCAGATTCCTGTCCTGATTCAGTTGTGACTCAATTGCCGCAATCCAGCCCGCGGCGTTCGGTTCGGCGACTGTCACGAGTTCATCGGGGTATCCGCGCAGTTCGTCAACACCGGAAGTCACCATCGGGACACCCGCCGCCGACAGCTCGTAAAACTTCAGCGCATTCGAACAGCGGAAAAACTCCGTTTCAAGATAAGGCATGATACCGACATCAAAGCCCCGCACAACCGACGGCACATCGGCCTGCGTCACCTCGCCGACGTAGCTCAGATTTGGTATCTTTTCAAAATGTTTCAGGCATGACTGGCTGGCCAGCCGACCGGCAAACACAAAAGACCACTCCGGTCGCGCCTGCGCTATTTCCTCCAAAATCCGCCAATTGAGCCGCTCTTCTGAAATCATCCCGGCAAAGCCAATTCTCGGATACGGTTTCTCCATCACAGCCGGATGGGCTGGCGCTGAGTCATCGAGAAACCGCTCATACGCCTGCCGGTCAAGCCCGTTGCCTATCATCAGCGAGTTCTTGTATGCTCCGGCATACTCGTTTTGCAGCGCTGTTGAAGCGCTTAGCAAGAGGTCAACACTGTCTACTCTGGAGAGTCTCAGTTGTTCAAAGGTCTCACTAATCACACCGAAGATATCTCCTGGGAAATCGTACAAATCGTAGACAACGGTATTGTCAGCAAACAAGTCTGCCACATAGCCCTGTTGTGGATAGTAATACCAGACAACAGGCGCCGGCTCGTCAATGTCGAGTTTGTTCAAAAGCCGTCGCAGACTATATCGCAGAGCGCCGATATTCAATGCGTTAGCGCCGGGAATTTTGGGCGCCAGATGATCGTGCAGGAAATAACGTGGCGAAAAGAGATAGAGATTCTTATCAAGCTGTTCAAGCTTCGCCGGGCGAAACAATTCCGGAATGCGCCCCGGTTTGCGCAAGGCGGTAGTGACAGGACATAACGGCCGGTTAATGGCGACAATCGTCGAGCCATGTTTTCCTGCGGCTTCAGCCAGCGCATAGAGCATCTGACGACGCATAAACAACGGCCAGTCAACCGCGAGAAAAATGAGCATTGCCTTCGGCAATGTGGCGCCTGGGGAAAGTGAATCTGCCATTGTCAGTTTTGCAGGTGAGAATTGTGACGTTCATTTTGAGAGATAACAGCGAGAAAGAACATCGCCACAAAACTCACATGCCCCCACATCCATGCGGATTCGACGATCGTTGTCAGCAAGAGGATAATTGCAACGACAAACATCCCCAGTGAGACATTCATGCCCTTTGCGAAACCGTCCTGCAACCATCTTTTCCGCGCGAGTCTGAGTTGCTGAATCATCAGCGCCATCAGCGCTGTCGCACCAACAATCCCGGTTTCGGCCATATAGTGCAGAAGCAAACTGTGCGCTGAAAGTCCCTGCACCCAAAGATGGGCCGGGTCGAGCCGGTACGACGTATAGATAACATCGAGCAATCGAAAGTTGCTGGGACCGACACCAAGCAGTGGATTGTCACTGAACGCCATCAGCGCCGCTTTCCATAATGTCAGACGAAGTCGAAATGTGCCGCTGGGGTGCGGATCAAGGAACTCCTCAAACCGGTCCGCGACACGTCCGAGTATTTCCGCCTTGAGAGCGATGATTGCGATGACCGTCAGCGCTACAGCCAGCGTTATCAGACGTATCCGCCGCCGAATAAGCGCTTGAGACTCAGAACCGGCGCTCTGCCGATTCCGGCGAATTTGCCTTTGAGCAATCAGGATGACCAGCATCGCGCCGAAGAGTCCGAAGGCAATCGGCGCCCGTGACTGGCTGGCGAGGAGTCCTCCGAGAATCAAAACAGCTCCGAGAGCATACGCTAAAAACGAGCGCCTCGAAGCGTTCAGCGAGAAATGAACCGCCAAGGGTAACGAAAGCATCAGGATGTCATCAAGAGCTTTCGGCGCGAAAGCAAAGCTCCGCGCAATTCCACCGCTTAGCGCATATTCCGCCAGAGCGATAGTTGCGTGCGCCACGCTCAGCCAGAGAAAGAGCTTGAGAATCGTCTCCACTTTGAGATAGCGTAGCAGTCGCACAAGAGCGAGAAACACTCCGAATACAAAGCAGGTCTTGGTGGGATGGATGAGCGCCAGCGACGTGTTATATGCGTGAAAAGCTGCAATGAAAAGTATGATAATTAGCAGAAATATGTGTTTTGCCAGAGGAGGAGCGCTGTCCTCGTCCTTACCGAGAAAAAAGTCTATTGCTCCGGCTCCAATCAAGAGCGCCCCGCTCAAATCCATTAGCGTCAGAGAGGAGCCGGACAGCAAGGACACCTTGAAAAACAGACCAAAGACAAATTGATACAGCGCCAGCCGCGGTGAGCTGATAATTACAACCCCCAACGGCGCCGCGAGAAGCAATGCGCCGTACACATATTTATCTTTCAGAAAGAGAGCGGTAGCGGCAAGCCCAAAGAGCGCCAGGCCACCGAAAACAAGCAAGAATAGCTTGCGGTGTTCGCCTGCAATGGCGGCGCTATGTCCGGGCATGGCCAGTTTCATAGCTCTGAAACTACGTAAATGCCCCGGCTATGTAAAGTCGGCCTCAAATGCGCCTCAATTGTGTCTCAAACGCTTCTCAAATACATAGGGATGTCCACGAAATGCGGCAACAAAAGCGCTCTGGAATCCGTAATGGCAAACTGGGGGGAGTGAGAGTGTGTGTGAGAGAAGAGGGTCAACTTTTGCAGAACAATCCTGACCGGCGGCGGCGGCACAGTGTGTTACTCGTTTTACTTGCTTTGCGTAATTCTTACAGCTTGGTCGTTATCGCCTGCATATTGGCGCTGTCTCTTCTGACTACCTCCAAGGCGTCCGCCTCGGCCGGCAAGAACGACACGGTCGTCAAGGGCGCTGTGAGCGACAGTGAGTCCGGCGAGCCGATTCCGTTTGCGACCATCAGCATCGTCAATAGCGACCGGGGGACAGTCACCAATGAATCGGGTGAATTCAAAATCTACCTACATCCCACAGATTCACTTATCAAAGTCAGCGCGATTGGTTTCAACAGCCGTGTTCTCCGGGTCCCGCCACAGCCCGATGAGATAGTCATTCTCGACATCACTCTGGAGCCGTCGACTGTACAACTGCAAGGCATCGAAGTCTATGCCGATGGCCTGACTCCGGCCGAGCGGATTATCAGCCGCGCCATCGAACGCAAGAAAGAAATCCTGGCGGCCATTGATAATTACTCGTTCAAGGCCTATACCAAGACAATTGTCTCCTATGAAACACAACACGACACATCGTTCAATGTAGCTTTCATAACCGAGACGGCATCCGACGGCTACTGGAGCCGACCGGACAAATACAAAGAAATCATCGTCGCCCGCAAACAGGGAGCCACGCTTCTGCCGGAGTGGAACACACTCGCTGTCGACCGTATCCCGAACTTTAACCGCAATACTATCAAATGGGGTGGAGAGAAAATCCCAACTCCTACGGCAGAAAACGCCCTCGATGTGTACCACTTTCGGATTATTGATACGCTCTATATTGACAGTGTGGCAGTGTTCTATCTTGCATTCGAGCCGAAGAAAGACTCGTCACTCCTGCGCGGGACAGTGGGGATTGCCAACGAAACATACGAAGTCCGTGAGATTGATGTCTCGCGTCTGACTGATGTTCAGGGGAACTCCGAAAAGACAGAGGTGACATACAGCCAGCGTTTCCGCAGATTCTCAGGTGACCATTGGATGCCTGTTGATTTGCATGTGGATGGACAATATCCGGACGACAGCACAACCTGGAAATTCGAGCAGTTCAGCGCAATTCAGGACTATCAAATCAATATGGATCTTCCAAGCGGAGTATTTGACAGATTCACTCTTGAAATCGCGCAGGGTGTTGATGATGTCGATTCCGCCAAATGGGCGCAACTGCAGGCGATTCCTCTTTCGGAGCGTGACAGCGTTGGCTATGAGCACACAGATTTCCTCAAAGACAGTGTGCTGTCCAACAACAAAGCGATCCGTATCGGATTCGGAATCTACCGGTTTAACCGCGGTCTGAACAAGTTCATCGACCGTTATCACCTCAGCTCCATCGCTGACTGGTATCATTACAATTCAGTCGAAGGCAATTATTTCGGCGCCGGTTTCAAGAAGTCTGTCTATCGAACCGGACTGATAGGAAAAGTCGCCGGCGGCTACGCTGTGTCGAGTTCGCGTTGGAATTACTATCTCAGCGCAGGGTACCGGTTTGACAAATATCACGAAACAACCCTGAGTGTCTCACTCTTTGATAACGTAGCGCCTATCGCATACCAGCCGGGAGTTACACCGCCCGGAGCGACATTTCAGGCGCTTGCAGTGCAACGGGACCCGGAGAACTACAATATCAACAAGGGCTGGAGCGCCAAAGCTGCGTATCGTCCGCTTGCCAAATGGCAAGCCGAAGTCACATATGAAAATGTCACGCAAAGTTCGGTCGCCACCGGAACTGACTTCACATTGCGTGGCAGTCACCTTTTTCGCGAAAACCCCGCCGCAGACTATGGCGAATTGCGACAGTTCGGCGCCTATTTGCGCTACGACAGTCGAGACTATCAGCGAAGTGGCGCCGATGTCTCATTGGCTTTCAATCGCAACGACACGTTGTTTGTGCTGGCTCATGAACGCGCTGGCGATAGAATCGTCGGCGGAGATTTTTTCTACAAGAGATATTATACGGAATTATCAGTACGCAGGCGCTCGAAATTAGGCAGAACCAGTTTGTCAGTCCAGTATGGCTATGCCAACGGCACTCCCCCGGCGCAGGCGCTATTCCGTCTCGCGCCGCGTCGCGGACTCACCAATTTTCCGAACCGCTTGAAGACTATCGGCTCCTCCGAGTTTTTCGGCGATCGCTACGGGTTTCTTGGAGTGAGTCACGTCTTCAGAATAGACCCGTTCCGCTATATCCCCTTACCGATTGTTCGTGGATTCTCCGGACATCTGGCGCTCCATGGGGCTGTCGGCTGGACAGACTTTAACACCCGCCGGGCTCAGTTTAGTCAGATTAGCCAAACGGCTTTTCCTGACGCATCCAGGGTGTACTATGAAGCCGGTTTTGGCATAGCAGACTTCCTGCCGGTGGGAACGTTGTGGTTCTCGTGGCGACTTTCCAGTTTTGACACTGACAGATTCAGCGCCACATTCGGATTCTAACCGAAAACCGCACACGTTATCTTGATTGGAGAATTATTGGTAGATACGAATACCGGTCAGAAAGAAACCCATGTCGGGTCGTGTGACACCGGTGAATGGATGGCGAAATCCTATGCGACCGTTCAGGAAGACTTTCCCGGCCAGCCGTCTCTCGAAACCAATCTCGCCTCCGAACCCGAATCCGAAGTCTACATGCTTGTCGCTTAGTCCACCAGTGGCCCCGGTTGTGCTTCCGGTTGTGGCGCCTGAAGCGCCACTTTCAAAGATAGACTCAGTTGAACTCGCGATATCCAGCATCGGAATCAGCGAGAGCCCTGCGAAGAGATTCAGCGGCGAATCACCGGCGGAGAAGGCGTTGAGCTGATAGGTAATCGGCGCATCAAGGTAACCGACTGTCAGAGGTGAGCCACTGGCCAGCCCGAGCGCCGAATGCAAGCTCTCAGTCGGCGTAATGCGTGTGTACTCCAATCCGAATGTCAACGATGTATGTCGGCTGTGCTCACCATATTCTATCACAAAATGAGTGGGGGAGTCATAGAGTGAATCTGCGCCTAAGCTGGTCAAGAATCCATTTGCGCCAAGACCTGAACGGTCTCCTGAAACTAATGAAGCTCCACCGAGAATGCTGATACTCGTACGTTTGGTTTCATCTCCAAAATGAAAGTCGGATTGTGATGCTCCTTCGACCCGACTTGGCAGACCATAGGCAACAAGAAAAATCAGCAGAGAGAACAAAAGAGAGATGTTTGGGTGGCTGTCTCTCAGTGAAGGGCCGGAATTTCCGTCTTCAAATGCAAATACATGCCACATATCCAGCAAGTGTTTCATAAAGAGAATATCGGCGTTCGAAGCGCAGGCATTATGCCATATGCTCACAAAATCTATACGCTCGCAAAAGCCGGTGAAAGGGGGAATTGACTGCCGGCGTTACTGTTTGCTACGGCTATAGATTAGAGACTGATGTGGGGCGGGCCGGCCTTGCAGGCGTGTTGGATTTATCGGCCTCGACTCCCCCCAGCATGCGTATGAACTGGTAAAGAGTTTGCCTGTCAAACTTTCCGTGAGAGTCTCGCATCGCTTTGAGCGTTGCGAAGGCGCTTGGGGGGGGTGAAGTTTGCGGGGCGTGCATGCGCTCATCGAAATGGTCGCAAATTGCCACTATCCGCGCATGAATCGATATGTCTTCGCTCTTGAGTCCGTTAGGAAATCCTGAGCCGTCAAGTCGCTCCTGATGTTCAAGAACCGGGCGCAATGCGCGGTCGCGCACAACTTTTGATTTCCCCAACAGCTCTTTGCCTATTGCGGGATAGTTACGCAAACGAGTATGTGTGATTGTCGGGCCGCCACTCTTGCGTAAGTAGAACTTCGCATCTATTGCCGACTTGCCGATTTCATGCAACAATGCGCCCGCTCCGATGTCCTGCAATTCGTCCTGATTCTCTATTCCACACTGTATTCCGAGAAGAATAGACAAATTGCAGACACTAATGGCGTGTGACAACGCCAGCGGACAGTTTTTGGCGCCGACGGTTTGCATAGCTCTCCGGGATTCATCGCCGAGTAAGGCAAAGACTACGTGGCTCTCACTGTGGTCGTAGAGCGCTTTGATTTCAGTGGCCGATTCCGGAGCGTTAAACGCTTCAGCCAGAATTCTCGTTGAGGATTCCGTCAGCGCTGACATCTTTTCTTCGACCGGGATTCTGGGGTCGGTCAACGTCTGTTTCAGGTGATTCTTCATGTGGTCATACAATGCGCCTCTTTGATTCTTGGGCACATACAGAGCGTCCCAGCCGGCATCGAGAAGCTTGTCGATGTCGCTCTGTTTGAACGGAATGCTACGATGGCGGTAGAGTCTGAATTTACCTTCTTCTAATTGAAAAAGGTCAAAGCCCAATGCTTCTTCAAGGGCAAGCCTTCGTATGCTGATAGCAATGTATTTGTCAGCGCTCATATAGTACAACCTATCCCGGTGATGTCAGTTTCGCCGTTCCGGCTCGTGTTCAGTGTTCCATAATCATCATCGGCGATGCAGATTGAAGCTTGCGCAGCAGAACTTTCCCAAAGCGAAACTGTTCAAATTATAATCGTTCAGGTCGGGTTGTCGCTACTTTACGCCCATGCTCGAGGGGCCCACTGCGGCTGAAATCCGGTCGGCAGTATGCAAAGGATTGACCATACGCTCTCCGGTAATTGAGTTTGCCACCTGTGAAATGCGGCGGTATATTCGTCCAGCTTCTCAGCCGGAATTACGATGGCAGGACGGAGAGGACAATCCAAGGATGGAGTAGCGTCTGCATGAGTTTCGATTTTGTTTTCCATGGTTTGCTGGCAACGGGCTTAGTGATAATTTTCGGCTTATTTGCCGGAAAGCTCTCCAGCCGTCTTCATATCCCCAAAATAACCGGTTATCTGCTTCTCGGCGTAGCCATTGGACCGTCCGGGCTTGATTTGGTGTCGCATGACATGGCGCATAGTCTCGAAGTCGTCAAGGATCTGGCCCTGGGTATGCTGCTCTTTGCTATCGGCGCTGTCTTTGAAGTCCATCGCTTTCGCGCAATTGGATTTAAGGTCGTTAAACTGACGTTCGTCGTCGCGGCCATTACGTTCGCTCTTGTAACTCTTGGACTGTATGCCATCGGAGAAGACTTGTATTTTGCCGCTGTCATGGGCTCCATCGCTATTACGACCTCGCCGGGAGCCGCTTTGCTTGTGACACGTGAGTTCAATGCCAAAGGGCCGTTGACCGAAACGCTCATACTTGTGGTCGGAATGTCCAATGTCTTGAGTATTCTGACCTATCAGTTGATGGTCTCGCTTGGCAAGGTCTCGCCGGACGCGACACTCTTACACTCGCTGGGATGGCTGGGAGCTGAAATTGTCGCCTCAATCATCATGGGAGTCCTTGTCGGAGCGTTTATTTCATGGTGGGAGGGAAAAGTTGAAGACCAGGCCGAACTCATCCTTGCGTTCATCGCCGGTGTAATACTCGTCACCGGATTGGCGAAATCACTCAACATCAATCCCCTCCTGCCGGCGCTTGTCATGGGCGCTGTGACGACTAACATGTCTATGATGCACCGGCTCATTTATGTCGAAATGCGCCAGACCGAACAACCACTGTACATCGCCTTCTTCGTTTTGAGCGGTGTTGCCTTGAACTTGCGTCTGCTTACGTCTCTCGGAATAGCCGGTATCGGATATATGCTTTTCAGTGGTCTCGGGAAAATCGGTAGTGTTCGCTACCTGTGGAAATACATTAAGCTCGAAGCTGTCGTCGGCAAGTACCTCGGTCCTTCGTTGCTGGCGCAGGGGGGAGTAGCGATTGGTCTTGCAATGGGACTGTCGGATGTGTTTCCTGAAATGGCGGGGCGTGTGAGTTCAATCATTCTGACGACTGTCATTGTCTTTGAAATTATCGGCCCATCCGCAATACGCTGGTCGCTTATCAAAGCCGGCGAAGCCCGCGAGTCATGACGGACGACACCCCCTTTGATTCTAGCAGACTGTTCGACGTATAAGGGATACAGGGCTCTGGCTCCCTTTTTCGATTCAGGCAGTACCCTTTACCATTGTAGTGGCAGGGTTCCCCTGCCTTCTTTCGATTCAAGCATTCTGCCCCACCACACAAGGGCGCCGAAACGGACGCCCCTACATATCCAAAGATACTGCTGAAACAGCATAAAAATGAAACAGTGCAAAAAACACGCCGCGTCTGCTTCCCGGCGATAGGGAGGAACAGCTTCGCATCAGCCCGGCCGGATCATCGGCCGCTTCAACCCAGTCACGTTCCGCCATGCTCGCAATTCCGTTGCAACGGAACACAGCCGCTGCAACAAATACAAAAGACCCCCTCACCAAGGGATTGGCGAGAGGGTCTTTTGAAAGGGCTCCTTAGGCATTGGTACGAATGCCTATTAGCTGTGTTTGGACGAGCTTATTTCAGGAGCACCATCTTCTTAGTAGCGGTGAAGCCATTCATTGATACCTTGTAGAAGTACATTCCCGAGGCAACAGTGGAGGCATCCCACTCTAATTCGACAGTTTCGTTACCCGCAGAACCGTTGAACTCTTTAACCTTCTGACCGGCGACATTGTAGATGCTGACCGAGTATTGGCCGGCTTCAGGCATGTCAAACCTGATCTTGGTTGAAGGATTGAACGGGTTCGGGTAGTTCTGGTACACTGCGAAGTCGGTCGGACGGACAATCATGTCTCCCGGGCTTAGCAATGCGCCATTGATGTCGGAGGCTTCAATTGACAGCAATTCGCCATCAGAAGCAACAACACTACCGGCGGCGATGGTGTTACCCTCTAAGCTGTAGACCAGCGCATGGGTGTTACCGTCGATGATACCGGTCTTGATGCTCATTCCGGCAGCTTCCAGCTGAACATCAGCAATGCCGTTGAACACGAACACGGCCGCGCCGAGCTCGACATCAGATGAAATAACTCCACCACGGTTGCTGAACTGTACTGACTGACCGTGAACCAGTTTCGGCAGCGGCAATGCGTCGCCGACGATAACACGGATTAAGTAGACAAGGTCAGCGACTGTCAGCGGCACACCGTCACCGTTAATCTCGGTAGCGGCGGTCTGGCCGTCAGCGTTGACATTGAAGGCGTTCAGGCCCTGGACGAAGTAGTTAGTGAAGACAACCGCGTCGGCGATTTCGTTAGAAATACCGTTGAGGTTGACATCACCACGAGCGTCAATTTCACCCGGACAGATAATGCGAACTGCGCCGTTCTGGAAATCGATACCCGGGCAACGTGACGGCTCAGGTTTGCCTGGGCCACCGGAAACATCACAAGCCAGCGGAGCGCCGAGCAATGTCGGGAAGCTACCGTCGGCCGCGATAGAAGCGGCTCCACCGTCGCCAAAGTTGTTGGTCTTTGACGCAGCGTAGACATAACGTGAGATAAACAGCGAGTCACCGGAAACCGATGAAATCGCGTTGTCGCCACAATCGTACCAACAGAAGTCAACACTGGTCTGCTGACAACCGAAGTTGCGGTCGTTGGTAACCTGGAAATGCAGGACAGCAAGCTCGCTCGAGCCAGCGCTCACATTGGTATATCCGGTCGGATGATGCATTCCGTCGTTGGTCTCTGCTAAGGCAACGATACGGAACTTACCGCTCGGGCAACCACTTCCACAATTGCCGTTCGGGCCAAAGCGGAATGTGAAGTACTCCCATTCATTTCCAGTCAGGAATCCACCTTCGCTGGCGCCGGTGATATTCAGCGCTGAAGGATCATACTGGATTAAGAAATCAAAACCGCCCATTTCATAGTTCTCATAGCTACCGTCAAGTGAAATCGGCACATCGACCGGTCCACCCTGGATAACGCTGTCCACATAGGCGATCTCGACCCGGAAGCCCGGAACAACGAGAACGTCAAATGTACAGGTGTCTGAGTTTGAAGGGCTACACGGATCACAGATATTCGCTCCGTCGGAGACGACTACGGTGATTGTGTGTGTGCCGATATATGCCGGGTCTTCCATGGCTTGCCATGTGACCACACCATTGGCGTCAACTGTCGGGGCAGGACCCGGACCCGGCCAGTCAATGACTGAGAAACTCGGGTTGACCGGACCGCTGTCGGCGTCAGTCGCAACTACGGTGGCAACTGCGGCATCACTCCAGCAGATATGAATTAGATCTGTCGGGCATGTCGCCACTGGCGGCGTGTTCTGGACACACACATTAAATGTGCAATTGTCCGTCGCGCCACATTTATCGGTAACAATAACTTCAACTGAAGCCTCGCAGACATCTCCACCGAGCGGAGAAAGCGTAATAACACCGGAAGCGGCGTCAATTGACGCATAGCTCGGGGCGGCGCCCAGCGAGTAAACAAGGTTTTCACAGCCGTTGGGTTCATCAGAATCTGTTGCGGAAGCCACCGGGAATGATGACGTGCCCCAATGCATGGTAACATCGGACGGGCAGGTAATCACCGGAGCAGCATTATCAACACTGACAGAGCCAGCGTTAACAGTTGCCGCAACTAATGCGCCAGTGGCGCAATCCACAAACTGGCTTGAAGCGGTAACCGGGGTTGTGGGGCAGTTGAAAGTACCGCCAACAAAGTCCAAGCTACCGCTACAGACGTCGTCGGTTGTGTATTCAATTGTCGCCACAGCAATTCCGGTTCCGGAAGCCAGGCAGTCTGTACCGCCGGTGTTATCCAGCGCGTAGATTCTGATTTGTCCGGGGTTGGAGGTCCAGTCGGCGCCACGCATCGCCAGATTAGCTAAACCTGGGTCAAAAGTGACATTTGTGACTGTTCCGTCTCCCGACCAATCCAGAATTACTTCCAGACCAGATACATCCTGAGATATGTCAACAGAAACGTTCACGGTGTTTGTGACACAACGTGGTGATGACTTTGACTCGACATTCACCGCATTCTGCGCAAACGAAGTTGCGAACGAAAACGTTGAGAGCAGAGACACCAACAGCAAAGATGAATAAATCGATCTTCTTTGCATAATTACAATGCTCCCTTAATTAACTTAAGGTTTCGAATATAGCGGAACTGTCCGCTACTTCTTGAATTCGCTCCATTTCGAAACTTCTGAATTTCAGCTTGAATCCGGTTGCTTGAATTCGCTTGAAAGCGTGAAAACAGACAACCGGTTAATCCGGACTTCAGAGGTCTCTCACTATTTCGAACTTTGGCTACTGAGGCGTTCGGGGGCCTCACAGCGCACAAAACTAAATCCGCATACTTATGAAAAGTCTGAGGTCATCGGAAACTACAATCTCCAATTTCCTGCGAATCTATCCGCGCCAACCGTTCAGCTTAAACTGTTTTGATGTGTCCGAATCCGGACATTCAGGACAGCTTGGACAAAGCCGTGAAGCAGGGCAGATATGCGCTTAGAGTTTTGGGAAAGCTTCCTTGAAAAATCGAATCGCTAAAGGTTTGTTTGAGTAATGCCCTCTGTTGATAATGCGGCTCATAATCCGCAAAATCGCGACAGGACATAAAACAACTTTAACTTTTCGGAGAAGCTTTTCAGGCGAGTGTGATAAGCGAGTTCACAGCTTGCTCGTAACAGCGACTAAACTTTCAGAGCGAAGCTAAAGGTGCGGGGCAATCTTAACAGAGGCGTTCTAATCGAACACGACCATTCCCTAGACAAAGGCTAAGATACTCCCAGAGGACTATCTGTCAAGGAAAATCTGCAAAAAAAGTGAAAAAATGTGTTCTACCGGCGGTAGAGTGGTTTCTGTGGTTTTCGGTGATATGGGTGTTTTGCCTGAAAAAGCAGACCCGGACGGCTGTTAGACAGTCTTCGAGTCGACAATTCAGCAGCGACGGCTCCCGGAATCGACGCTGAAAGAGTGGCCCGAACGAGGACAAAAAAGCCACAGAAAACAGCCGATAGGAGTTATGGCCCGTGCCTCTGGTGCGGTGTCCGGAGCGCCAATCCTGACTGATTCTGTATCAGTAGAGATGCTGTGAAGCGGTTGAATTCTGATAGTAGCCTGTTTCAGGGATGGCCTCCCGGAAGCTCGAAAAGGTGGCGTCGCAGGCGACTCCAAGTAGCCATTTTTAGCGATATTTAGGCCCGCCTTAAATAGGTCATGGCTCCGGATAGAGATCGGCGGAGAGTGTCTTTTTGCGGGCTGAATAGCGTCGCCCCCTGGCCCCACAAGAGAATTGCTCTACGCAGATATAGTGAATAAATTCACAATCAAAGTCGGGGCGCCGGGCCGTATATCTATAGCTGAGAGCCCATTATTGTGAAATGATTCACAATCGCACCGCCCGGAAGTGAGCTGTGATCGAGTGAAGGGAGCAGATACTATACAAATGGAGGTGTGTGTTCAAAGCTCTGAAACGCTTTGAATCAAGCGCGTGATATTGCCGAAATGTAGTTCTGATATACGCTATTGTTGTGAAGGATTTCACAAGGACGTCTGCTGAATTGATATGTGACAGGGGGCGCCCGGACATCCAGACTGGCAACCGGCTGCGAATTTCACAACCGATGGCCTGAGAAACCGGCCACGGTTTTACTGCCGGGCTGAGATGATTTGACGGCCTGTGAACGACAAAGACGTAGCAGGAAATCTTTCCACCGTCCCTTGAATTGTTACCGAGAAGCAAGACGTCGGCAATTTTCAAAGACCTCCGAAATCCGCCACTCACAGCGCCATGTGAATAAAATCACAAGCTGTTGTCCTGGGCCGTGATTCTGATGTACGAGTTGGCTGAGCGGTGCGCCCGGATGATTGTGAATTAAATCACAATCACCTGCGCCGCTGTTGTTTGACGGAGGCAGTTTGAAGTGTTTTTGAAGCGCTTGCGGCATGTTGAGGAGGCCGCCGGGGGACATCCCGGGCGGCTGACTGCTCGCTGTTTGACATCCGTCGAGCGCCTAACTACTATGGATATCTGACTGGCGCTTTTACGGCGCTTCGGTCGGAGTGGGCGCTCGAAACGGGGAAGCGTCTGCGGCGTTCATTCCGGCGCAATTCGAGGTCGAATTGTTGATGTCGAATTGATGTTGAACACGGCGCCACCCAACAGCTAATATTCACGGCAATGCCTCATAACGACAATACCGGCCGAATCCGGCGGAACAGAAAGCGATAAAGGAGCCAGCCCATGAAAGTTTTCCAGACAGAGGATATTCGCAACCTTGGACTTGTAGGACAGCGGGGGACAGGAAAGACCACCCTGGCCGACGCGCTGGCGTTTGCGACAGGAGCCAATACCCGGCAGGGAAGTGTGGATGACGGTAGTTCAATATCGGACTTTACCCAACGCGAAATCGACCACAATGCTTCTTTACTGTCTACCCCGCTGGCTCTCAACTGGCAGGACAAAAAAATCAATATCCTCGATATGCCCGGCCATCCGGATTTCGTGGGTGAAGTAGTCACGGGCATGCAGGTCGTCGGTAATGTCTGTATTGTGGTCGATGCCACATCATTACCGGACACCGGCGCCGCTGCGAATTTTGAGATTGCACAAAAATTGGGCAAGCCGGTCATGCTCTTTGTGAATAAGATTGACCGTGAGAATGTCAAATGGGAGGCGTCACTAGCCGCTTTGAAGGAACAATTTGGTGTGAAAGTGGCTCCCGTGAACATTCCTATTTTTGCCGGGGAGAAGTTCAAGGGCCTGATTGACCTCCTGCACATGAAAGAGGTTGAGATTGACGCCTCAGGAAAGCGGGTCGAGCATGAGATTCCGGATGACCATAAGGAACTGGCGCAGAAATGGCGTGAGAATCTAATTGAACAGGTCGCCGAGACTGATGACAGCTATCTCGAGAAGTTTTTTGAAGAGGGTACACTCTCTGATGATGAAGTCAAGGACGGTTTGCGCAAGGCCTCAATTAACGGGAAGGCCTTTCCGTTGCTGTTCGGCTCGGCGAAGGACGGAGCCGGCGTTCGGTTGTTTGCGGACTTTATGGTCGAATATCTCCCGGCCCCCACGGATTTTCCGCCCATGCATTTGAACAAAGCGGGTTCGGATGAGAAAATTGAAGTTCCGGTCGATTCCGGGGGAAAGCCGATAGTTTATATCTACAAGATATTCTCGGAAGGCCAGTCCGGAGACTTGTTCTATTTTCGTGTACTTTCAGGCAAGCTGAAATCAGGCGTTGAACTAACTAATCAGTCCCAGCACAGCTCGGAGAGGTTTGGCCAGCCATATGTTGTGACCGGCAAAGACCGTTCAGATGTGGCTGAACTCAACGCCGGTGACCTCGGCGCTGTCGCCAAGCTCAAGGACACCAAAATCGGTGATACACTCTCTCCGAAAGACTTTTCGGTAACGATGGACCGGCCGGCTTACCCCGAGCCGGTGATGGATGTTGCGATTCGCCCGGCCCGCAAGGGAGAGGACGAGAAAGTTGGCGAGGGACTCAATCGTCTGCGGAATTATGACCCGAGTTTCAGGATTGTTCTGGATTCAAAACTGAAGCAAACATTGCTTTTCGGTCAAGGCAACACCCAGATTGATTTGCTGGTTGACAGACTCAAGAACGAGTTCAATGTCGAAGTTGAGCTGGATAAGCCGCGTATCCCGTACCAGGAGACGATTAGAGGCAAAACAGAGATTCAGCACAAATATAAAAAGCAGAGTGGGGGACGCGGGCAGTATGGTGACGTGCATTTACGTCTGGAGCCACTGCCGCAGGGTGAAGGGTTTGTGTTTGCCAATGAAGTTACCGGTGGAGTCATTCCCACAAAGTTCATTCCGTCAGTTGAAAAAGGTGTACGTGAGGCGCTTGACGAGGGGCCGCTATCCGGGTCTTCCGTTGTGGATCTGAAAGCCACAGTGTTTTTTGGCTCATTTCATGCGGTGGATTCATCTGATATGGCTTTCAAAATGGCGGCGCTGATGGGCTTTCGTGAAGGATTCATGAAGTGTAAGCCGACAATCCTTGAGCCAATTTACAATGTAACAATCACCGCTCCGGACTCCTGCACCGGGGATGTCATGGGTGATGTTTCTTCACGCCGTGGCAAGATTCTCGGCATGGAGCCGAACGGTCACTTGCAGATTATTCGGGCGCAAATACCGCAATCGGAGATGTACAATTATACTGTGGATTTGCGTTCCTTAACGGGCGGACAGGGGCGGTTTTCACGTGAATTGTCCCACTATGAAGCCGCTCCGCCGGATGTTCAGGCGAAAATCAAGGCCGAACACGAGGCGCTCAAGCATGAATCCTGACACCCTCTACCGGGAGCGGGGCGCAGAGGTCTATAGATAGAGATATAAAGCATATAGATAGAAGAAAGTATATAAGGTGTGGGCGTTGTCGCAACGTGTCGTAAGATATTGCAAGACGCCGGTAAGATGCTCGAAGATGATATAGTCGGAGGTTGACTTCCGGCGCCGGGAGGGTTTTATTCGCTGAGTCAGTCGACGCCTGCCGTCGACCCGGTTGTTCCTCTCCCCGGTGAATGAACAGGGCGCATCAGTGGCGGCCAGATGCAGATATGACGAACGCAAATGACGAACGTATATGACAAACGCTCTGAACTCTGTTTCTGGGCAATGTTTCTGGGCAATGTCTCTGGACAGCCGCCGCAAAGCGAGGAACGCAGCAGGGCTCTTTGAGCAGGAGAGTCGTGTCATAGTAGCAATAAGCAAGAATTGACAAGGTAACGATAGGCGAGGACAAACGTTGTGAATCAAAGTGGTAATAATCAGCAATACTCAGGTAAGTTGACGCGCTTCTTCAAGGCTATGGAGAGCGCTATACAGGCGCATTCCCGGAGTTTCTTTCGTTCCGGAATGTCTTTCGGGGCGTTGCTCTGCGCCGGAACTATTGCCACCATCGCCGCACTGGGCACGCCGACAGCGCAGGCCGGTGTAAATGAGGACGCGATCTTCGAAGTGAGCCTTGGCGGAGGATTGGCAATCCCGGTAAGTGATTTCAGCAACTATTGGGACACGCTCGGCGCCAAAAACGGGTTCGATCTCGATTTTTCAGGCGGATATTTTCTAACTCCGAACTTATCTCTCGGCCTCGCTGTCGAATATGGCCAGTTTTCTGTCGATAATGCGTTGAATCCGCAAAAATACCGTCTCTACACTCTTGGCGCCTATGGAAAGTATTTTACCGGCCTGGATTCGAAAGTGTCACCCTATTT
>CAZFAL010000010.1:0-28794 GCA_964516945.1 uncultured Ignavibacteriales bacterium
TGATCCGTACATGCTGGCGCAAACACTGATGCGCTCGCGCTTCGTGTATGCTCATGCCGACAACGAGCGTATTCACGCCGCTCTCAAAGAAGCGGTCGGGCTCTTTCAGGATTTGCGGATGCCCACCTATATCGCAGAAGCTGAGCTGGAATACGCGACAATCTGCTTCCGTGAAGGGAGATTCAACGAAGGGTATGCGCCTTTGCGTCATGCGCGCGCGACCTTTCATGAATTAGGTGATGACTCCAAGCTGCGAAAAATCGAATCGGATCTCAGAGCGTTTGCGACTGAAGCAGTTGCTCATTCAGTTTCGGGGGCGAATCCTTTCAACCTCTTCGGCGGGTTTGCAGGAGAGGCTGACTACAAGTCGTTCCATAGCGCTGACATTTACAAAACCATCGAAACCCTTCGCGATCGCACCGGCGCTGACAGAGCAATAATTATTTCCTCCGATAGCGGAAAGCCCGAAGTCTACAGTTCGCCGGGGATGACTGAGAATGAGCGCCGGGATTTCATTGCAACATTTGACAAACTTCTCGGTGAAGAATTCTCAATCGACAGACCGACTATCATCTTTGACACCGCTATTGACCCGTATATCAATAAGCTCGCGCCTTCATCAGTGAAATCAATTGTTACAAGTGTCATCGTTGCTCCGTTGCGAGTCGCCGGAGAAACAGTCGGCTCAATCTATCTCGACAGATTGTCTCTAAATGAGAGTTTACCCGCCGGTAACAATGTCGGCGAACGCTTGAATGATATCCAGCCGTTTTCGCAGGAAGATCTGGATCTGGCCGTTGGTTTCTCTGACTTTGTGGCCCTCGAGTTGGCGCAAGCGCAGAAAGCTCAGCTGATAGAGGATAACAAGCGCTTAAAAGAACAGATGCAGAAGAAGGTGGATTTCCCAAGCATCATGACCCGCAATTCAGGAATGCTTGAACTGCTGACGAGCGTCCGGCAGGTAGTCAATTCAGACATTTCAATTACTATCACCGGGGAAACCGGCAGTGGTAAAGACCTGCTGGCCAAAGCAATACACTATAACTCGAATCGCAGTGACAAGCGCTTTATTTCCGTAAACTGCGCCGCCCTCCCCGAGACACTTCTCGAATCCGAGTTGTTTGGCTATAAGCGAGGAGCGTTCACCGGCGCTGACAGAGACAAGCCCGGACTATTTGAGGAAGCTGACGGCGGCGCGTTTTTCCTCGATGAAATTGGTGATATGCCGCTTCCGGTGCAAGCCAAGATTCTGCGCGTGCTTGAAGAGAAAGAGGTTGTCCGTCTCGGCGAATCCATCCCGCGGAAAGTCGATGTGCGAATTATATCAGCAACACACAAGGACCTCCATGAGGCAATGGAAAACGGCACATTCAGAAGTGACTTGTACTATCGGCTCTCGGCGCTCTGTTTCCATCTGCCTGCGTTACGTGAGCGTCGCGAAGACATCCCGCTTCTCGTGGAACATTTCAGCGCGGAAAGCGGCGTGACATTTTCTTCGGATTCGATGGCGGCTCTAGTACACTATGATTGGCCGGGCAACATCCGTGAGCTTGAAAACGAAGTCAAAAAGCTCTGTTTGATTGCCGGTGAATCAAAGCATGTCGGCCTTAATCTGCTTTCCCCGAAGATTGCCCGCAAGAACGGCTTAACTGAAAGCGGCGCAGACAAACCGGGTTTGCAAGCTGTTGCCGAAATGATACCCGGGTGGGCGGAACAGCGTTGCGATTTCTCGCTGTACGATTTCATAGCGGTGCATGAAAAGAGGTTCATCACTGAGGCGCTGGAGCAATCTCAAGGTGTCAAAAAACACGCCGCCGCCAAACTGAACATCCCTGAATCTACTCTCCGTCTCAAGATCAAGCAGTACGACATCAACCTTGATCAAATCGGGCAGGTTCACTGATTTTCCCTCCATATTTATGAGTCTGGCTTCGACTCATTCTTCATTGACAGCGTATTTGTGCAAGTATTCATGGTGAAAGTCGTATTAATGTGCGAAATCCAAAAATGGACCCAGAAAGGCATTATTGGGTGTTGCACTCTAAGTCTATGTTAGACTTAGTGTTGATATGGCCTCATATTGAAGGGGCTGTGCGATACGCAGATATTGCGCCCGGAGGGATAACGAGCCCCGGCTGGGTGTTGCGTAATTCGTTGTAATTCAATGGGATATCTACGAACATGAAATCCGGCGCCACTTATGTATCTCTTGTGCATGGCGAAGGGCGTCCGGTCTTTCCTTGACGGTGGACTGGATTGTTGCATGGATTCTTGTGACTGACTCCTCTCGCTGAGCTAGGAAACTGTCTCTTGGCAGTCTTTCAACAGGGGGCTTGACAGGGAGTCTTGACAGAGCGCAGATGAATGCTCTGATTGTGACAGATGTCTTCCTGCTTGTGAGGAAGATAGCTGAGGTTCATTAGCGCCGAAACCGGATGCCGAATGAAAACAGGAACGATAAGAAAAGACACAGAGACCAACTCCGCGCCGACAGGCGAACGGAGGCGCGCTGACGGCGACTCGGACATGAGTCTCGCAGGGGTGAATCTGTTGGCTGATGGCGCCGCCTGTTCTCCGCTCTTGAATATGGCGCTTGATTCATGGTTGGCGGAGAAAAAGTCATTAGCTGAATCTGAATCGGTTTTGAGGATCTATCGTTGGAGTCCGGCCGGAATCAGCATCGGTCGCAATCAGCGCTGGGAGCGGGCGCTGAATCGTTCAGCTCTGCGGGACGGCGAGTGCGTTGTCAGGAGAATAACGGGCGGCAGGGCAATCTATCATGACCCGGATGAACTGACATACTCATTTGTGATGAAAATGCCGGAGGGAGAAGCGTCAATGTCTGAATATGAAACGGAGAAGAAAACAGAGAATATCTCTGCGTCCGGTTCTGTGATAGTTGCGCACGAACCTGTTGCCGTTCAAAAAGAAATCGCTGGCCTTATCGTTCAGTCGCTCTTGCTGTTTCTGCGAAACTCCGGGATTGACGCCCACGTCGAGCGTTCCGTCGGCTATGTCCCGGCGCATAGGGCAGACAGGCAAAGTCCGCACTGTTTTGTTTCTGCGGCGCGTCACGAAATCATGGCCTCCGGGCGCAAAATTGTCGCTTCGGCGCAACGTATTCGAGCCGGTCGTTTTTTTCAGCACGGCTCAATTAAGCTCAACGGCGCGACTGGCCATCCCGCCCTGTTTGATCGGCCGCACAAAGTCTCTCGCTCTGCCAGAAATGTTGCTGTCAATAACGTGGTAGAAAACGGAAACATTAGCGCCGGGGCTGAGCGTTATACTATTGACGGGATGGGCAGAAAAGAGGAAGCTCAAGGCGCGCTACCTGCCGTAGAGCCCTGCGCCTTGCGAGCGGCGTTTGAAGCGACTTTCGGACACCGCCTCTCCTCAACTTTCCTGACGTCCTGTCAGAGGGAAGAAGTTTTTGAACAATTGGCCGATATAGATAGTATTGTCGGTCCTGCGGCTCCCGCCGTCGGCTTAGCGCCCTCTCCGCCATCTCACCTCAAGAAGCCTCACAAAGCCCCTCACTCGACAAGAGTAGGGCCGGATTCATCGTCTCATGACGCCGTTTCACTCACAGCGGCAGACCGGAGATAGTCTGATGAATTCGGATAGTTCCGGCCGTCGCCGGTTATGCGGTTCCACAGTGAAGGGATACAGGCATAGAACTTGACTTTTGTATGAGGATACAGTTATTATTTGCGGTGTCGCCCCTGCTGGCCGTTGGGAAAGCTCAAGGCGATGTAAGCAAGAGATTGTACAGGCAGGGTGATTCGATTATCCTCACGATGCTGGCTCAAGAAAGAGTCGATTCCGGAAGACGAAAATATTTGCATTTCTTCATGAAAGTACGAGCATGAGGGGGAATAGGTTTGCAGTTGAACGGAAGTGAGCGCAGAAACCAAAACGAGAACCAAAATGAGACGAGAATCACTATATAGCTTGTACAATCGTTTTCTTAATAAGTTTCTTGATAACTTGAATGTCTTGATAATTGCTGTTAATGCGCTGTCGAACCGGCAGACACTAACAGAGGCCTGTTGGCCGGGAATATATATGAACGGGGAAACCCTGAGGGAAACAGTTCCGATCCAGGCGCAGGTGGCGCAGGGCTGGATTACGAGCGTCAATTCTGAAACCAGATTTCGAGCAAACGCCACAATTGAGATATTACAATTCAGATGTTACAGGGCGTTGATTTCGGAGGGAGTCGTATGAGGTCATTGAAAACAACATTGCGCAGAATAGCGCGCAACAACTCAATGGGTGTTGGGGGATACAATAACTTGAGGTCTTTCCGTTTGTACAGTTTATACAGGGCAGGCGCGATGCGCGCCGCTATCATATCCATGCTCGTTGTTGCAGCATGTGGTCTGCTCCCGGGTTCGGTTTATGCGCTGGACTATGGGCAGATTAAGGGTGTCGTTACCGACGTGAAGACCAAAGAGCCGATTATCGGCGCTACCGTTCAGATACTCGGTGTCAAGAATATGGGCGCTGTTACGGACCAAAACGGACGTTACAATATCCGTCTGGTCCCCCCCGGATTGTACGACTTGCAGTTCACGTCAGTTGGTTATGAAAAACGTATTGCCAAAGGTGTACGAGTATATTCCGAGTTAACCGCTGAAACGAACATGGTTCTTTCTGATCAGGCGTCGAAGCTGGAAGGGATCGTCATAACTGCGGAAAAGGTCATTGACAAGTACGAAGTCAGCAGCATGACCAAGATTAACAGTTCTGAAATTGATGCCCGCCCGGTAAAGTCTGTCGACGATCTCCTGAACACCGTTTCCGGAGTCGTAAAGTCTGACCAGGGCGAAGTCCATATTCGCGGTGGTCGCGCAGGGGAAATCGCCTACATCGTTGACGGCGTCAATATCCGTGACCCTGTCGGCGGCCCGGGGCCTGTAATCGGCGGTATCGATTTGGTTGCCGGTTCTGCGGCAGAGATTCAAGTTATCAAAGACGGATTCGATCCCGAGTACGGTAATGCGCTCTCCGGTGTTATCAAGATTACATCGCAAACCGGCCCTGCGAACAGGACCATTCTGAACGCGCGTTTTATCACAGACGATTTTGGCACAGCCAAGCTGAATACGTATTCGCGCAATTTTGATAATTACCGCTTCACACTCGCCGGTCCGGATCCGTTCATCACAACCAAGATTCTTCCGTCACTCGGAGTCAATTTCCTCAAGGACAAAGAATTGACATATTTCTTCTATGCGGAAATGGAAAAAAGCGACGGGACATATGACCCGTTCAATTATATCCCCGGTACGGGTAATCGTTCATTTGACAAGGCAAGTATTCTGGGAATTAGTCTTCCTGAAAGACTGAATAACACATACAACTTGAATACGAATATCTCCCTGAAGCCGCGTAGCAATATGAAGTTCATATTGTCCTATCAGAGCACCGGTAGCAAGTCGCCGTTTTTTAGTACATCTTCTGACTGGCTCTACCGGTTTACTCCCGGAACAGCTCCGATGAATCAGCGCGACTGGAAACTGGGTTCGCTAAAGCTAACACATTCTCTCAATGAGAATACAAACTACGAAGTGATTGTTTCATACAAGCATAACAAGGTTACCAATGGGCCGACAGACCCGAACCATCCCGGTCTTATCATGCAACCAAATCAATTCCTGCAGCAGGACCTGTGGGAGACGTTTACTGATGCTGATGGGAACGGTGTCTATACTCCTCCGGAGGAAGTCATTAACACCGTGCCGGATACAATTTCGTATGGACAGGGACTTTCCGGGCCGCGCCAGAACTTTGGTGAGAACGTTGTTTTCACCGATGTCCAAACTGGCAACCCGTGGGGAAATCCGATTAGCCGCAATAACATGACACCATCGGATTTCCAGTTCAACCTGAATGGTGTAGTCGATGGTCTTGAGGGTGAAACGTACAACGATCGCAATGGTAACGGTGTTTGGGATGCTGGAGACCCCTTCAAAGACACAAACGGCAATGGTGTCTTTGATCCGTCACGGCGGGACAACATCGCAGAAGACAACGCCGAGCCATTTCAGGATGGTGATCAGTCACTTGGTGAGCCATTCACTGATGTCAATGGTAACGGCGTTTTCGACCCCGGTATCGATATCTTCCTGATTACGCTTGGCCCTGAAAACCAGGACTTGAACCGTAACTCTATCTACGATGGTCCGGATCCGGATTCGTGGTCTGAGGGGATCCCGTTTGTTGATTTGAACGGGAACGGCGTTTTTGACAGACCCAACGGAGTGTACGACCCAGGCGAGACGTTTGTCGATTTGAACCACGATGGTCGCTATAATGGCCGTGACCAGTTTCTGGACCTCGGTTCATATGACACTGATGCGCGCTGGACTGAGCATACAGTCAACACGCTTGGCGCAGAGGTGAAGGTCAACAGAACTTTCGCCCAGCACGATTTGAAAGCGGGCTTCGAAATACATCGGGACGACTTTGATTTCAAGGATATTCGTCGTCCCTATCAGCCATATACCGGTCGTCCGGACGGTGGCGAGTTTCCGACAATCGGTTCAGCGAGAGATTTCTTTGATTACAAACCGACTCAAGGGTCGATGTATTTCCGCGACAAGCTTGAATACGGCTCAATGATTGCGTCGCTTGGATTCCGCTGGGACTTTTTCGTCCAGTCGGATGGTTTGCTCCAAGTTGCGCTGAATGATGATCTTAATAGTGGCGTTATCATCGGTGATCGTCAAAAGTTTTCGCCGCGCATCGGATTCTCATACCCGATTTCAGATAAGGCAAAAGTATTCTTCAACTATGGACACTTTTACCAGTTGCCGACATTTGATCTGCTATTTGCGCGCAACACATCATCGGCGGACAGAAACGATGTTATCGGAAACTACAATCTTGATTTCGAAAAGACGATTCAATATAGTTTCGGAGTTCAATATGCGCTTTCTGACGCCTATTCAGTCACTGTCGGTGGCTACTACAAAGATGAGTTTAACAAAGTTGGTCAGGGTGATGTGCGCCTTGGCGCAACTCGTGTCAGACAGTTTCAAAACAATCAGTATGCGCGTAGTCGCGGATTTGAGTTGACGCTCAACAAGCGTCGGGGCATTGTTACCGGTGAAGTCAACTATACGTATGCGTTTGCATTTGGGAAAGATTCACAAACAAACAAGAATTTCCTCGATGACTTCGCTATTAGTCGCCAGCCACTCGGTGAAAAAGCCCTCAGCTTCGATGTCCGTCATCAAATCAAGACCGCGGTTCAATTGGTCGTTCCGAAGAACAGTGACGCATCGCTGTTTGGCATCCCTATTCTCGATGACTGGACAATGAGCCTTGAAGGCACATTTGAGAGCGGCAGACCTTTCACCCCGACGAGAGATTTTCCGAATCTGCTAATACCGTTGGGAAGTGAGCCGGAGTCGAACTCGCTTCGTCGACCGAGCCGTTTGGTCTTCAATACCCGTGTAGAAAAAAACTTCCGCGTCGCTGGCATTGACTATAGTGCGATTCTATGGGTGGAAAATATCTTCAATACCAGATATCCCCGCACTGTTTTCGGCGCCACCGGCTTGCCTAACGCTGACGTGACAACGCAGGGCATCATCCAGGGTGGTAGCGCTTTTGCAAACAACCCCTTGAATTTCGCCGCCCAGCGGGAAGTGCGCGTAGGATTGCAGATGAGTTTGTAAATCGAACTGACGCTGACATTGGCACATAGACTGACACGTAGCCAGAGAACGCGAAGAACTATGAGGAAAGATATGCAACACAAGAGACTGACACATTCCCTCGTAACCGTTGGTATAACGATGTGTGCAGTGGCGCTGTTTAGCGCTTCAGCTCACTCGCAGGCCAAAGTTGGTTCGACGGGCATGCAATCGCTTGAACTTGAAGTGTCTGCTCGAGGTATGGCAATGGGCGGAGCGTTCACTGCGGTTGTGGATGATGTCTCAGCCGTCTATTACAACCCTGCGGGTTTGCCCTACCTCTTTTATAAAGAGGCGATGTTTACACAAATCGTCCTTCCGTCGGATTTGAATCTCAGTTTTTTTGCCATCGGATTACCAATGGAGTCTATCGGTGGCGTACTTGGTATCGGCGGTTCGTTCCTGTCTACGGGTGACATTCTTGAAACAGACTACAATCATCCCACCGGGACCGGCAGGTTTTTCTCTGCGGGTGAATATGCTCTGACGCTGAGTTACGGCCGCTACCTGACTGACAGATTCTCTGTTGGTTTCACGATGAAGTATCTGGGTTCTGATCTGGCTGATGTTAGCGCAAATGGATGGGCTGCTGATATTGGCACAATCTACAATACCGGTTTCAGAGATTTCAAGGTGGCGATGTCCATTACCAATTTTGGACCCGACATGACTCATATTACAAACAAAGCCCCATTGCCAATCAACTTCCATTTCGGCGCCTCAATCAACCTTGTCGAGTCGGCGGATCATCTGGCAGTCCTGTCAATGGAAGGTTCGCATCCTTCGGACAATTTGGAGAAATACCAAGGCGGCATGGAATACTGGTATCAGGAGAAGTATGCGTTACGCGCCGGTGTACGTCTCAATCAGGACTTGGATGCGGATTTCGGTATTGTTGACGGGGCGATCCAAAGAAAATCAGGAGCAGGTTTTACATTCGGTGGTGGGTTGCGTCTCCCGTTTGGAGAAGAGCGGGAGTTGCGCTTTGACTACGCCTATCAGGATTACCAAATTCTGACGCAGGTGCATCGATTCACGTTTAGTATCGTATTTTAGGTTAGGAAATCTCTCAGTTAGAAATTCAGAGCAACCATCTGGATGTTAGTTGCTATTACTCTGATACGTAGCAGACCGATGATCGCAAGAACATATCAACAAGAGTATCTCAAGCATATTAAATAGTGTAGCGCAAATTATCGATTACATTTGGCGGGCAAACCTCGCAGAAGGTATTAATTCATGATCTCGACGAGAAAAATACAAAGAAAGAAATCGTTCCTCTTCCTTGTCCTCGCCCTTGGGCTCAGCGGCGTCATCTACAGTGGTTGCTCTCAGGGCTTTTCAGGTGATTCCCTGGTCAATTCGCGTCCTCAGGCGCGTTTTGTCAATATCCCGCCTGACGGCTCGACGTTTTCTGCGAATCCGACAATTAATTGGGTTGGCACGGACATTGACGGACGCGTAGTTGAGTTCCGCTATGTCGTTCGCGAAATGTCAAAAGTTCCTGCGGGAATGACACCGGAGGAGTATGCTCTCGACAGCATTCCGTTTTCAGAGTGGATTGTCAAACCGGTCACGCTCGACGATCCCGCCAGTAGTGACACTGTCGCTCTATCGGCGGACTTTGCGAATCCGGTGACTGTTTTCATCCAGCAGTATCTCTTTCTCGTAGCAGTTGATGACAAAGGGGCTATCTCGGATGTTGTGTATCGTCTCTTTGGCCGCAATGACCATTTCCCGAACACGCGTGTCGAACCTCCTTTTGCTCCGGGTGGAGCATTTGTTAATGTCCCGCAAGAGCGATTCGGGCAGGGCGGTATCCCTGTCGTTTGGTCAGGGGATGACCCGCTTGATTTCCCGGGCGCGGAAGAAGGTGTGCCGTTGGAATTTCAATGGCGACTGTATGGCCCATACACACAAGCTGAATCAACGATGATCATGGATAGCTTTATTGTGCCTGTTTTTGTTACCAACCGGAAGACCTACAACATTGGTGATACTCTCGTAGACACAGCGTTTGACTTTACCAAGGCGGATACTGCTCTTGATTCGATTGTTCCGCATCAACCGGATTCACTCGGGGACACGCTCAGAACGCTTGACACATTCCTGACAGTTACGGTGCATATCGACAGTATTTCAACCTTACGAGTCGATACCGCAGCGGCTGATTCGGCGCTCATAGACGGATTCGGCGACTTTGAGCGAATCGTTGATCTGAATAAAGTAGATTCACTGGACGCGAATCCCGGCGAACGTCTGATTCGAACATCCTTCAATCCTGTTACCGGAGATGTGTGGACAACGCAGAGGAACGCGAAGTTTTTTGATGTATATCGTGACGACGCATCTGTTATCCCGGGGAGCCCCGGAGACACCACTCGTCAGAATTCATTTCTTTTCTGGGTTCAGGCTCGTGATGACGCACTTGTTCCCGACCCGGCGCCCAGCTTCACAATGATTCCCGTGATTAATCCCAAGCATGAGAGAGATTTATTGGTTCTATCAGAGTCCCCAGCTCCGTTTCGCGCCGCAGCCTTTAATGGCCTCCACTTCAGTTGTGGTGTGAGAGGAAGCAGGCAAATTCAGTTAGAGAGAAAAGCTGGTATGGCTAAGGTGAAGTCGGCTTACGCTGCTCTGGTATCAAAGTGGATACCCGGGTCAGTCGGGCCGGATGGCTCCTATGGCTTTGACACCGGCTCATTCGACCCCTGCAATGATGACAGCCTTCTCATACCCCCATCAGCCAGGAATCCCAGCGGATGTGTCACTCAAGGAATTCTTGCGATGTCCACCTCACCGGACTTTTTGGAGCTCCCGACGTCGCAGGGTACTTTTACGGTCAGGTTGAGAGACATCCTCAAACATAAGGTGATTATTTACTCCAAAGAGACTCTACAAAGAGACTTTGGCTTTGCCGCCGAGGGAGGAGATCCGAATCAATTTCTGGTGCAAGGTATTCTCTCAGGCAATAATTACTGGATGTTGATGCGCTCACCTTTTCAGCAGTTCACCTCGATTAGCTTGGAGATCATTCAGGCGCTTGCGCCGTATATGTATGGAATAACCCCTACAGGCCAGGGACTCCCACTCAGGTATGCCCAGTTGTTTGGCATACAGGGGGGCTTTGAGCCTTCCTGGTATGGTATGGCGGTTAGTAGAAACGCTGATCAATCCGATCCGGTAATTGATCAGCTGAAGGCAGTGCGCGGTGAGGACTTTATCGGCGCCGTCCCGTCCGAACTCGTTTCATCCGCAGATTTCCCGCCGCTCTCAGTGGATCCGGTGCGCTTAGAAACAATGCTCACATGGCTGGACACTACCACTTGTAGCGACGATAAAGGTAATCTTAAGCACTATCCATTCATGGATTCAATTGCGGCATTGCCGGATGTTGGTTTCACAATACCGACCACCTCCGCAGGCACAGAAACACTCTATCTTTATAAGTCACGCTTCGGAGAAGCCAAATACCCATTCTGGAACCTGACTTTTGGTGATATGCAGGGTACGGTAGTTGCCGTTCGTCGTGACGGTGGATTCTTCCGTACTTCACATTGGCAGTTTACGCCGCTGACAATGGACCAGGATTCATTCCAACCGGCATTCAACACCATGATGGACTGGTTATTTGCGAGACCGTGGGGAGGCCCGAGCTTCGGTAAAGCCCCAAATCCGGCGCCGCCTGTGCCGGGTAAGTATGCGAGTGAGTTTATCGAACTTTCCAAATCCGTTGAGAGTGTGCATCAAAACATGCTGAATGAGGCCTTTGGGGGCAAGCGTTTCTTCAAGAATCAGCTTGAGTATGAGCAGCAATTGAAGGATTACCTGCAAATGAAGAAACTGCAAGCCGAAGCCGACGAGCAGGCATACTAAAGTTTTCGCAAACCGGAAGTCATAGCGCTTTGCAAGGCTGAACCTCGATTCGAGGTTCAGCTTTTTTTGTGTGTTATTGTATTCCAGTCATGATTCCGCGTAGTCGCTGGATATCACGTAGGGCGACTGAATCCTGTCGAAAGCGCTCTGATGCAATCTGATAGATCTGTTGCGCCGAATCAGGAAAGCCCTGTGACAAATACCCCAGCGCCAGATTGACATAAGCCGCCGAAAGCGACGAATCAAGGCGGAGCGCCTCATTGCTATAGAAGACAGCGCTATCATACACCCCTTTGACTCCCGAAAAGTAGCCCAGTTGATAGCGGATTCTCGCCGCCGCTGTCCGGCGCTCATTTTTGTCGCGGGCGCCGCGTGTGAACGCCCATGAAGAACTCTCAACCGGCGCCAAGTTCTCCGGATTGAGCGCCACTCCTCTGCGAAGCGCCTCAAGCGCGCGTGTCGTGTCCGGAGGAGTCAATGAAAGACAATACCGCATTCGCTCATACCAATAGCGCACATCCGCGCCGAAACGGCGCTCACCGTCTTGTAGTAGGCTATCAACCTCTTCTAATCGCCTATTTGCCAGTAGCGCGCGAATACGAATGCGAAACGTTGCCAGATCGTAGGCATACAGTCCATAGGCCAGCTGCGACAGTGAGTCAGCCCTCCGATAGTCACCCTGCGCAAGCGCCAGTGAAGCGAGGTTAGTCAGAGCTTCCGGATTGTCCGGTGAATGTTCAAGCTCCAGTTGGAAATAGTGTCTGGCGGAATCAGCTTTGGCGCTTAGGAAATATGCGACACCGAGATTCAATGCCGCACGCGGGTACCCGGGATTCTCGCGTAATAATTCTGTGAACGTTTTTATCGCTGATTCAAGCTGACCTGAATTGAGATACCCGTTCGCCTGCAAGTATTCGTCCCGGCCCTGAAAGTTTTCCACAGGCCTGCCGAATGGAAGGGCGCTCAGAATTGCAAACGCCGTAGCGATGGCGATACCGGCGGTCATGGATTTCATTTCTCCGGTAGAGAGCGCTGTCTTTTTTCGATGCTGATTATTCTTGAGCATATTCACGCCAAGTTGCCAGAGCGTGACGAGTCCACACCCGGCGGAAGGGAAGAGAAGAATCAATGCCGGTAGGCGGAAGCGCTCGTTGATGAAAAAGAAAGCAAGAACCATCACATACAACCCGGCGGTGACCGGAGCCAGAAGTTTTGCCGGTGTTCTTTCAATCCTGGCCAGCCGCCACATTCCAATCACGGTTAGAAACAGTAGAAGAGCGGCGTTGAGTGGGCTGTAGCGCAAAACCGGATTAGCCCGGAGAACACCCGGCAGAGAGCGATTGTTGGAGTATTCCCGCGAGCCGAGCGCGATATAGAGTTTCTTGAAGTAATTACCGAGGAATTCGACGGGATGGTGTGTAATCCAGTCAAGCGCCCGCATGGTCCAACTGTGTGACACTTCCGCCGGACTCAACGGTCGTCCCTCGTGACGCTCGGCAAGTCCCTTCATATCCGCCAGTGTCCAGTTCGCTCCGTATGGTTCCGGCAATGAGGCGCTAACGGCGCTTGATTCTGCATTATTGCCGATGAAGAAGTTCACGCCACCGGATGAGGCGACAAGAGTCAGGTCCCCTCCGACTACATAGTTGCGGATTGTCACTGGAGCTATAACAAGCGCAGTCACCAGCGCCAGAATCAGTGCGCCGCCTGCATTTCTGTTTGCTCTCGCTGATTGGGTCTTCGCGCCTTTACCAAAACGATAGACGAAGAAAACAAAAAAGGGTATCAACGCCAATGCTGTTGGCCGGGTGATGCATGCCAGGCCGAGAGCTATTCCGGCAAGCGCATATGCGCTCTTTGTGTCTCTTTCGACGCCTATCAACAATCGGTAGACAGTCAACTGCAACAGAAAGGCAAAAAGAAAGTCGACCAGCAATTCGGCCTCGAAGAAGATAACGCTCGCATACATCGCCTGCATCGCCCCGGCTACCAGCCCTGCGCGTTCACCGCCGCGACCCGGGAATGTCCGCCGCGCAAGCAGATATGTAACAAAGACAGACACAACACCCAGCGCGGAGCCAATAGCTCGTGGCAGGAGAATAGAGTCCGGCGCCATCGCCCGGCTAAGGGCCAGAACGTAAATATAGAATGGCGCGCGAAAATATGTCTCCCCGCCGAGGAGATTGCCGTGCGCAATTGAATCCGCCCAATTCAGATGGTAGAGTGAATCGACAACCAGATCGCTCCAAATGGATTGACGACTGTAAAGATACAGGTAAACGACACGAATTAACGTCGCAAAGAGCAAGAGTGCGAACACGCGCTTTCGCTCGCCGGTGGTCAGCTTTCCGTGGAATTTTTCTGTATTTATCGTCATCATACGTCTGCCGTCACAGTCGCCCTCACTGTAGACGTAGCCAACATACTTTGATTCGCGTGCAACCGCCACAGAATCCTGCCATTGGGGAAGTCGGCAATGCATTGCACATTTGTCAATCCCATTCCGCTATAAGCAAAAGATAGCGTAGGTGTTCACGACTTTGCAAACTAAGCCGCGCCTGTCCTAACTCATTGCTACCGAGTCGGATGAATTGTTGGCGCTGATTTGTTTTATGGAAAGAGTGAAAAACCTTCCCACGGCAGGGTTCTTGCGCAAAGAGACCTTGCTATGGAAGATTGGACACGACAGACAGTAAACCGTACAGGCCAACGCCGATCAGAATACTGGATTTCCGGTACTTTGGCGCTCGCCCTGGTCATAGCGCTTGGTTCAGCTTCACTCGCGCGAACCATCCCTGACCGTTTATCTATTATATCACCTGCGGCGCGGGCGGCCTTGACAGCTCCGCCTACTTCGAATCCTGTTTCAGGACAAATCTCACAAAGCGGCGGATTGTCACTTGATGCGCTGGTTTTTTTCCGTGAACCGCTGAATCACGGTCCGCTATCGTCTATCAGTAGAATGCCCAAAAACATGTCTTCACGCCGGAGACTCGTGCTCAACAAATTGCAATCATTCCATTCCTCACGCGAAGAACAAACACTCAATACAATCAAGTCCCTGCCGGGTGTGGAAATTGTCCGTCGTCATTGGGTGACACGCAGTGTTCTTCTACGCGCTCCGGTGGAAACGTTAGCGAATATTGCCGAACTTGACGGAGTCAGTCGTGTCGTCGAAAACGTGCGGCTCGAATATGTCGCGCCGGTCAGTAACAAACCGGCCCCGGCGTCATTGAGCGCCGGTGTCAGCTCGGCGCTACAAACACTCTCAGTTCCGCAACTCTGGGCGCAGGGCATCACCGGCAAAGGGCGCATCGTCGCCAGTTTTGACACCGGTGTCGAGGGAACACATCCGGCGCTCGCGAGCAATTATCATGGCGCCAATGCTTCCGCCCAATCGTCATTTTTCGCGCCAAATTCTACCGACACTCTGCCATTTGACAATGTCGGCCATGGCTCACATACGATGGGCATTATGGTCGGGAATACGCCGACTGACTCATTCGGTGTGGCTCCCGGAGCGGAATGGATAAACGCCGCAGTCATAGATCAGGGCAACTCACTCAATGGTACGCTCTCTGATATTCTGGCGGCCTTTGAATGGGCGCTTGACCCCGATGGTAATCCGAATACAACATCCGATATGCCCGATGTGATTCTCAATAGCTGGGGACTGCCTGTCGGATTGCTGGGACCGTGTGACAATACATTTTGGGATGCAATCGACAATGTCGAGCAGGCCGGAATTGTGACAATTTTTGCCGCCGGCAATGAAGGCCCGACTCCGTTTACTATCCGCTCTCCTGCAAACCGCATCGCTTCACCGCTGAACTCATTCGCTATCGGCGCCATAGACCAGAATACAATGCTGGTCGCAGACTTCTCAAGCCGTGGACCATCGACCTGTGACAGTGTCACAATCAAACCGGAAGTTGTGGCGCCGGGTGTGGACATTTATTCTGCAGACAAAGGCGGCGGTTACAGATTACGTAGCGGAACTTCAATGGCCGCGCCGTTCATCGCCGGGATGGTGGCTTTGATGCGTCAATACAATCCCGATGCGACTGTCGCCCAAATCAAGCAGGCAATCATCGGAAGCGCCGTCGATTTGGGTCCTGCCGGGAATGACAACTCCTATGGTCATGGATTTCCGGATGCGGTGCGCGCTCTGGCATTGATTCCACCGCCATCAATGCCGCAAGTATCTGTGACAAGTATTGCTGTTGACGGAGACGGAGTCGCATCACCGGGGGAAATGGCCAATCTCACTATCTACTTGCAAACTCCTATCGGCTCCTATGACACACTGCGCGGAACATTGCGCTCCACCGATGAAGGACGGGTCTCCGTCGTAGTTGACACAGCCCTGCTCACCTTCTCACCGGCGACCGGAGCGGGTATCTCACTATCGTCATTTGTGGTTCATGTCGCTGATTCACTTATCCATGGCGCGACACAAACACTAACGCTTGATTATTACAACTCGTTCGGCGGTGTCGGAAGTGTGAGTTTTGAGCTTACTATCGGTGTTCCGCCTCTCGGAGAAATGTACACACACACAACATCAGCGTTGCAGTTCACCGTTTCAGACTTTGCTCAGTTCGGCCTTGGCGCCGGTTCAAGCTATCAGGCCGGTGGAGTTGGACTACGCTTTGGCGGCGGGATGAATCTGCTCTATGAGTCCGGAATTGTTGTCGGTCGCAATACCCTGCAACTGGCGTCTTCTGTCCGGGACTCCAATGCGGTGTCGTTCTATTCGGATTTTGCTTCGACACAACCGCTGACTATTTCGCTCGGTTCCGAAGGAGCATCCGTCAGTGAGTCTGAATACACAGACAGATTCGGATTGATTCCGTTACCGGTGATGATAAAACAGCGAACAGAGACATTCACTACGCTCGCCGACGCCGGGTATGCAATCATCGAGTTTTCACTGCTTAACCCGACACTGGAGCCCATGACTGATCTGCGCTTTGGGTATTTCAACGATTTCGACCTCGGTACTGATCCATCCGGCGACAACCTCAATTACGATCCGGGATTGAACATGCTCTATCAATACCGCAATGGAGTTGCAGTGGGAATCGTTGCTCTCAGTCAGTCATCCGGCGCTCTCAGTGGACGTAACACCGCCACCAACACAGCCACCAAAGTGGGCTTCACACAGACTCAACTATATTCAATGCTGACAACTGACTCGCTGGCTCTGGATAATTCCGGCTCAGATGATTACTTTATGCAGGTGAATTTCGGGCCGTTTAACCTTGCGCCACAGGATAGCGCGCAGGTGGCCCTCGCTCTCGTTGTCGGAGCCGATCTCAATGAGCTGGCGGATAACGCTGTCAAAGCGCGGAATCGCTTCCTGCGCCCGACCGGGATTGATGACGATGAAAATGGACTTTCGACTCTACCTGAGAAATTCGAATTGGCGCAAAACTATCCGAATCCGTTCAACCCGTCCACAACAATTGAGTTTGCGGCTCCGCGCGTAGAAAATGCGCAAGTGGCTGTTTATAATGTTCTTGGCCAGCAAGTTACAGAGATATTTGACGGCCAGACTGAAGTCGGTGTCAACCGGGTGACTTGGGATGGGACCGACAGTAACGGCTCATCTGTGGCCAGCGGAGTGTATTTCTACCGCCTGAAAACCGCAACAGGTGTCTTTACCAGAAAAATGACTTTCTTGAAGTAACACGGAGTAATAGCGCCGACAGGACAACACTGACGAAATAACACTGTTGAAGTAGCATATATATGAAGCAGAGTAGACACAGAAAGAGAAGACACAGCAAGAGAAGACACGGGTGCGGAACCGCAGGCCTCGACCGGGCTGAACATTCAGCTATACAGCGACAATGTTGTATAATTGAATGGAAGTTCCGCCCCACGGGAACTGTCGTCAACTCCGCAAAGTTACAACCATTGAGAGAGACAATGAGCAAGACATTGAGAAAGAGAATCTCGCTATGCGTATGACATCAACCACGACAATTCACAACTCAGCCGCGCGGAGATTGGTCAGGTTTCTCAAGCTCCTCGGACTGGCATTTGCCCTTTCGATGTTGAATCTGCCGGTGCACGCGGTTTCACTGCACCCCAGTGTCAGAGAGAAGCTCAGAAAAGAAGGCAAACTCACACACTACCTGCAAGTCCTTGCCGCCGACAAAGCCAGCGGTTTGAATACGCCGGTTAAGAATCCAGTGCGCACGCCGGCTATGTTACAGATGCTGAATGCAACCAAGCAGAACGGACTTTTCAGGAGCCCGGTCCTCGCTCCCACCGACACTGTCAAAGTCCTCGTAATTCTGGTGGACTTTTCCGACAATCCCTATGACCAGCAAGTAGCGCCGTATGTCAGCCGTGTGGCCGCTACACCGTCAATGTTCAACGATGTGTTGTTTTCAACTGATGGCAGTAATCCGACCGGCTCAATGAGCGAGTATTATCTCGAGAACTCCTATGGCAAGTTCCTTGTTCAGGGAGTCATAGCCGGGTGGTACCGCATGCCGCATCCATACAGTTATTATGTTGGCACAGATCAAGGGTTGCAGAGTTTCTCTCCAAACGCCCAGGATTTGGCGATGGACGCCGTTTTGGCCGCCGATCCTGATGTGGATTTTTCACAGTTTGATTCGTATGGCCCCTCCGGTTTTCCGGATGGGACGGTGGATGGTATTTTTGTCGTCCACGCCGGAACGGGTTTTGAAGACAGTCACAATGGCGGCATCAATGATATCCACTCACACAAGTGGCAATTACGACCACCATCATTGTCCCTTGATGGTGTCACTGTTTCTGCCTACACAATGGAGCCGGAGGAAAGTTATATTGGTCAGTCCATATCTCAAATCGGCGTCTTCTGCCATGAGTATGGACACTTTCTCGGCCTTCCTGACCTGTATGACTTTGATGAAACAACCGCCTCAAACTCGGAAGGGCTCGGACAGTGGTCTTTGATGGCTTCCGGCAACTGGCTCGGCGGCTCAAAGACTCCGGCGCATTTTGACGCCTGGAGCAAAGTCTTTCTCGGCTTTGCCGATGCAACAACCATCACAAACAACCTGCGCGATGTTTCATTCCCAGAGATTGAGAATTCGCCCACTATCTACCGTATCAACGGCCAGAATATGCCCGCCGGTGAATACTTCCTTGTCGAAAACCGTCAGAAAACCGGTTTCGATGTCAATCTCCCCGGAGCGGGTCTGCTTATCTATCATGTTGATGAGGCCGGTAGTCAGACAGGTGGATTTCCGTGGGGTAACTCGAACCAGAACAGGTATCTTGTCGCCCTTGAGCAGGCCGACGGGCGAAATGATCTGGCCTACGGAGCAAATAATCAGGGTGACGGCGGAGACCCGTTCACCGCTATCAGCGCCCAGAATGAATTCACTGACTTAACTCCTACCAATTCAAAGACAAATACCGGAGATACGCTGATTGAGGGACAGACGACAGAAGTGGCAGTCTGGAACATCTCAGCCAGCGGTCCGACCATGACCGCTAACCTTGACAGGACGTACTCACGTCCGCGCCTGGAAATGCTAAGTACTACTTTCAGTGATCAAGGTGATGGTGATGGCATCATCGAGCAGGGAGAGCGTTTTGAATTCAGCTACAACGTCCAGAACCTCTGGGCCGACGGCGCCATGGCCTATGTCAAAGTCAGCTCGTCCAGCGCTGACCTGACCTTCAACGTTGATTCAGTGTTCATTGGTCAATTAAGTGGACGCGGAGCAACGTCGTCAAATTCCGGTTCGCCGTTCAGGTTCACTGTCGCTCCAAACATCACTCCGCGGATTGACACGCTCTTCTTTGCATTCCATTCGGACAATGAACTGAATGTTATCACCCTGCCGCTCGAAATCGAAGTCGGCGCGCCGGAGATACTGATTGTCAACGCCGATGCCGCTGGAGAGAATCTTGAGTTCTACACCGGGGACATGCGTAGTCGTCGCTCGCCATATCGCACACATACAATTGCTCTTGACGGTCCGATTACAAGCGCTGAGATGATACCATATAAGAATGTAGTTTGGTTCTTTGGTGACCACACATTGATCGGTCCCACCACATCAGAAAAACAAGCCATCATGGGTTATCTCAACAGCGGGGGCAACCTGATGCTCTCAGGCCAGGATATCGTTGGCCAGCTTGGCGCCAGCGATTCGGCGTTCCTTGAGACCTATTTGCACGCGCGTGATTTCGGAGACAGGGAATACTTTGCAGGCCAGAGTGGCGTTCCAGGTTCACCGATTGGTGACGGTATTGCAGAAACTCGTGTGTTTGGCAATGGCGGCGCCTTCAATTGGATTAGCGATACAACAGCGCGAGCCATGATACCCACTAATGGAGCGGCCCCAGCGTTGCAGGGTTTTGGAGCGCCTGCCAACGCATACCATGCGCTGACATTTGCCGGCTCCTACAAGTTGGCTTTCTTTTCATTCCCGTTTGAGGCGATTGAGCAAGATGATGGCGCGGCGCTTCGCGGACGCACACAACGTCGAGACCTGCTCGAACGGGTCTTCCAGTTCTTCGGTGACTTGCAGACTGATGTCAACGATGGCAATACTGAACCGGTATTACCGGAGACATTTACACTCCAGCAGAACTACCCGAATCCGTTTAACCCTACTACCACAATCAAGTACTCTATCACCGCCGGTGAAGGGGCGCGTCGGGGTGTGAACACCGAATTGTCGATTTACAATGTCCTCGGCCAGCAGGTGCGCCTGCTCGTTGACCGGCAGGAGAGTCCCGGAGAGTACTCGGTTGAATGGGACGGTACAACCGATAATGGCGCACACGCCGCCAGCGGTGTCTATTTCTATCGTCTGAAACGCGGCGCGCAGTCGCAAACACGCAAGATGGTCCTACTCAAATAGCGCCCTGCGGCGATTCACAACAGATTCCAATCAAGTACGAAAGCGCTCCGGTGAGTTTTCACCGGGGCGTTTGTGCATATTGCATCTTGTTGAACAGAGTTCTATATTCATAATCGTAAGTGAAGGTAGGTCCGGTTGTGGCTTTCGCTGTGGCGAAACGCGCTTCCGACAACTGTAACCCGGATAGCCCGGATAGAAAGGAAGATTGTGTATGAAAAAGATGATAGCAGTTGCAACGCTGGCATTTCTCACACTCAGCTCAAATGCGTCGGCTGAAACATGGAATATCGATCCCGCGCATTCGTCAATAACATTTGAAGTGACACACATGGTAATCAGCAAAGTTCGTGGGCGTTTCACTGATTTCTCCGGCGCTGTCAACTTTGATGGCAAAGATATCTCACACGGTTCAGTCTCAGTGACCGCCAAGACAGCGTCGGTGAACACTGATAATGAAGACCGTGATGAGCATCTGCGCTCGGATGAATTTTTTGACGCCGAAAAATATCCGACAATGACCTTCAAGTCGACCAAGGTCAGTGACATCAAAGACGGGAAGTTCAAACTCACCGGTGATTTGACTATCAAAGATGTTACCAAAGAAGTCACGTTTGACTGCGAGTTTCGCGGCGTTGTCAACGACCTCTGGGGCAACATCCGCGCCGGCTTCTCCGCGGAGACAACTATCAACCGGCAGGACTTTAATGTCTCATGGTCTGCGGTTCTCGAAGGCGGCGGACTGGCGCTTGGCAATGATGTCGATCTCAAGCTCGAATTTGAGGCCATCAAAGCCAAGCCGAAAGCTGAAGGTGAATCTGCGGCTGATTCGAAGGCCGAATCCAAATAGAGCGCAAGCATGCTTTTTGTACAGAAAAGGCGGGGGAGACCCCGCCTTTTTTGTTTGTTAGACCCGTAGGTCGGGTTCCGGCGCTCGCTTTAGCGAGCAAGAAACCCGACATATCTGCGACAACAGAGAATGTCGGGTTTCTCCGTCCGGCGGGCGCCGGACTCCGGAACCCGACCGACGAGTTACACAACAACTTCTGGCATAGCCTCGAAATAAAGCTCCAGCATGCTCGACAGCCAGAAAAGGCGGGGAAATTCCCGCCCTCTCTGCTCGTTAAGCTACTGTATCCCCACCGCTTACAAAAACAGTCCGAATAAGTATATTTTTTCGAGTTTTCTCTCAATTTACCCTTGACATTTCCGACAAATGAGTTAGAATTGAATTGCAACTGCAATCTGATTGCAGTTAGCGATTGAAGTTGCAAGCGTATGGAATCGCATAGCAAGATACCGGATGAGCATCTGATGGACGACAGGCGATGAGAAACTTTCTGAAGACCAAAGGGCTGAAAATGACCTCCCAGCGGGAGACTATCTTTCGGGCTTTCTTTGAGTCGGAGCCGCATATGACGGTGGAGGAGCTTCACGAGCGGGTCGTCGAAATGGACCCGGCTATCGCCTACACCACAGTCTGGCGTACCTTGAAATTGATCTGCGATGTTGGCCTCGGTGAAAAGAAGTACTTCGGCGATGGTGTCGTCCGCTATGACAGGGTGACTTCGACCCCGCATGGTCATCTGGTCTGCCAGAAGTGTGGCTCGACCGAAGAGTTTTTCTCCAGTGAAATCACCAGATTGCTACAGGACAAGGCCGATGAATCCGGGCTGCTGCCCGAAGAGTTTCGTATCGAAATCATCGGCATCTGTTTGAAATGCCGTCAGGAAGGCGGAGTTGAGAAGGACGCTGATAACCAGGGCGCCGAAAACCCGGCGAACTCTGCATCTGCTAAGATTGTTGATATAAGTGGCGCCGGCGGAATGTGAGCTCGCTCACTTACAGGCCGGAACTGTCTTGAACGGATAGGAATAAGGAACAACAGGGAATGACTAAGCTAAGTAATGTCGAACGGGGACAAACTGTCCGCGTTGTCTCCATTGAGGAAAGCAACGTTGGACGTCGTCTCGTAGAAATGGGTGTCTATCCCGGACGTTCAATTTCTATGGTGCGTCGCGCCCCCTTTTCCGATCCGATTGAATATGCCGTCGGTGAATCATGCCTCTCATTGCGCGAGAGCGAAGCCGACCTCGTCTACGTCGAGGAAGTGTAAGTCGGGGAAATCTGAGCCGGGGAAGTCCGGCAACATGACGGGGGACGCAAAAGAGTGTTCCACCGGATATACACAGTCCCCGCTCTTACCTCAGGAGTTGCGCAATGAGCGCACATCCCACCACACGCCCCAACACCGGCCACCAGGCCACTGACGAGAAACCCTCCTCGAAGTCCGTCCGCATCGCCCTCTGCGGGAATCCCAATTCCGGCAAATCCACAATTTTCAATTATCTCACCGGTTTGCGGCAAAAAGTCGCCAATTATCCCGGTGTAACAGTCGCCGCGCATACCGGCGCATTCTCATTGCCACAAACACCGGAAATCGAATATACCGTCATTGATGTCCCCGGGAGCTATTCACTCTCGGCGGCTTCGCCCGATGAATATATTGCCGTCAAGACATTAATTGGCGAGGCCTCCCAAAGCGGCTCATCCAAACTCGACTTGGTCATTGTCGTCCTCGACGCTTCAAATCTCGACAGGGGATTGTATCTGCTGGCGCAAATTGCCGAGGCGGGACTGCCCACGATTGTTGTCCTCAATCAAATTGACATCGCCGAGAGCAGAAACATACACATCGACGAACAAAAACTCGCCGAAATTCTCGGCCTGCCGGTAATCAGCGCCGTAGCGCATAAGGGCAAAGGACTGCCACGGCTCAAAGACGCGATCGCCAATTGCGCAAAACTATGCCCGGCCGGGTCATTACATCGCTTTAGTGACGAGATAGCAGACTTCCTGCGCGAGTTCAGTGAAGAGAGCAGCCAAACAAACGCGCTCTCACGCCCGGAGGTCATTCGCGCGCTTTTTGACAGGAATGGGCCCGCCGAAAAACGTTTCTTGAGTGTCTATCAGGACCATGCCGAAGAGAAACTTAGCGCCTTACGCTCGCGTCTCTCCGACGAATATCACGGCCTCCCGTTCGCCGAGGCCTATCCGGTCGCCAAATCCATGGCTGAAATCGCCGAGCGTGTTATCAGTCGCAACGGCAAAAAGAAACAGGACAACACAGCAAAAATCGATGAAATTGTCCTGCACAAAGTTTGGGGACCGCTGATTCTGCTGGCGGTTATGCTGGTCATCTTCCAGTCAATTTTCACCTGGGCGGAGCCGGTGATGAATCTGATTGACGCCGGGACTGCCGCGCTCAGCGCCGCAATTGGTTCTGCGATGCCTGACGGCGCATTGCGTTCGCTGATTGTCGATGGTGTCATCGGCGGTGTCGGCTCGGTAATCATCTTTGTGCCGCAAATTGCGATTCTGTTTTTCTTCCTCGGCCTGCTTGAAGACTCCGGCTACCTGCCGCGCGCGGCGTTCATTGTCGACCGTCTCTTCCGCTGGTGCGGGCTGTCCGGTAAATCATTTGTGCCACTGCTCTCGTCATTCGCCTGCGCGATTCCCGGTATCATGGCCACCCGTGTGATTGAAAGTCGCCGTCAGCGTTTGATGACCATTCTCGTGGCGCCGTTGATGTCCTGTAGCGCTCGTCTGCCGGTGTATACGATTATGATAAGCGCCTTTATCCCGTTTCATAGTTACTTCGGTGTGTTCAATACGCAGGGGCTGACACTGGTCGGGTTGTATGCGCTGGGGTTGATTGTAGCGGTTGTTGTTTCGCTGATTCTCAAGTCGACTGTCCTCAAAGGCGAATCAGAGTCATTTGTCATGGAACTGCCGACCTTCAAACCGCCGACACTGCGCGGTATCTGGATTCGTGTTTCTATCAGTGTCAACGCCTTCCTCAAACGCGCCGGGACTGTCATCTTCGCAGTGACTATTGTGGTCTGGGCCTTGAGTTACTACCCGCGCTCATCTGTGTTGCTGGAGACATACAAAGCCGATGTTGCAGAAATAAATCAACAGAGCGCCGTTCGTCTCGAAGCGCTCCAACAGGATAACACTGCAGAATCTGCAACTTCCGCGTATGCCAGTGAAGTTGCATCGAGAGACTCAGCGCTGGCGGCGCTGGCCAATCAATTCGACGGCGCAAATTTGCGCCAGAGTTTCATCGGTCGACTCGGTCATACACTTGAGCCGGTGTTCAAACCGCTCGGTTGGGACTGGAAAGTGACAATCGCCGCGCTCTCGGCGTTTCCGGCGCGCGAGGTGGTGATTTCCACACTCGGCACAATTTACAATCTCGGCGAAGGGCAGGATGAAACCTCCGGTTCGTTGGTGGATAAACTGCGTTCGGCCACCTGGGATGACGGCGACCGCGCCGGTCAGCCGGTGTTTAGTGTCGCAGTGGCGCTGTCGATTATGATCTTCTTCGCACTCTGCGCGCAATGCGGCTCAACACTGGCGGTCATCCAGCGAGAAACAAACTCATGGACTTGGCCGGTATTTGTTTTCACATATATGACAGCCCTGGCCTACGTCGCTGGCTGGGGAGCGTATAACATAGCGCGGGCGCTGGGGTATTGAGCACATGAACCTGTAAGCAGGGGTAGCAGAGGAAACAGAGGAAACTGAGGTTTTTCGGATACAAGTGTCATACTGAGCGAAGCGAAGTATCTACTGTGATGCTCGCAGGATGAATCGAAAGCAGACTCTTCGCTACGCTCAGAGTGACAGTCGGTCGCCCACAGCTTGCTGTGGGAAACCGCCGGATTCTGCAGGATGTTTCGGGGAGTGTGTCTCAAAATCAAGCGAACCCACCGCAAGCGGTGGGCGACCGGGGGAACAAGGCGACCGGAGTAACAACCATGACAGACATCGCAACCATTACCTGGCAGGACATCATCGTCTGGGCGGCGCTCCTGCTGGCTGTCGCCTATCTCGTGCGCAAGAAAATCATCCCCCGCCTGCGCCACGAACCAACCGGTTGCGCCAAATGCGGCGCCTATCAAGCCGTAACCCAAAAACGCGGCGTAACAGTCAGGAAGCTCTCGAAAGAAGAATCAGAAAAAATGCGGTCGGAGTTACAGAAGTGACACGCCAAACGAGTTGGGCAGGAGTCCTGCGCTTTTCCTACATCACTGATTTGGCACTTGTGCAATTCATTCCCAACGCAGATATTCTCTATGGACATGGTCGTGTCCCCTCTTTTTTTGAGTTTGTCGGGACAGTGAACAATCCAACGTAGGTGGGACTCGGCCCTTTCAATATGTAGATGGTTTTGAGCTCTGGAGTTGGGCAGATGGTGGACACAATTTCTGAAATCTTCACAATAGCGTGGCAATCGCATATCACAATTATGCTCAGTGCCACATATTTCTTGCTTGTGGCTGCAAGCACATATGATAGTCGACTCATCCAACAACAGAGAAATCTGATGTCTAGTGGCGTCGCAGTGGATTCTCGCAATAGATACCTGCCGTCTTGGGCAGGTTACTTGCATTTTATTCAGTGGGGCAATTTTCTCATACTGTTCTATTTTGATTGGCGTTACGCAATTGTACTATACCTTGCTCTTCTATTGCTACGTGTCCTGCCTGTGATGGAAAGGATTGGCTGGTTGCTCATGAAAGCGTTTCTCAAGGACTCATAGTTGGTCTTGTTGTCCGAAATACCAGTCTACCGTTGCTCGCAAGAGAGACATTCGAGCGAATGCGAGGAGGAGTTACTGAAACTGGAGAGAGAATTTGGCGCAAATGAGTATTCAGATTCAGAGAGTTCAAGAGTGCGGGCATGGGAGTATTACAACAAGCGAATGTGGCAAACATGGTTGTACAATGACACAGTCGGATGGATTAGACTATACTTAATCGATTCAAAGTTTAGATATGACTATGTTGCTCTTGATTTGAAGCGACTGACAAAGCGACGGCGCACGGGAAGATTCGTGCACAAGCTAAAAATGATTTCAGTTGATGTAAGCACCAAGGGCTCTTCAGAAGAGGTTTTTGCTTCGCTCAAGAATTGGCTTGAGAAACTGCAAACAGAACCACCTTTCAAGGGAAGGTTCCTTGACTTGAGGGCATTCCTCAATCTCGGTTGTTCTGTCGATTGGAGAAAGGTCGTGGAAAGCGAAGCCGAGTAGGAGCCCTTTCATTGGTGTGCTCCCGCTATTTAGTTATAGAGCACAACTTCCTCTTGAAACCGAAAAGTCGGGAGCGCACGGCTCCCAACCTACTCATTCGTTGCGCGCATTCCGTATTTGTTCTACTATCCCCACCATGCCCAACATCAAACTAACAATCCAATATGACGGCTCGGCGTATTCCGGCTGGCAGAGGCAGGCGGACCAACCGACTGTGCAGGAGGAAATCGAGACTGCGCTGGCAACACTGCTCGGTCAGCCGGTCACGCTTTATGGCGCCGGGCGCACTGACGCCGGGGTGCATGCGCTCGGGCAGGTGGCCAATTTTCATTGCGACTCAACAATCCCGCCGGAGAAATTCGCCCCGGCCCTGCAACAACATCTCAAGCGCGACATTTTGATTGCAGACTCCTGCGAGGTCGCCGAGTCATTTCATTCGCGCTTCGATGCGATCGCGCGCACCTACCGCTACTGTCTCAGCGGCGCCCGGAGCGCATTGGACAACTTCCGCCGCTGGGAATCCCCCAAACTCACAGATTTGACTCTCGAACGACTCAATGAAGCCGCAGAATTATTCCTCGGAACCTATGATTGCTCGGCGCTCTGTATCCCCGGCTCAGTCCCGGAGAAAGCCGATTGCGCGGTGAGCGAATGTCGCTGGGAAAAGTCCGGTGAAGAATACCAATTCACTATCACCTCCAACCGCTTCCTGCACAGCATGGTGCGCGCCATCGTCGGCTTTTGCGTCAAATACGCCCTCCCGCCGGGGCGAGATGGCGCCGCGTTGACTCTCAACCGTATTCGGGATATACTCACAGCGGGTACTTGGACCACCGACCACCTGATAGTCCCGCCACAGGGGCTGTATCTGGTCAAAGTCCGCTACCCTGAAGAATGAAGCAGAGCCACGAGCCGGAACAGGTTCGATTCAAGGTAGGTCGGGTTCCGGCGTCCGGCTCCTGCCGGACAGAGAAACCCGACATGGCGGCTCATGAGCGCGGATGTTATGTACGAGGTCGCCCACAGCTTGCTGTGGGTTCCTCTCGATCGTAGAGAATGCTCTATAAGCAACCGAACCCACCGCAAGCGGTGGGCGACCGAGAAGTGACAATGCAGGGATGGTGGCCCACCCTTTGGGTGGGGGAGTTATAACCGAAAGGGAAAGATGTCTTTACAAGTGAAGCAAGAAACCCACCCGCAGGGTGGGCCACCTAAACATAGGCAACAGCCGTAGGTCGGGTTCCGAAGTCCGGCAGATGACGGACGGAAAAACCCGACATGTCCGCAACAAAGAGGGGTCGCCCACAGCTTGCTGTGGGAAACCACCGGGTTTTGCAGGATGTTTTGAGGAGAGTGTCTCGTAATCAAGCAAACCCACCGCAAGCGGTGGGCGACCGAGAGGGTATAGACCGTTTACATAGGTAACAAAACAAACCGGGCACATAGGTAACACAATAAAACGGCGACCTATAATTCCAAACCAACTGGCAGGAATAGAAACATAATACCAAACCAAAAGAAGCACACACCGTGATAGAACGCTACACATTACCGGAAATGGGACGCCTCTGGTCGCAGGAGGTGATGTATCAAACCTGGCTCGAAGTCGAAATCGCCGCCTGTGAGGCAATGGCCAAAAGCGGTCAGATACCGACTAAGGCATTGAAGAATATCCAGCGCAAGGCCGGCTTCGATGTCAAACGCATCAATGAAATCGAAGCGGTGACCAACCATGATGTCATCGCCTTTCTGACCTCGGTCGCCGAAAAAGTCGGCCCCGATGCGCAATATATCCACTATGGCATGACCTCCTCGGATGTGCTCGACACGGCGCTGGCGCTCCGCATGACACGCGCGGCCAAATTAATTGATAAACGTCTCGCCACAGCGCTGAGCAAACTACGCACGCTGGTCAAACGTCACGCTCTGACCCCGGCCATCGGCCGCACACATGGCGTCCTCGCCGAGCCGACCACAGCCGGTCTCAAACTCGGAGTCTGGTACACTGAACTCAAACGCGCCCGCGCGCGTTTCAACGCCGCCACCGAAGAAATCGCTGTCGGCGCCATCTCCGGCGCTGTCGGTAACTTCGCCAATCTCGATCCCAAAGTCGAAAAATATGTCTGCAAGAAACTCGGTCTCAAACCGGCGGCGGTTTCCACGCAGGTGATTCAACGTGACAGACACGCCGCCTTTGTAACAGCCATCGCTTTGCTGTTCAGCTCGATTGAAA
>CAZFAL010000011.1:0-6773 GCA_964516945.1 uncultured Ignavibacteriales bacterium
TTCCGATCTATCTGGCGGGAAGTTTCAACGGTGTTCTTTCATCTGCACTGGATTCGGCGCTACGCAATGGCTCACCGGCGCTACTGACTGCATTCTTTGAGGGTCTCAACCGCAAGGTCGCTAAGAAGCGCTTGTATCAGTTTTGTGAAGAGTTATTGCATGCGCCGCAATATCACGCTTCCGGTCCGGCATACTATGCCTGCTATGAGTTATATGACAAGCTGGATTTGCACCCGAAAGACTGGATGACCGGCAAGACTCTCTGGAAGATTATCAGCAGTGACACTGACTTTGTGATAAAGACAGCAATGCTGGAATATGCCGGCAGACAGAAATCTCCCTGGTTTTTTGATGTCGCTCTGCCTTTGGCGCGTTTGCTTCCAAAATCTGACAGTCCTATCCAAAAAAATGAATTTGAAGATGTCTACCGCAGTTTACTGACAGCCACAGAGTCTTTTCTCGGCGCTGATATGAAAACGCAACCTGAGCAGATTCAGCAGAATGTCCGTGAGATTTTTAACTTATGCCTGCAGGCCGATGATTACATAGTCAGCAAACAGGCCGCCACAGATTCCAAGAAGTATTTTGACGCTGACGTTGCAAGGAGGATTCACAAACCGCAGCCGCACTATACCGAAGCCGAATTGTCATCACGCCTTACCAAAGCGAGACAGGAAAACAAATTCGTGGCGCTCAAGTTTGACGACGGAGAAATGACAATCGCGCTGGATTATGACTCTGCGCCACTGGCTTGTTTGAATGTCCTGAAACTCATTGACGACGGCGTCTATGAACATGTCACCTTTCATCGGGTTATCCCGAACTTTGTGGCGCAAGGCGGAGATCCGCGCGGCGACGGCTGGGGAGGGCCGGGATATTCGATTCGCTGTGAATATTCACAGCGTCCTTATGTCCGTGGGACTGTTGGAATAGCTACTTCCGGAAAGGACACCGGGGGGAGTCAGTTTTTTATCACCCTTTCGCCACAACCGCATCTTGGTGCGCGCTATACAGTCTTCGGATCTGTTACGGACGGCTTGCAAAGAGCCGATAGGATACAACAAGGCGATACGGCGAGAATGATCAAGGTTGCCGTGAACTAAAACTGAAAGATCCTGAACAGGAAACACCTACTTATGATGAAACGCGCAACGCTACAACCCGGAACCTGTAAGCGCCTCCTGATAGCGCTCTTGCTCCCTGTCCTGTTCCCTGTTCTGGCGCCACTGTCAGCGCACAGTCAGTCTGCTGTGAACACTGATTCCATACTTTCCGGCATTGTTGACAGATTGCTTGCTTCTGAAGCGAGGCAGTCCGAGAAAATTTCGGATGTCAAGATGGACAGCGAATTGCTGGAACGACGCCTCAAGGGCAATGACGAGGTCAAAGAAGAAAAACGCTTTATCAAGGAGATTTACTTTCACAAGATTCCTGATTCCGCGCGCAAGATGGAAGTCTATGAGCGCTATCTGGAATATTATAAAGACGGTGAAAAACAAAGCGCCGCTGAGCTTGCCGATGTTGTCAAAGAAAAAGTCAAGAAGCTCAAGAAAGGACGCGGCGATGACAAATCGCGACTGGTAACTGATGTCTTTCTGCCAAAAAACTCAGAGTTCTATTCACTCTCATATGGGGGTATCGTCGACAGCGCGGTGGATAATTATACATGCTATATCATCAAAGTTCGCGCGAAACAAAACAAGGACGACTTGAAAGAGCGTATTAACGCCGAATTCTATATCGATACCGCTTCTGCGCGCCCGGTGTTTGTGACTTTTCGACCGGCAAAATTCAAAGGCAATATGATGTTCAAATTCAAGAAACTGGAAATGAGTCTTGAATTCAAAGAATATCAGCCGGATGTCTGGATGCCGGTGCGGTTTCATTTACGCGGCAAAGCCAAAGCGGCGTTGTTCTTCGGAGTCGACTTCGAGGCCGATGAAACATTTTCCAATCCACAATTCAACACCGGTGTGAAGGGTATTCCATTTGCGGAATTGATGGGAACGTGACTCCTGCGTTTGTTGTACGCGAGAGCAGGGACAAAACCGCTCTCGCTCAGTTTTTTAATACCAACCCACCATTGTACGCCTATCTCCTCGGTGACCTCGACCCGTTTTTCTTCGATAACTCACGCTGGTGGATTGCCCGACGTGGTGACGTGTCTGAAAATATCATTGACGCCTCGCTTTTGAGTTACAATGCGTTTTCAACTCCGGTTCTTATCGGGCTTGCAGATAACGACGCACAAGCGTCTCTTTGGCGGCATACGCTCAAGACACCGCCTGCGCAGGCGCATGTACATTTTCGCAAATGTCATACAGAAATTCTTGCCGCAGTGGGTGAACTGGAGCGCTTCGGAACATATTACAAAATGCTGTGGCGCCGTGACAAACAACATCCCGACACCGCTGAGCTTGACATGGGCGAAGTGGCCACGCTTGCGCCTGAGGACATTCAGAGTGTGCGCGACCTCCATCAAAGCGCTTCACCGGGAGCGTATTTCGACGAACGATTACTGAAAACCGGATTGTGTTTCGGTATCTGGCGCGCAGGTGCAGCAGATACAGCAGATATACTAGCGGCTTTCGCCGGGTGTCATGTCTATTCCCAACAATATAGTGTCGCGGCGCTCGGGGCGATCGCCACACATCCCGACTACCGCCGACAAGGATTCGGGGCAAGAGTTACAACGCGGCTCTTGGATGCCTTAGGAGACCACATCAATTGTATCACTCTGAATGTCCACAGCAAAAACACGCCGGCGCTGAAAATATATGAACGTCTTGGATTTGTTGTGGAGTGTGAATATGAGGAGGCACTTCTATCTACGGATTAGGTAGACAGTGTAGATGATATACCCGAGAAGCAGGAGCGCCCCATGCCAGCGAAGTATCCTGTGTGAGCGGGAACTGATAAATATCACCAGCGCCAGGGCGGCGGCGGCCATCACTGACAAATCAACCCAGAACCCGTTGTCCACCGCGCCGAGTGTGACCGGTGAGACGGTGGCGGTAACACCGAGAACAATCAGGACATTGAAGATATTCGAACCCATGACATTGCTGATGGCAATATCATCCTCTTTCTTGACTACGGCTATCACAGTAGTTACCAGTTCCGGCAATGAAGTCCCAACAGCTACCACCACTATCCCGATAACCAAGGTGGACATACCGAGTATTTCACTCAATTGAATGGCGCCTTTCACAAATAGATCCGCGCCATAGACCATCACCGCCAGCGAGACAATCCCAATCAGCGCCTGGATTATCCAGCCGCGATGATTGGCGCCGATAATATTTTCCGGATGTGTGTCATTCTTTCTACGCTCCTTCAACGCTGAAAAAACTAAATAGGTTGTATAGGCGGCGCCCATCGCCAATCCGATAATCCCCTCAATTCGCGATAATTTGCCGTCTATCAGAGATAGTCCCATCAGGACTGTCACCACCAACAGCAACGGCGCTTCACGTTTTAGCAAATCAATATGCGCTTTCAATGGCGCTATCAACGCTCCCAAGGCCAAAACCAGAGCGATATTGATGATATTACTCCCGACAACATTGCCGATGACTATCTCATTGGCTCCCTTGAGCGCCGCTGACAGCGAGACAGCAATTTCCGGACTGGAGGAGCCATAGGCAATCAACACCAGTGAGATAATCAATGTCGGCGCTCGCAACAGGGAGGCGATCTTTCCGGTGGCGCGAATCAGCCAATGTCCTCCGCCGATAAGCAAAAGCAATCCTATGGTCAGTTCGACAATGTACATGGAAGTAGAGAATATCGCCGCAGACGACGCTTGGCAAATTCAACTGCGATAAATATTGCCGCCGGTCTCGCCTTAGCGCAGAATCCTTCGCTTGCTTTCAATCGTCTGGCGCTCTATACTGCCGCTGGACATACGCCCGTTGGGGGTGGTGGAAAAGTTCAAGCCGGTGGCTTGACGTTCCGCCTGAGACAATACTCCTGAGGCTTGAACCGGATAATACCGGCGGATGTAAACGGGAATCGTGTTCTGAAGTAGTCACGGCTATATGATGGCGTTCTAATCACCTGTGACTCCTTGCAGAATCGATGAGCGGCCGCAATACGAACTGAGCGCTGTGACAACAACGCAACTCAGTCGCCGGAAGCGGCTTTCTTTTTTGGTGAAACAGGCGACCGTATCGGCTCTCAGGTTTCGCCACTCTCACCAGCTCCTTTTTCCCCTGCATCCCGGTAGCCCGTTCTCGTATCTCAGCCCTCAATTGTCGGCGACAGATGAATCATACTATAAATCCGATTCGGGATTGGAGAAAAACAATGCATCAGACCAGACAAAAGAAGAGCAGATTACGAAACAGCGAGGCGTCTCTCTTGAATTCTCGTGGCTTCAAACAGGCAAAAAGATTCTGTCTCTTGTTGTTGAGTATTATAGGTTTTTCGGCGCCTCCTACTGTTGTGTTCGCCGAAACATGGGAGCTTTCCGGTGTCGTTCGTAATACCGCAGGCGAGACACTACCGGCTGTGACTGTTATGACCAACATCGCCGGTGTTGGAACTGTCACTGATGACAACGGTAGATTTGAAATACATGGTGACGGACAACGACCGGTGAGTGTTTCATTCAGTCATTTGGGATTCAAACCTCAAGCTCGAGCGCTGCAAGTTTCTTCATTTTCTACGCCTCTGTCGATTACACTCGCGGACGCCCTTATCAAAAAGCAGGGCATTACCGTCACAGCCAATCGATCACGAGCCGGAACCACCCCTGTGGCGTTTAGTGATATCACCTCCGATGAAATCCATCGCGATTACACAGTCGGCGACCTGCCGGCGCAATTGAGTGGCACACCGAATTTGTATAGCTACGCCGACGGCGGCTCGATGCTGGGATACAGCCATATCGCCATTCGCGGTTTTGATGAAAAGCGCATCTCGGTGTATGTCAATGGTGTGCCGCTTAATGATCCCGAAGACCATGTGACATATTTCATTGACCTGCCGGATTTCGCCAATGATGTCCGTGATGTGCAAGTCCAGCGCGGTGTGGGAGAGTCAATGTACGCCGACGGCACATTTGGCGGTTCGGTGAATGTTGTCACCTATGCGCTTGACCAGCCGCGCAAACTCAGTTACACAACCGGCTATGGACAGTATCAGAACGGAAACAGATGGATAGGACCAACCAAACGTAACTCCCTGCTGTTTTCATCGGGGCTAATTGACGGGCGCTACAGTATCAAGGCGCGCTATTCACGACAGTCCACCGGTGGCTATATTGAAAACTCATGGTACAATGGCTGGTCATATTTTATTTCCGCCTCGCGTATTGACCCCAAGTCCACGACGACCTTCAACACCTACGGCGGCCCGGAACAAACTCACGCCGCCTGGGACGGTATTGATTTGGACACGTATCGTGTCAATCGCAGAGCGAACTTTTTGAAGTATTTCAATGAAACCGATAATTTTAATCAGCCGCACTATGAATTGCACAACACGTACATATTCTCTGAAAAGACAACACTGAACACAACCGCATATTATATTCGTGGTGAGGGATATTTCGAGCAGTTCAAAACCAGCCGTGATCCGCGGACATTCAACATCTCTCCGACGCTGGTGGTGGACACTGCCAGTGGCACAGTGGATGTCATCACTCAGCAATGGGTCAAGAAAAACCAAATTGGATTGAATACCCGGTTAGAGCGGAAACACGAACACGGCAGTCACGCCTTCGGTGTCGCCGGGTATTATTTTGATTCGAACCACTGGGGTCAGGTCAATTCGGCGTTTAATGTGACGCGCGGTCTGGTTCCCGGTCAGAAGTATTATCAGTACTTCGGTAAGAAATGGAACTTCAGCGCGTTTGCCGATGAGCGGTATCGTATCAACGAGCATCTGAACGCGCAACTGTCACTACAGATGCGTCATGTGCGTTACAACTTTAATCAGGATGTGATTGGCGCGTACATAGTCGGACCACAGAATACGTTTGATTTGAACTGGACATTCCTTTCGCCGAGGGTCGGGTTGAATTATGCATTTGATGACCGTCACTCCGTCTTCAGCAGTTTCTCAATTGCCAGCCGCACACCGCGCGATCAGGATATTTACGACGCCAATGACCCGTCAGCGGTGGCTGACTTCAATGTCAAATCCGAACGGTTGTATGATTATGAGTTCGGCTATCGCTTTCAGGCGCAGAGATTCAGCGCCGGATTGAATCTGTTCTATATGAATTTCGACAATGAGGTGATTTTCTTCGGCATTGACGACGACGGCAGTCGGCTGACCGACAATGCCAGGAGCTCCTATCACTCAGGAGCGGAAGTCAGCGCTACTGTCACACCGATAAAAACATCACGGTCCCGTCTGGAGTTTGACGCCAATGTCAGTGTCAACCGCAATCGCTATCGGGATTATATCGCCAATGTATTCACTCCCAGCTCTGTGCAGGCGGTGGATTATTCAGGACGTACAATACCGGGTTTTCCTGATGTCATCGGCAATTTCGTGGCGGACTATCAATTCAATAATGTGCGGGTCACCTATCGCTTCAAGGGTGTGGGTAAACAATATGTTGAAAACCAGAATCTTGATTCACTATCGATTAAAGGATTCGGTGTTTCCACGCTGAGTGGCTCGGTGAAGTTTGCCGACAACGGACTCTTTGGCAGGCTGAAAGTGACGGCCACGGTGGATAACATCTTTGACAAACTCTATATTCAATCCGGGTATGGTGGCAACTTTATTACCGCAAGCGGAGCGCTCAACGGCTGGGG
>CAZFAL010000011.1:6873-26076 GCA_964516945.1 uncultured Ignavibacteriales bacterium
GCGCTGACACTGCCGGCCTTTGTTGCGACACTCGTGACAACCTGGTATGGCGGCATTCTTGGTGTTAGTGAGTACAGTTACAGCTATGGTATCTCCAACTGGGTGGTGTTCGGCGCCCCATATTATCTTGGCGCAATAGTTTTTGCATTGTTTCTGGCAAAACGCGCGCGGCGCTCGGAGGCGCTGACTCTTCCACGGCGTATCAGTGAAACAATCGGCAGACGCTCCGGTTTTCTTGCGGCGCTTCTGGTGTTTGTGACATCAGCGCCGACCGCTTATTTGCTCGGCCTCGGAATTCTGATTCAATACTTCATGGGTGTCCCGGCGGGCGTGGCGATGATTCTCGCGGCGTTGTTTAGTGTCGGCTATGTGTCAATCGGGGGCTTCAAGGCCGTCGTGCGCACTGATAAATTGCAGTTTATCCTGATGTTCGGCGGTTTTGTTACGCTGTTTCTTATACTCTTTATACAATATGGATTCTGGGACTTTATTGTCAGCCGGGTTCCTGCTGATCACATTAGCTGGACAGGTGGCGCATCGCTTTGGTATATCGGCTCATGGTACATCATTGCGCAGGGAGCGCTGGTCGAACCAACGTTTCATCAGCGTTGTTATGCCGCGCAAAATGAACAAACCGCCAGACGCGGGATTCTGATTTCTGTTGTGTTCTGGATGTTCTTTGATTTTCTGACTACATTCTGCGGTCTCTATGCCCGCGCGTTACTGCCGGATCTTGCAAACCCGGCGCTCGCATTTCCACAACTAGCATTGCAGGTCTTACCGCCGGTGGCGCTGGGATTGTTTGTGACCGGTATGCTGGCGGTGGTGATGTCCACGATTGATTCGAATTCATTTATCGCCGCGACGACATTTAGTTTCGATATGCTGGGGCTTCGCAGGACTAAGGCCAACGGAAGCGCCACAGGGGAAAACACATTGCGCCGCAATACGCTTATCGGTCTTTGGCTTTCAACCGCGTTGGCCGCGCTGTTTGCATTGGCCTTTGAATCTATCGTTGAGGTCTGGAAGGAATTTGGTTCGGTAATCATGCCGGCTTTGCTGGCGCCGATTGGATTTGCATTCTATGGTAACAAAACACGCGCCCATCTCAGTGACAAACAGGGTGTGGCGCTGATTCTTCTTCCGGCGCTTGTGTCAACCGGTTGGATTGCCTATCGTCACCTCAGCGCTGAGGGACTGTATCCGTTCAGTGAATATCCGTTCTTGTCCGAACCGATTTTTCCCGGTTTGTATCTTTCACTACTGTTGAGCGCTATCTTCCTTGGCAGTAAGCAATCGAGAGTAGCAAATGCCAATGCTTGAATCAATACACACATTTCTGCGGGAACATGACGTGTCATTCCGCGAGGTTCATCATGAACCGACATTCACATCCGAACAGTCAGCCCGGGCGCGCGGCGAAAGTGTCACTATCGGCGGCAAGGCGTTGCTCATCAAAGTTGAAGACGAGTTCAACCTCTTTGTGCTGTCGGCCGAATGCAAACTTGATTCAAAAGCGCTCAAGAAACATTTCGCAGTCAAGAACCTTCGTTTTGCAAGCAAAGAGGAATTAGCAGAGCTGACCGGACTGGTCCCCGGCTCGGTCCCGCCGTTTGGTCGTCCACTGCTGGATTTCGATCTCTATGTTGATGAGTCAATCTTCGCCAATGAGCAAATCGCCTTTAATGCCGGTTCGCTGACTGATTCGATTATCATGTCTGTCGCAGACTACTTACGGGTGGCGCCACACACGCGACTCTTGTTTTCCCGCAAATGACCCGGCGGTTCTTCTATAAGATATTGACTGAGACACCCATGCCAAGTGTCTGCTTGATTCTGGCGCCGGTATCAATCTGTTTGTCATAGAGCAGCTGAACATAGAGCGATGTTTGAATGTATTTCGTGACCTGGGCCGTGACGATATGCTCCCAGTTGATATCGACTGTCTTCCAATCGTCATTTGGCGCGGTATCTGACTCTGAGAAAAAGAGCGCTTTGTACATAGTCAATTTGCCGGTGTATTTAATATCCTTGCCAACTTCAATATTCAAATCCGTCACAGATTCCAAACCGCCGTCATTCGTCGTGTTTGAAGATGTCGTTTCTGCGGCGGTATCAACAATCACCGAAGTGATAATCTGGCGCAAGCCGAAACCAAAACGACTCTTGAGTGACACTTTGTAGTGCGATTCCGACTTACTGCCATCGGCAAAGACACGCAAAATACCGCCGGATTCGGTAATTGTCGCCGGTGAAAAGAAGCGTCGCACAGCTCGCACCGAGCCGTCATAAAACTCAGTCTGTAAACGACCGGCAAGGTATGGATCAACAAAACCATGTAGTGTCAGTCGCGCAACTGATTCCAAGTCAATCAAGTCAGTGTTCTTTTCCGGTCGCTGCCACTTTGCTGTGCCGTTTGTTAACCGTTTTTGCGAATATGTCAGGCCAAATGAGAGCTTGAGCGTATTCGCCCAGTTGAGCTTGGGTGAGATTTGCTTTTCCGCCGATGAGTTTGACGTAAAAGTCCAGTTAAACGAGCCCAGTTCGCCTCCCTGCCAGTTGTCACTATATGCTGATTGCGTGGCCGCGAGCGCTCCGTCGAGCGACAATTTCCAGCCGGTTGAATCTGCGTCTTTGGGCGGCTCTTCTGCATTGGCTAAGTTTGAAAAGAATAGTACCGCTGTCACTAACATTACTGTTCTTACAGTTGCTTTCATAATTGTAAATCCTTCTTGGTGTATCTTGTATTTTGCTTTATATTATAGTCATAGCAACAAAGCGACCGACCGAATGTAAAGTATTCGATCGGTCGCTAATGTCGATGTACTGATTACCTGTTTTGAGTTGTCGTTTACTTAGAGTTTCATGCCGGTTGTGAAAGGGCGCCGTTGACATGCACATCCATCTGCGGGAACGGAATCTCGATGCCCTCTTTATCAAACTCTTCTTTGACTTTGCGAGTGATATCGAAATACACGGCCCAGTAATCGGCGGTCGCGCACCAGGGACGCACAACAAAGTTTACAGAGCAATCCGCCAGTTCGACAACTTCCACGACCGGCGCCGGGTCGCCAAGAATTTTGTCGTTTGACTTGAGTATTCTCTGCAATGTCGCCTGCGCTTTGGCAATATCCGACGTGTAACCGATACCGACTGTCAAATCGACACGACGTGTGCCCAATGCAGAGAAGTTGGTGATGGAACCGCCCCAAATGGCTTTGTTCGGAATAATGATTTTCCGATTGTCACCCGATGTCATGGTTGTGGCCATCAGGTTTAGCTCACGCACCACACCGCTTTGTCCACCGGCTTCAACAAAGTCACCGTTCTTGAATGGTTGATTCAGCAGAATCATCACACCGGCGGCGAGATTACCAAGTGATTCCTGAAATGCGAAGCCAATCACGAAACCGGCGACACCCAATCCGGCAATCAACGGCGCTACATCAATGCCGATACGTGGCAAAGCAATCATCAACACCACCACCCACAGTACTTTGCGCAAAGTGTCGACGGCGAACTTCTTCAACAAATCACTCACACGCTCAGCTTTGTTCAACGCTTTGTCCGCTACTCTGCACACGGCGCCTATGATAATCTTGCCTATTAGTAGTAATAAGAAGAAGACGACGATATCTACTGCGAAAGACGGACCGTTATCAAATAGCCACGTCTTTGCGCTTTCTAACCAGGTCATTTCATGCATTGTCTGCGCTCCCTTTTTTTACAGCTCTCATTCTATTCCATTTTCGCTTTCATCTTCTCTTTTCAATCTTTGAATAAGTCGTCAAAACTATTCTTGCGTTCATCCTTGGCGCTCATTCCCCCGCGCGCCGCTCTGCCTGACAGTCGCTTCTGGAAAAAATCGCAGAAATTAGCTTTGTCCTTCGGTTGCACCGGCGCAACAATGTTTTCCCGGCATTGAAACCTGCGCGTCGGATCGAAATGTCTGCATCCGCGACAACTGCGCAAGTCAGCCATGCAACTTTCGCATTGATCTGAGCGCATGACTGTGCCTTCGATTTTTGTGTCAGCGCCACAGTTCCAGCAGGTCATCCCCGGCATCGCTCTTCCTTTCTATGTTGCTTCCTATCTATGCTGTTTCCTTTCTATCGTCGCACCTGCAGTGGACGAATATCCGCCATTGAAGTCCAGGCGTTCGCATTCTGAGTCGCCAGAAACAGCGTCGCCCCTGCAACTTCATCAACTGTGAGTTTGGTCGCCGCTTTTGAAGGGGACAATGCCCGGCCACGTTTTTTGGCAGTCAGGTTGCGCATCAGGTTTGTGTCAGTTGACGCCGGTGACAAAACAGAGACTTTGATTCCCTCCTGACGCACCTCATTGGCCACTGACTCAGAGAGCGCATTGACTGCAGCCTTTGAGGCCGCATAGACCGCGAGATTCGCCGCGCCGATTCGCGCCGCGCCGGAAGAGATATTGATGATATGCCCGCGACAGGAATCTTTTGCAGGTTTCTGTTTGCGAAACAGCGGAATGAGTAGTTTGAACGAATAGAAGATGGCGCGAAGGTTTGTGTCCAGCATTGCCTCATATTCGCGTTCGGTCGTTTCGGTCAGCGGTTTATGGGCGCCGACACCGGCATTGTTTATCCAGATATCAATCCGACCGAAGCGTTTTTTTATCGCAGAGACAGCTTTTTTGAGCTCTGTTCGGTTGCGAATGTCACAGGGTAACGCCAGCAGGGATGAGCGCTGAGAATCCGATACTTCGCTGCCAATCGACTTCAACGCAGATTTCAGTCCACCGGCGTTTCTGGCCAGCAGAGCGACATTGGCCCCGTTGTCGGCAAACCGGCGGGCAACAGCCAAACCAATACCTTTGGAGGCGCCGGTGACGACGACAATTTTGTCTTGCAATGGAAGCATAATTGACGAAATCGTCAAGGTTGAGGTTGCGTGACGGGCTGACGGTTGACCAGGCAATCGCAAGTCCAAAGAGTGACTTCCGATGCGCTCAAGTTAAGAAATCAGCCAATATCCCGCAAGTCGTATCGTTGGACGCCGGGGAAGGGCAGCAAGGGAAATTCGAAGAGACCATACCGGCCGGAAAAGACTTAGAAAGACTTAGAGAGTTCTACCCTTTCCACTTGTGTAGCAGGGTTGGGTGTGTGTACTTTCCGATGCCATGACTTCGAAACGGACCAGACAATATCTCTATGCCTTCATAATCAGCCAGCCGCTGGTCCTGATTCTTCTTGGACTGGATCAGGGCCTCGGAGTAATTGATGTCCCCAGACGAGTCATCCATATCTTCATCGCCCTACCCTGGGGGACGGGTATATTGGCGCTGATTGCCACTTTGCGGGAACTGGGGCTCAGCGTCGGTCATGATTGGGCGCATTGGATACTGGCAGTGGCGCTGGTATATGGTGTCCAATTCTACTCCGTACAGGAAATCTATCTCGACTATATCGCCCCTGTTAATTTAGTAGTTTTTCCAATTCTGACGCTTCTTCTTTCACATATTGATATGCGCGAGAGATTCTAAAGCGGCTCCTCTCAGCGCCTGCCGAAAATACACCAATCACTGTCTCAATCATTGTTCGAATCACTGTTCGACTGACGCCCCACCATGCAACTTCCGTGACATGGCCTCTATGATATTGGCTTTATGATATGGGCGCCGTGACAGGGCCCCTGAAACACAGAAATTTCCGGGAGTAGGCGGAAGCCATAAAAAAAGCCACCTGCGCTCCCCTCGAGCGCAGGTGGCCGACCCTGAAAGAAAGAAAGAAAAAAGAGGTGTACGTCATGTCCAATGCCCGTTGGACCATACTCTTAACTGAAAAAACTTGATAGGGCTTGAACTATTGGGCTGATGCAATTCTCAACTTCCATGTAAATAAATGAAATCATGTGAATGATGAAACTGGCTCCTTTTTGGTTTCATCTCCCCAGCCACGCTGTATTATGTAGCAAGCGTTGTGCCTCGCTTGAAACATCGGTAAGTCAAACCACTCAATCCTATATCATACAACATGTTACAGCGTCGCCGCCTAAAAAACTAAAGAGTTTCGGTCACCTTCAGTTCGTAGAAATCTACGAAACATCAGGCGACAAAAAACGATAAGCGGTTGAGAATCAACCGCTTATCGTTAGCAAGGAGCTTTTCCTCTGTCCGCAGATTCTGACGAATCTGCGGCAGGAAAAACAGTACTACTTCAAATGTGACATTCAGCCCGGGCGGAATTACTATCAGTCAAAAAAGCCCGGACGGAATTTACGATTAGCCGGCCAAACGCACATTGGGGCCACCTGAAGGGTCGGTCGGCTTTTCCAGCTGATAGCGCTTCATCTTCGCCCTGAGCGTAGACTCATGCACTTTCAACTGACGCGCCGCCTCGGACTTATTCCAGTTCGAGACAATCAGCGCCTCAAGAATCAGTTCACGCTCAAAGCGTTCGACCTGGCCAAACAAGTCTGCTGTTTCGATCTCCTCTCTGGTGTCAAGCGAACTCTCAACGAGCTCCAACAATGAGCCGGCCTTGACCAGAGTTGAAAACGCCTTCATGCGTTTGACTGAGTTTTCCAACTCACGAACATTACCCGGCCATGAATGCGACACAAAGCGCCGTTTCAACTCCGGATCAATTTCCTGCCCATCAGCCAGCAACCCGTACTTCTTGAGAAAGTGTCCCAATAGTAATGGGATGTCTTCTTTTCTGTCACGCAAAGCCGGAATCTCAAAAGCGAACCCGTCAAGACGATGATACAGATCACGTCTGAACTCACGCTGTTCGACCATCTCTTTGAGATTGCGGTTGGTCGCGGTTATCAGAATAAAGTCAACATGCACTACTTCCGTTGAACCCAATGGGCGGAATTGTTTTTCCTCAATGACATTCAACAGACGCATCTGCAATGACGGAGGCATTTCGCCAATTTCATCAAGAAACAATGTGCCACCGTTCGCGGCGACCAGTAGCCCTTCGGTTGACGACACAGCATCAGTGTAGGCCCCCTTCGCGTGACCAAAGAGCTCTGATTCAAGCAATGTTTCCGGTACGTTGGTGACATTCAACGCCACAAACGGTCGTCCCGGATTGACAAGTTCGTGATAGTGACGAGCCAGACGCCCTTTGCCGACACCCGTTTCGCCGGTCAGCAAAATCGGCAAATCACTGGTGCGAATCAGTGACAATTGAGAGAGAATCTTCTGCACCCGCCGGTTCGCAGTCAAATATGCATACTCCGGGTTCTCCGGTCGAGTAGTGACAGGATTCTCGTCTTCATTGTCCACTTCAGCCACCTGATACGCGCCGGTGAATGGCGGAGCGCTGGCGATAAACCTGCTGACCCGCTCTGCGCCTTTTCTGTCCTTGCGTTGGGCATAAATCGCCTCCGCGCGGAACAAGTAAGCCAGACGTCGATGCGAATCATACAATTCAACACTACCTATCCATTCAAGTGTAGCCGCCAGCTCCACTGTCGCATGAGCGCTTTCGAGTAAATCCAGCGAACGATGCAAGAGCGCGATAATTGATTCCCTATTACCCTCGTTGTCTATCTGATATAGCGCTTCGGCCTGAATTCTGCACAATACGCCAATATCAATTTTTTCATCGAGTTTTTCAAAAATGGCCTCAGCGTCTCTCGCAGATTTTAACGCTCGGCGCCATTCGTTTCCAGCCAGCGCTAATTCAGCAAGACCGCGACGCACACGACCCGCCAGATCACTGGCTGAAGACAAACGCTCGGAAATCCGTCGCGCATTCGCCAATTCATCCCTGGCCGAATCGAATCGTCTCTGCTTTACCAGCAACTCTGCGCGGTACACCGACAGTATTGCCTCTTCGCGCGGCGCGGAACGGTCGGCAAGCGCCTGCTCCACTTCTGTGAACAGCTCCTCAGAAGCGGAGAGCGCTCCCAGCCGTGTATGCTCATATCCCAGTGACAGTTTTGCCTTGATAATCTCAAGAGAATCACCACACTGTTCTGAAAGACGAATATTCATCCGCAGGTTTTCGATAGCATCCTCAGAATCACCAATAAAGGACTTGACACGTCCAAGGTTTCCATAGAGAAACGCCATCCGGCGAATATCATTTCTCGCTTTTGCTATCTCAAGTGAATCCTTCAGAAAAGAAATCGCCTGTGGCATCTCTGAGCGCATAAAACACAATTGCGCCAGACGGTTCAACGCGTTCGCGCGAACCTCCTGATTGTCAATACGTCGCGAAATTGACTCTGCGTCACGGAACGCGCGCTCAGATTCGTGAAGCTTACCCATGTCACGCAGGACTCCGCCGATTATCAGATACAATCGCGCAAGTTGCGCCGTTTCTCCTTGTCGCGACAGCTCCGTTTCGGCCTGACGCGCACACTGCAATGCCTTCTGCAATTCCGCAGAGTCCGCATAGGCTTTCGCGACACAGAAAAGAATTGTCGCAAGTCCCGAGCCGGGCCGGTTCCTCAGCAGAACGGCATTCTCTTCATAGAACCTGATTATCTGTTCGAAATCTCTTTCTTGCAAGAGATGTTCAACCAGATGTTCGGCCTTATGCAAGAATTCCGAATGTTTGTTTGATTTTTCATTCACTTTTACTGTCCACCCTTTCCACCGGAGCCTGCGGGCGCCGCAGTGTTTGAACCGGATGAAGTGAATGAAGAGCTTGTGACAGATGTTCTGTCTGTCGTTTTTCCATTAGTGATTGAGCTGCGTGAATATGATGTTAGCAACACCTCGACATTGTCCCAGACAAGTTGGAGCACACCAAAGACAACACCTGTCTTCGTCCCATCAGCATAGCGATAGGAATTGAAGTCATTAGGGTTCACCGAAGTGGCAGTAATGATTACACTGCCACCTCCGTTTTCATCACCACCCCAGGGATGGCTATACCCGGTCTGGTGGTCTAACGTACGCGGATAATTACGCGCCTCAGGGGTGGTCGTCGCTGTCATGACGAACAACAGCGCCAAACTAACTGCGATAAAAAACTTGAGCTTACTCATAAAAACGCTCCTTGCTAAAGATTAAAGTTATGAGTATTAGTGATTAGTAATTCTTTCTATTTCGACATATGGTCAGCCACATGACGCTCTCAAGGCGCACAGATGTTAGCGCCTTTGCCGACAATCACATTGATAATGATGATGACACTGATGAAACCATGCTTCTCTCCTCCCTGACTGGATTGCAGTGAGCATATCATCCGCTGCCGATAGATATGACTATGCGACGCAAAAACAATGGTGTTAAGACAGAATACAACACCCGGGGGCGGCTGAAGTGCGAGGGGAGGGAAAAACTGACATTCGCCCGATTGGGCTGAAACGAATAGAATAAATTAGTTAGCGCCGGGTGTTAACCCTGCTAATTAAATAATAACCAATTATTGTCGTTTTGTAAAGGAGTTTTTCTGTTGACTGAGCGACAACTGCGCATCGCCCCCCAGCGAGCGTAATTGAGAAGCCAGTATTCACGCAAGCGATTCAAGATCACAGCGTGAACTCATCCTGGAAAAGACTCACGTTGAAGAAGACTCATCTTGAAGAAGAAAGCGCCGTAAATGGTGGGCAAAAAAAATACGCCATCAGGGACTCGAACCCCGGACCAATTGATTAAGAGTCAACTGCTCTACCAACTGAGCTAATGGCGCATTTCTAACTGCATTCAGTTTTGTACTTTCAACCGTCGACAAAACAGCGCGGCGAAAGGATCCACCCACTTCGGGGCGCCTTTCAAATAACACTGATAAGTGAGATTGTCAACCGGAAAGCGCTGATTCCAACGCCCTGCGGACAAATCCCCGGTTGTCATCGAGGGCCTTGAGCGCCGCGCCCCGGTCAATTTGGAGGGTCTCCATGACTATCGCGACTTTGACTGAGCCATCGGCGGCCCGCAGAAGTTCATCGGCCCGCTCATAGCCGAATCCGAACATATCCATCAGCATTTTCCGCGCTCTGGCGGACAATTTGTCTGAGGTCGCCTGCACATCAACCATCAAGTTACCATACGTTTTCCCAAGTAGCGTCATGGCGCCAGTGGTAATCATATTCAGCGTCATTTTCGTCACCGTACCGGATTTCATCCGTGTCGAACCGGTAATAATCTCCGGCCCAACAGGCAGGGCAATCACAACATCCGGAACAATGTCCAAATCCTCTGCGGCATTGCAGATTATCAGAACAGTCCTGGCGCCACAGCCGCCGGCCTTTTTGAGAGCCGCGAGGGTATACGGCGTGTGTCGCGAAGCGGTGATTCCGATAACGCAGTCAACGCTATTGACTTTGAGGTCTGCGATATCCATGAGCGCCTGTGCGACATTGTCTTCAACACCTTCACGGGAACGGACAAGTGTGTCGTGACCACCGGCGATAAGTCCGATTATCTGGTCCGGATCGGCGCCGAATGTCGGAGGACACTCTGAGGCGTCCAGCACACCAAGCCGCCCCGAAGTCCCGGCGCCGACATAGATAAGTCGCCCTCCGGCGCGCAATGACCCGGCGACAATTTCAACTGTCTGCGCTATTTCCGGTAGCGCGGCGCGGACAATCCCGGGTGTTTTGCTATCTTCGGCGTTGATGAGCGAAACGATTTGTAACGCTGAGAGTGTGTCGAGTTTGTCCGACTCACTGTTCGGCGCCTCTGTCCCGAGTTTATCCAGTCGAGCAATAATGGCTTTGAAATCTTCCCGCATAGGAGCAGTATCGACGAAAAACGCATCGGATGCAACAGGGCGCCGTTCGGTTTCCTCCTGCCGCTTGTAAGCGTGTCTGTTGGTGCAAATCGGAGTTGGAGAACTACAATTGCTGAACGAAGAGAGAGTCGTGGCGACTGACTGTAATAGTTCCGAGAGCGCCGGTGATGGCGCTGAGCGCAAGATTGTCGGCGAAGACGCTGTCCGGCAGAATAGTCGGCAGGTCAGTCATGATTGAATCAATACGCGGTGAACCATTGAATGCGTACATGTAGATGTAATACAACCCGGTGTCGAGGTTATTCGCGGTGTCCTGAAAAACCGAGGGCGGAAATGTCCCTGACGGAACCAGTGACGGCACAAGTCCCGCCCAACCGGCGCCGGTGTATTCCTGCCCGGCCTTGACTGCCGCGAACAGATAGCCATTGGCGTTGGCGCTGGGATTGAGTAGTTGCACAACCACACTACCACCTCCGGTATAGATGCGATTGAACGGGGTGTTGATGGAGATGTCAAAATCACCGGTCATACGCAGATTGCCGTTGAAAACCAGATTCCCGTCATCCTGCAGTTTGAGTGTATGAAGCCCGGTGTCAATTGCGTTTGCAGAAAGATATTCCTTTTGGAACAAGCCACCGGCCTGCAGAAAGTCCAGTCTGGTCGTGTCAACATCCACCGGACCCGACGGTGTCGGCTGATTGTTTTGCCGGAAAAATACGCGCGAAACGGCTACATCTCTTTCCATATCGCGCAAAAGATAAGCCTGCAGAAAATATGCGTCAGGACCGTTCGGATCGATAGAATTCGGAGAGCCATTGCAGGAAGAAATCGTCACACTTATCGCCAGCGTCAAAACCCCGGCTATCACCATATGTATTTTTTTTTGTTTCATTGCCTGGTTTCTTTCAACACTCTCGGCGTTTGCTCTTAGGGTACAAGCTGCAATTAACAGATTATACTTACAACACAGGTTTATACTCCGAATACGTCTCTTTGGACAATTGAGTCATTGTCTATATCCTGTTATCGGGAGACCCGGAGGCCGCTTTAGTGGGATTCTTTGCGCCTTTGTTTTCCGTTAACTTGTTGCCGGCAAATAGATTCCACTTCCGGGAACTGCCCCGCTCCTTGACATTCTCTCCAGGATTGTCAACATTACCGGCGTGCAGACTAGTCGTTCTCCACAGTGGCGACAGTCTTTCTGACGAACATCAGCGTCTGATGCAGAACCGTATCTAATTACAGGTCAAGAGTTTTCATGAGTGACGATAAACGCAAACGCTTTGAAAAAGAAGCAATAATTCACACTGACAGCCTATATCGCACAGCTTTGCGCATGACACGTAATGAGGACGATGCAGCGGATCTGGTCCAGGAGGCGATGGTCAAAGCCTACCGTTTCTGGGACAAATACGAGGAGGGCTCCAACGCTCGGGCATGGTTGTACAAAATCATGACCAATATCTTCATCAATAACTATCGAAGTAAATCCCGCGCGCCGCAAACAGTGGCCTATGAGGATATTGATGATAACTTCCTCTATGGGCAACTCGCCAACCTTACTCCGGCCCCGAATCCTGAGCAGGAGTTTTTCGCGCGCGTTTTCGATGATGATGTCAAAGGCGCCATTGAGGAATTGCCGGAGGATTTTCGTGTCGTGGTGGTCTTGAGTTTTCTCGACGGTTTCAGCTATCAGGAAATTGCTGATATCGCCGGTTTGAATATCGGAACAGTCAAATCACGATTGCATCGCGGACGAAAATTACTGCAAAAGTCGCTTTGGGATTATGCGCGCCGTAACGGTTTTGTGGTCAAAGAAGAGAGCGTGGTCGACAGCGTTTCCGATGATGCCTCCGATATCGCCAAAGAAGGTGAAGACAGCGCTCAGAGTTGATTTTCAGTGTCTGGCTACTCGTTGAACAGCATTGGCTTACATTATTCCTCGGCCAAGCTGTTTCAATTTGTTTCACTCAGAGAAAAACCAAAAAAAAAGAGCGAATTTAGGAACACCGTCAGAGAACACCATGTTAGAGATTGCGGGTGTGTGGCGTCATCCGGAGAAGGTTCTGCCGAAGCGGAGGAGCCCCTGTAGGGACTATCGCCGAAGAGAACTGGAATTCTGAGCTTTCACATCCTGATAATTGTGTTTTTGTGATGGAGATGTACGAGGGTTGGCAAACAGTTGGTGGGTAGCAAGATATAAGAAGACAGCGAAAACAGATGAGAATGTTTTCTCATTCGCTGAAAAACAACTGAGGAAAGAAGAAAGAGCAAAGAAGAGAATCAGCGTATAATCGCAGACTCCCCCTCATGGTATTGAGCAGATTGCTCTTCTGTAACAGAGCCATCTGCATGCTGCGAATGACCCACCTGAGACTGTATGTGAGATTGAATTATGGACAACAAGAAAGCCCGACAGATACTATTCGACATTGTCGATAACGAGGCCTCCGATTTGGAGCGTGAAGAATTTGAAGCCTACCTCAAAGGTGACGCGGAATTACGCGCCATCTATGAATTGGAAATGCGTCTTCGCTCTGAAATTGTCGAGAAAGCTCCCACCGAACGTTTCCCGAAATCCGCAATGAGCGCATTGCAGGCGAAGTTAGATCAAATTGACGCGGAGCCGCTGGGTTCCGAGAGTCTGGCGCCTGAGTATCAACCGCTAAAGATCGTTACGCCGGTTCATCCGGTCAAACGACCTGTCACAGTGCGTTATGCGCTGGCGATGGCGGCTTCGTTTGTGCTTATGCTCGTCGGTGGCTATGCGGCTGTCAGCTTTTTTGAGCATCAATCCGCTTTCGGGGCCTTCGAAAACTCACACTATGTCGCGCGCGATCACATCGGTGAACAGAACATCATGACGAACACCGCTGACGCCACAGAATTCATCACCTCGAATTTCGGTGTCAATCTCGATGAGGACATTCCGGGACTCGATTTATGCGGTGGAGAAGTCGTCCAGCTTGATAAGTCGAACTTTGCGCATTTTCTCTTCTGCGACGCCGATAACAACCCGGTATCTATTTTTGTCGGATCAGCCGCTGGAGTACACCTTCCGGATATGCCTGTAACGATTCGCGCCGGTAAAAAATACTTCAATCACACCTGTCATGGTTGCGAGTTGATGTACTGGCGCAGTGGTGACGCCCTGATTGTTGCGGCTACCACTCCTAATCACATGGATGACCATCCGGTCAGTGAGTTGGTACAGTTCGCTACGAACGGAACTTCTCCGACTAACAACGTAAAGTAAGTTTCTTAGGGGCAGTAATTCCTCGCCAAAAACATCGCACTACATAGGGTAAATTTTTTCAAAATTATCCAGGCCTCCGGTAGCGATAGTAGAATACCGGGGGCTTTTCTTTATCGAGTCGTCAAATTCAGGGATAATCAGTCGATAATATAGAGAGCGCCGTTGCAATCCTGCAATCTGCGCTCTTTGTGAATATTATTAGATGACTCCCAACCTGCCATTCATCAAACGCTTCCCACGTGGAAATATTAGCGCATTCATAACAGCCTTGCTGTTAGCGGCATTCCTGCTAAGTCTTCAGTGGACCACCGCCAAAGCCGTTCCACCACCGGAGATTCGTGATACGACTGTCGACACGACTCCTGCAAAACCCGACGTAACGACAGATTCAACAGGATTGCAAAACCGTCGCTATGTGTGCCGTGATTTTTTGCAGGCGCTGCGTGGCGCTGAGGCGGCGATTTTTGATGAGCGCTGGGACAGAGCGGAACATATTGCCGACAGTCTTTCAGCTTGTGACACGCTCCTGCCCTGTGCGCTCCTGATCCGCGCCGGCTCGCTTCAGGCAAGAATGTTTGCCCAGGAGGACAAGAGTGAAAAAAAGCAAATGCTTCTGCTGTTAGATAGCGCCGAAGCGGCGCTGAATTATCGCTTGGAATCCGCCCCCCCTCGCGATTCGGCGCTACTGCTGTATTTCATGGGCAATTGTCATGCGTATCGTTCAATATGGGAAGCCAAGTTCGGCTCAATTATCTCTGCAATCAAGCAGGGATTTCGTGCGCGGGATGACTATCAACTGGGCCTGTCAATCGACAGTGGCCTGACAGACTTGTTTCTTGGTGTGGGTGTTTACCGGTATTGGAAATCCGCCAAGAGCGGGATTCTGCGCTGGAGCGGGATTGTTGAGGATGAGCGTCAGGCAGGCATCGAGCAAGTCGAGAAAGCCATTAATCAGGCGGTAATTTCACCGGACGGCGCAAGGTCCGCTTATATGTGGATATTAATGAATGAGAAGGAATATCGCGCTGCGGCGGATATTGCTGAGGCGCTCGCCGCTAAATTCCCGCATGGCTCAACCTTCCTCTGGCCGCTGGCGACCTGCTACAAGAGAATGAACAAGTACACCTTGGCGCGGGACACGTACCTGAAAATTCGAGCCAAATTGATAGCCAACCCCGGCAATCAGATTAACCTGCTCAAGGCGGATTTCGAAATCTATCAGCTCGCAAAAAAACTCGGTGACAAAGCCACAATCAAATTAGTCGCTAACGGATTCGAAACGTACTCCCGCATGACACCGCGAAAAACCCGTAGATTATTACGCGATGAATATCGCATCCTGCGTCGCCTCTGAGTATATTGACACTCATGAGCGAACAATCTGCCGACAAACCCGACAAACGCAAAGAAGCCACAGTCAAACTCACCGCACAGGTCGCCTGCGCCGGTTGAGCGTCCAAACTGGGGCCAACGGTGTTGGCCAAAGCGCTTTCACACTTAAAACAAAGTTCGCACCCGGATTTACTGGTGGGATTCAACAAAGCCGATGACGCCGGGGTGTTCAGGATTTCGGAGTCACAGGCGCTGGTGCAGACGGTGGACTTTTTCACTCCGATTGTCGATGACCCTTTCTGGTTCGGTAAGATTGCCGCAGCCAATGCGCTTTCGGATGTCTATGCGATGGGCGGAACTCCGGTTACGGCGCTGAGTATTGTCTGCTTTCCGGAAGGACAAATGCCGCCGGAGATTCTCTCACAGATTCTGGCCGGGGCTGAGGAAACAATCAATGAATCCAGCGCAGTGCTGGTCGGCGGGCATTCGGTCAAGGACAATGAACTAAAATACGGCCTGTCTGTCACTGGCCTGGTTGATCCGGCGAGATTAATCACCAACGCCGGAGCGCAACCGGGTGATGTGTTGTACTTAACTAAGCCACTGGGGACCGGGATTGTCAGCACCGCAATCAAACGTGACGCCTGCCCGGCGGATGTCACCGAGCGGGTGATGAAACAGATGGCGACACTCAACAAAGACGCCGCCGAAGAAGCGCTGCGGCTTGGCGCGCATGCAATGACAGACATCACCGGTTTCGGTTTCCTCGGTCATGCGCTCGAAATGGCCAAAGCGTCAAATGTCACATTGGAAATCGACGCAGGCGCTGTCCCGCTAATCCCCGAAGCGCTCGATTTCGCCAAAGCCGGGTATCTGACCGGCGGCGCTAAAGATAATCAGAGCCATGTCGGTGACACTCTCAAAATTGTTGGTGAAATAGATGAAAATATTCTACACCTCTTGTTCGACCCACAGACGAGCGGCGGGTTACTGATAGCGGCGCCGGAAGACAAGACATCCCCTACGATGTGTAGAATTGGCTCTGTTCTCGAACGCAGCAGTGAATCTATCCATCTGTTATAGACCGCCTTTCAATATCGAATTATAGATTATTGGACATTTCTATAATTGGATTGGGTGTTGTTATATTTGACTATAATGCAACAACCCCTTGATTCTCAATAAGATACAAGGTCAAGTCCCGCTTTCGGGACTTGACAAAGCAAATTGAGCAACATATTCGAGATGTAGGGGCACGGCGCGCTGTGCCTTCTCTTGAGGTAAACAGTTTGTGTTATTCACAGGGATATCCGTTTCGGCGCCCTTGTTTACTCAGGTAGAATATCTGGATCGAAAAAAGGCAGGGAAACCCTGCCCCTACAAATCGAGCGTTCTGCTTGAATCAAGAAAGGGCACAGCGCGCTGCGCCCCTACACGTCGGGTTGTCACTTATCCCAACACCTTCTCAGCCAGAAACGCTCCAACTTTGTCCAGCGGCATGCGCGGGTTTTCCATTGTGTCACGGTCGCGCACAGTCACAGTCTGGTCTTCGAGTGTCTGGCCGTCGATAGTGACACAGTACGGTGTGCCGGCTTCGTCCATTCTGGCATAGCGCCTGCCTATCGCTCCGGAGTGGTCATAGAAGACTTTGAATTTTTTCTTTAGCTCACGATAGAGTTTGTCGGCGACTTCGGGCATGCCGTCTTTTTTGACCAATGGCAAAATAGCGGCCTTGATAGGCGCAATCTTCGGTGAGAGACGCAGGAACACTCTGGTGTCACCTTTGATTTCAACTTCATCATAGCCGTTGACCAGCACAGTCAGCAAGGTCCTGTCACACCCGGCTGAGGTTTCGATAATGTACGGGATGAATTTCTCGGTGAAACGCTCGTCGAAATAGCGCATGTCTTTGCCGCTGTGCTCCATGTGACGTGACAAATCAAAGTCTGTGCGATTATGCACACCCTCCAACTCCTGCCAGCCAAACGGAAAGAGATATTCGACATCATAGGCGGCTTTGGCATAGTGCGCGAGATCACCGGGGCCATGCTCATGCCAGCGGAGTTTGTTTTCATCGAGGCCGAGTTCGAGGTAGTAGTTCCAGCGTTGTTCGCGCCAGTAATCGAACCATTTCTGATCTTCATCGGGATGCACAAAGTACTGCATTTCCATCTGTTCAAACTCACGCGTACGGAAAATAAAGTTCCCCGGTGTGATTTCATTGCGGAAGGCCTTGCCGATTTGCGCAATGCCGAATGGAATCTTTTGCCGTGAGCTGTTCTTGACATTCAGAAAATTGACATAGATACCCTGCGCGGTCTCCGGACGCAGATGAATCACCGCGCTGTCGTCCTCAAGCGGCCCCATGAACGTTTTGAACATCAAATTGAAATTGCGCGCCTCGGTGAATTCACCGCCGCATTCAAGCGGCGTCTTCGACGGTTTCTTCATACAACGCGCAAACTCAAGCTGATCGGCGCGGAACCGTCCCTTGCAGATTTTGCAGTCAATCATAGGGTCGGTGAAATTCTCAATATGTCCCGAGGCCTCCCAGATTTTGGGGCTCATCAGAATCGATGAGTCCAGCCCTTCAATATCGTCACGACGGTTGGTCATTGTATCCCACCAGAAAGTCTTGATATTGCGCTTCAATTCAGCGCCGAGCGGACCATAGTCCCAGCAGGAGTTGAGCCCACCGTAGATTTCCGATGACGGGTAGACATAGCCGCGCCGTTTGCAGAGAGAGACAATTTTGTCCATCCGGTCGTCGGTGGCCGGCTTTTTGGATTTGTTTGGTTTGTTCATGTATGTACAGGGCTCCTGAAAATAGTTTGTTTGCGAATATGCTTTGTTGTGCTTCGTCGTAGGTCGGGTTCCGAAAGCCGACGGTTGCCGGAGAGAGAAACCCGACATGGTCTGGAAACCTGTACCTTTTTTATCACGCTACTCCACTTACTGTCACTCTGAGCGAAGCGAAGAGTCTGTTTTCGATTCATACTGCTACCATCTAACCAGATACTTCGCTTCGCTCAGCATGACATTTGTATTTGTCGGACACAATTTACAATCGGCGATGTCGGGTTTCTCCGTCCGGCAACTGCCGGACGTCCGGAACCCGACCTACCTTTGAATCATGTGAGTCTATCCTAATTGTTGTTCACAAGCTTGTCTGCTTGAGCTTTTCGATAAACTCCAGCGAGTTCAATTTATGCACTCCAGTTTGCGCCTTGAGAAACGCCAGCGCGACTTCAATTATTCTTGTCGACTGTGTAAAGCCAATTGGCTCCTCTGCGGCCTCATCAAGTGAACCGGCCTGCAGAGTCACCGCGCGAATGAGGTCCTCAGTCGCCAGAGCAATATAGCGTTCACCCGGCGCCTGACAAGAGCCGCACACCAGCCCGCCCTGCTCCGGCGAGAAGGCAACCGAATCGGCCTCCAGCGATTTCACCGAGCGACTGCATTTGACACAACCGGTTAACACCGGCCGATAGCCCAGCATTGAGCAAAGCCGAAACAAATAACACAGAAAGACTGACGGTAGACAGTCCCTCTTCGCCGAATCCATGACCGCGAAGTATTTCAGCGTATAGGAGAAAATATCCCGATGCGGCTCATGCTCCGGCAAAAGTTGATACAGCAATTCGCATACTGCCGAGGAAAACGCCAACCGTCCGAGAGCGCCATCCTGCGAAAATGTCCAGTTTGAGAGAACCTGCGTCTCCGACAGATGTCCGGCTGTGGGTTTGTCGGAGTCATAATAGGTGATTTCGAGATGAGTCAGATTCAGCGCCCGGCCGCGTTTGCCTTTGAGAGAGCGGCCACCACGATCGTTGAGCGCCAGCCGTCCGGAGTCACGGGTGAAAAAGCTGATAGTCCGCGAGGATTCCGACCAGTTAAATGATTTCAGGACAAACGCTTCTGTTTTTTTGACCGGCATAGTGGGGAATATATG
>CAZFAL010000012.1:0-25385 GCA_964516945.1 uncultured Ignavibacteriales bacterium
CAATGTTTCCCATGCCCATAACATCACCAATCGCCGCTGGAACCCGAACCTGCAGTCAGTGCGGGCAATGGTCAACGGAAAGCCGAAGCGTATGAAGGTCTGCACTTCCTGCCTGAAAGCCGGCAAAGTCACCAAACGCTCCGCAGTCAAGAAGCCGCACACAGCCACTGCCTGAGCGCCCGTTACAACAACCGGCCTGGTATCACAGAAAGATTGCCGAAGTCGGGACAAAAAAGTCAGGACAAAAATAAGAAACGCCCGCTACACGTTTTCAGTGTAGCGGGCGTTTTTTTTGCGCCTTGTCGGGTGAATTACTTTGAGAATTACTCTAAGGTTGTGAGCGCAAGAGTGAAAAAACCTGCTCACGAGTCAAATTGGCATGCGCCTCAAGCGCGGCATCAATTTGAATCTGGCGCACATCTTTGATGAATTCCATCAGCGCCTTCCTGAAATCTTCCAATGTCGGTCCCTGTGAGGCTTTCAGATTCTGCACCGCAACCTCAAGCGAGCTTCGCGATGAGTTCAGATCATATTTAATCGATGAACCCAGACGGACCCGCACTGAGTCAACTTTTGCCGCGGCGCTGTCCACCATTTCTACTGCCGCCTGCGCGCCTTCAGCGGTTGTGACGTCAATGGCTCCCAGCTCCGGAATGCTGGCCACAGAACCGGCGCTACCGTCAAGTAACTTCGCGCCGTTGAACTCTGCGGCGGCAATTGTGTCATTGTACGCCTGACGCAGTCGCGCCGCCTCGTCATTGAGCGCCGCCTGACTTGCCGAATCAAGTGTGGCGGTATTTGAGGCCGCAATGGCATTGACTCGAATGTCAGTCAGAATTGAGCGCGCCTGCCCGGCATAGGCGTCGGCGGTTTCATACTTTGAAATCGTCGCGGTTGTGTTTTCGATTCGCTGGTTGAGCGAGGCGATTTGCGCTTTAATTTGCTCGGAAATCACCAATCCGGCGGGATTGTCAGACGCAGACGGCGAATTAGTCACGTCCGTCAATCTGTTCATCGCTTTTGACAAGCGGTCATAAGCTGAAAGTATGCTCGCGCTCATCGGACTCTCCGTCGTCTTTACAAAAAGAAAGTTATGCATCGCCGACGCCTCCCTTCACACCATACTCTGTGCTATTTACTACTTAGCAAATGGCAGTCCGGCGCTACTCTGAAACATCGATTTCCTAACTGCCTTCATTACAGCGCGTTACATCCAAAGCGAAACAGTCGCACAGGCGAGAGTATGGGTGTGTCCCTATACTGTGACGGAGCGCTCCATTAATCTCATCCGAAAACAAAAGATAGCGCCCACAAAAAAGCCGCCGGCAGGGCAACCTTACCGACGGCTACTATTTCAATTGTATAGAATAAATTGGAACCGTGTGTTCGACCCGGCATGCCGGGCCGCCCCCACGTTATTCTAATATGTGATTACAGTTTTCTTTTCAGTCTTCCATCCTCCTCATGTATGCCGGTATGGTGCGATTGTCTTCCTCAAACGCAGGAAGACGACCAAGCCGGTTGTTTGCGGTTGCCGCTTCTCGTACCTTACTACTTTCTGGCGCTACTTCGGAGAACAACGACATCGCCTTCCCCGGAGTTGTGCCAACATTTGCCATAAACATTTCTTCGACAGCGGCTTTTTCCTCTTCGCTGGTGAAGCCGGTGGCGATAACCGTCACATGCATTTCATCGCTCATTGACGGATTGATAACGGCGCCAAAAATGATATTCGCATCTGCGCCGGCGGCGTCATAGATTACCGATGTAGCGGCATTGACATCAAAGAGTGTCATGTCAGGGCCACCGGTGATATTAATCAGCACACCCTTGGCGCCTTCAATAGAAACTTCCTCAAGTAGCGGTGATGAAATCGCCAATTTCGCGGCGGTAGTGGCTTTCTCGCCACCAAGCCCGACACCGGTGCCCATCAACGCATCACCCATCTCCTGCATCACGGTCTTGACATCCGCAAAATCACAGTTAATCAAACCCGGAATCGTAATCAAATCCGAAATACCTTTGGTGGCCTGATGCAACACATCATCAGCAAAACGGAACGCATCAGTCAGTGTCGTGGTTTGATCCACAATACCAAGTAGGCGCTCATTGGGAATCGTGATGAGCGTATCGACTTTCTGTTTCAACTCTTCAAGACCGTCATCAGCGCGTGTAATACGTTTCTTGCCCTCGAAACGGAACGGACGTGTCACAATCGCCACAGCCAGCGCGCCCATCTCACGGGCAATCTCCGCGACGACCGGGGCGCCACCGGTGCCGGTGCCACCGCCCATGCCGGCGGTGATAAACACCATGTCCGAGCCATCAAGCGCTTCAATAATTGTGTCTCGGTCTTCTTCGGTGGCGCGACGCCCGACATCAGGATTCGCTCCGGCGCCAAGACCTTTGGTGAGTTTTTCACCGACACGAATCTTTGTGTCAGCGAGATTGCTCTTGAGAACCTGAGCGTCAGTGTTGATAGCAATAAACTCAACTCCGCTCAGATCTTCTTCAATCATCCGGTTAAGCGCGTTACCGCCGGCGCCGCCGACACCAACTACACGAATCTTCGCATAATTATTGAAGGACTCGTCAATATTAATGTTCAGACCTTTCTCGGACATACTGTCTCCTCTTCCCCGGAATTCACCGGTCCCTGTTTGCCGGGCGCTCTTAAAAGCGCCCTGTTATCCAATTCTCTAATTTCTTCATCATGCCACGCATGCCGCCTGTTCCGTCATGCATTTCTATTTCATTTTCGTTTGCGTGTAGAATCAAACCCAACATTGTCGCATACTCCGCGCCACTCACATGCTCAGGCAAATTCTCCACACCGTTTGCTGTCCCAACTTTTACCGGCAGATTCAATGTCTGCTCCGCCAAGTCGACGATTCCCGAAAGAAGCGCCCCACCGCCTATCAATGTCACACCGGCGTTCAAGCAATCATCAAGATCAACACGCCGTAGTTCACGGTTAACAAGGGTGAAGATCTCTTCGGCGCGCGCTTCGATAATTGTCGCCAACACTGTGCGGCCTATTCGTCTCTCCGGACGTCCCCCGGAGGCCTCAACGGTCATCATCTCATTGACATTTACCTTTGACGCCAACGCGGCGCCGTAGGTGAGTTTCAGGCGCTCAGCCTCATCAACCGCTGTGCGTAAACCAATTGCAATGTCGTTGGTGATATTTTGCCCGCCGAGTGTCACACAACCACTGTGCCTGATGCAGCCGTCCTTGAACACTGCGACTTCGGCGGTCTCACCACCGATGTCAACCAGCGCCACGCCGAGCTCGCGCTCTTCTTCTGTGAGTCCCGCATAGGAAGCCGCATAGGATTCAAGGGCAAAGCCTCCCAACGCCAATTCGCAACGTTCAAGCGCGCGGAAGATATTTTTGGCCGAGGCCGCTGAACAAGTTACAATGTGCGTCTCCACTTCCAGACGCGAGCCGGACATGCCAATCGGATTACGTATCCCGCTTTGTCCGTCAACGGTGTATTCCTGCGGCAGCACGTGAATGATTTCCCTGTCTGATGGAATCGCTACGTCGCGCGCTGTGTCAATGACCTTATTGACGTCCGAACCGAGGATTTCATTGTCTGAGCGGGAGACAGTAATCACTCCATGCGAGTTGATTGAACGAATGTGATCACCGGATATTCCGACCAGCAATGAATCAACACGCAGATTGGCCTGCTCCTCAGCGGCTTCAACAACCTTGGAAATCACGCGGGTAACTTTGTCCATATTGACAATCACACCACGCTTGATTCCTTCAGCCGCAATCTCCGCATAGCCGAGACAATAGACGGCGTCATCATCAAACGCCTGCGCAATCATCACGCGGAACTTTGTTGCGCCAATATCGAGCGCCGCCAGTATTCGTTGTCCGTCAGCCATGTCTGTTCTTCTTCGCCTGCGCCTTTGAACGCTGTTTGCCCTGTGGGACACTTTGCTTACCGCGCGGAATAATCATCAATCCGCCGAAACGCATATCCACTAATTCCGGCTCACCGGTTATCTCCGCCGCTCTTGAGAGCAACGCCCGCAAGCGTATGATCGACTCACCAATACCGAATGCTGTTGTTTTCAGAAGCGTATTGTTATTTCGAAAACTGATTGTGAGATAATCACCTGCGGAGCAATCAATGGCGCTGATATTGGCGAACGCCTCCTCATCCTGTTCCTTGAGGAGTGCAAGCTCGTCAACAATCACTTGAAGACGAGAATCTGTCGGACGTTCAAACAAATGTATATCCCGCAGGCCAATAAACAGCGGCGCTGTCTCAGTAACCTGACTGACATCCAACGGCGCCACAGCAAACTCAGCTGTCAGGCCTCGCAGACATTTCTCATCCTCATCATATACAAGGTAAGCGGGATTGAATTGATTCGTACGAATGTCCACCCCATGCGCTGAAACTACGGCGACGCGGGCGGCGCCTATATCCTTGCGACGACACATCACATTTGCGACAGCGGAAAGTGGTTGACGGAAGACACTTGAGCCGGGGGCAAACCCGAGCGCTTTGCTGTCTTCAAGTTTCACTGCAACACCGTCAAGTGTCACATGTCGCAAGTTGAATGCGCCAAATGTGTCCAACGCAAACAGCAGAACAGTTACGCTTAACGTAATCAAAAACAATGTCCGATATCCTTTCCGCACACCTTGCATCATTGCCCGCCCTCGTCATGTTTCTTTTTCAACTCACTCAGGAGCGCTTGTGTCAAACGACATACATTGCCGGCGCCCATCGTGAATATCAGCCCGCCATTATTCGACAATGCCGCATCCACGGCCGGGACAACAGCGTTCTCCATGCCGCCGACATATGAGAATCGGCTCAATCCTTTGGCTTCCGCCGCAGAGCAAATCAACTCAGCCGTGACTCCTGCTATCGGCTCCTCGCGCGCAGGGTAAATATCTATGACAATCACTTCATCAGCTACTGCAAGAGCGTCAGCAAAATCAACGGCAAAGTCTCTGGTGCGAGTGAATAAGTGCGGCTGGAATATGACCGTCACATGCTCCCCAAACTCTTTTGCGGCTTCAAGCGCATTGCGAACTTCTGTCGGATGATGCGCATAGTCGTCGTATACGGTTACAGTGGCAACCTGGCCTATCCGCTCAAAACGCCGGAGCACTCCACGAAAGTCACGCAGACCTTCACTGACCGATGCAAACGGCATGTCCAATTCAAGCGCTATAGCCGCCGCACAAAGCGCATTACGCAAATTGTGCTCGCCCGGCAGTGGCGACACCAGCTCGCCGAGCGCTTCACCGTGGTGCAGTAGTGTAAACAGTGTCACACCTGCCTCTTGGCGGCACTCCTTGACAGTGTAATCTGGCGTCTGTTCACCGTCGCTATCCATGCCAAATGTCACAACCGGACGTTTCAAACGCGGCAACAACTCCATAAGATTGCTATCATCAGCGTTGAGTATTGTCTGGCCATAAAACGGGGTTCGATTCAAATACTCACAAAAGGCGTCCTTGAGATCGTCAAGATCGGTGTAGCAGTCACGATGATCTTCCTCAAGATTTGTGGCCACAGCGATTGTCGGATACATCACCAGAAATGAGCGGTCGAACTCGTCGGCTTCGGCAACCAGATACTTACCGCCGCCGACTTTGGCGCCGATTGACTCATCTGTCACACGCCCACCAACTATCACAGTTGGATCGACTCCTGCCGACTTCAGAATCGCTCCGGTCAACGCTGTGGTTGTTGTCTTGCCATGTGCCCCTGCGATACCGATTGAATACTTCAAGCGCATCAACTCACCGAGCATTTCCGCGCGCTTGATAACCGGTATCCCGAGTCGTCGCGCTTCGGCGACTTCTGCATTTGCTTCATTCACCGCCGCTGAAATCACCAGCAGGTCTGCGTCAGTGACATGTTCTGCGGCATGTCCCAACGAGACAGTTATGCCCTGCGATTGCAGATGCTCTGTCACTTCGGTCGGTGTATTGTCTGAGCCACTGATTATGAAACCGAGGTCGGCGAGAATCTCCGCCATGCCGGACATTCCGGCGCCTCCGATGCCGACAAAGTGTAACCGTCTGTAGCGCCCGAATATCATATCAGTTTCCGTTATCTGTCTGCGAAAAGCCAGCGCACGCTCAGATAGAGCGGCTGGCGCGAATCCATTCACAAGAGTTGTTCCTTTCGATTCACCAATTCCAGCAAATCCTCGGCTATCATATCTGAAGCTGACTGTTGGTTTGAGGCGCTCCAGTCACTCAAAACTTCATACATTTCTTGCGCCCGGCCGGACGCCAACGTCTGTTGCGCTTCTTCAATAATATTCTTGCCAGCGAGTTCGTTATTAGCAATAATCAACGCCCCGCCTCGCCTTTCCACCGACAGCGCATTCATCATTTGATGATTCGCTGTCGCGAACGGATAAGGCACAAGTATCGACGGTGTTTGCGAGGCAATCATTTCTGCAATTGTCAACGCTCCGGCGCGTGTGATGGCAATATCAGCGGCGGCATACGCCAGTTCAATGTGTTCGCTGAACGCAAACAGCCGCACATGCGGCATCGCCCCGACTTGTTGCACAAGTCTGTCATAATTCGCGCGGCCGGTTTGCCACAGTATCTGACTTGTCTCTGACAACGAATCAATCCCCGCCAATACTGCGTCATTAACAGACTGCGCGCCCTGACTTCCACCGAGAATCAGAATCGTCTTCCGTTGCGGGTCCAATCCAAAACTTCGCACACCTTCAATTCTCTCAACAGCGCCGATTTCTTTGCGCACCGGATTGCCGGTGGTCAGCGCTGACATCTTTTCATTCAGATGATCACGCGCGTCATCAAAACCGAGATACACTCTATCAACTTTTCCGGCCAGGCGTCGTGTAGTAAACCCCGGATAGGAGTTCTGCTCCTGAATTGCAGTCGGAATCTGTCCGGCCACAGCGCGTGAGACAATCGGCCCGGAAACATATCCTCCGGTTCCGACAACAAGATGCGGTTTGAACGAACGCAACAACTGTCCGGACTTCCACAATGCGCGCGCAAGCACAAACGGAAAGAGCGCATTACGCCAGTGTATCTTGCGCACAAAGCCGCGCACATCAATCAGCTCCAGAGGATACCCCAATGTCTCCCGCAGGCGAAATTCAATACCGCGCTTCGTGCCCACAAAAATAAATTCACAATTCTCAGCGCCATGTTTGCCTTCCAGCGCCTGCGCAATAGCCAGCGCCGGATACAGATGACCGCCGGTGCCACCGCCGGCAAAAATTGCGCGCAATGTTTTTGCAGTCCTGCCGCTCACTGACACCACCCGTCTCTTCTGCGCGACAGGTTCAACAAAATCGCAATACTCAACAATGACACGAGCAATGATGAACCACCATAGGACATTAATGGCAGTGGCAGGCCGGTTGTGGGTATCAATGACGTCACAACCCCGATATTGATAGCGACGTTGAAGAACAAACAGAGCGTCACACCTGATGCCAGCAGATAACCGAATCTGTCAGGCTGGTAGGATGCAATTTTCAAACCACGATAGAGAATCACCGCAAATAGACCCAGCGCCACAGTCAAACCCACAAATCCCAATTCTTCTCCGGTTGCTGCAAAAATGAAATCCGTATGCGGATAGGGCAGGAAAAAGTGTTTTTGTCGCCCGTCACCGAGGCCGACGCCCCAGAATCCACCGGCGCCAAGCGCCAGTATCGCCTGTTTGACCTGATAACTTCCCTGAAGCGGATCTGACAGTGAAGCCAGATAACTCTTGATACGCGCGATTTTGTATCCCAGTCCAAACACCAGAAACGAACCACCCAGCGCCAGCGGCGCAATAGCGGCTGTCATATGCAACACTCTGGCGCCGGCCATATAGAACACTGTCAGGACTGTCAACCCCAACACAATCACACTGCCCAAATCCGGCTCTAACATGATCAACGCCAGTATCAGACCAATCAACGGTGTATGCGGTAACAGTGACTTGCGATAATCACGAATGTCACAATCGGCTCGTGACAATGAATGCGCGAGATAATACAGCAGGATTATCTTTGCCAGTTCCGATGGCTGCAGGGCAAACGGTCCGAGAAACAACCATCTGTGAGAGCCGTTGCGCGCGGGCATCAGGAACACCACTGCGAGCGTCACAATCACGCCAATGATTGCCAGTGGTGTATATTGCCCAAGACGTTTCAAGTCCAGCCGAATAATAACAGCCATCAGCCCTGCCGAAAGCGCGAACCAGATAATCTGCCTCTTAATAAAGAACAAATGCGACCCGAACCGTTGTTCGGCAAGCAGTGACGATGTTGAGTAAACCATAGTCGCGCCGAAAATCGCCAGCGCAACGGTCGCATAGAAGAGCATCCAATCAATCGGACAACGCGCTTTCATCTCAGACCACACCTCCACTGTTTGTCAAACGTATGACAGCTTTCTTGAATTCGGTGCCGCGCTCTTCAAAATCCTCAAACATATCAAAACTTGCGCAACCCGGTGACAACAACACTACCTCACCGGGCTGTGCGGTCTCGAATAACCGTTGTGTCGCTTCTGCGAGAGAATTCGCAAGCTCAACGGCAACGGTCTTTCCCAATGAGGCGAAGATTTCTTCTTTGGTTTCACCAATAGCCACAACACTCTTAACTTTCCGTGTCAGGACATCTTGCAACGTTTTGAAATCCTCTCCTTTACCCTGACCACCGAGTATCAGTAGCGCCGGTGAGTTAAGCGCCTCAAGCGCACAAATCGTTGCCGCGAGATTCGTCGCCTTTGAATCGTTTATCCACTGCACACCGTTGATTGTCGCAACATGCTCAATCCGATGTTCGACTCCCGGAAATGACAGTAGCCCCTCCCGAATTGATTCAAGTGAAATTCCGAATGCAAGCGCACAGGTCGCCGCGGCCATCGCGTTTTCCACATTATGGCGCCCGGGAACTTGTAGTTGCCTGCAATCCAGTAGCTTTATCAGCGCACCGTCAATCTGACAATAAAGTGACTCTCCCCTCGTGAACACTCCGCGCATACCTGCGTCAACAGTGGCTTTGTTCATTGTCTGTTCCGAGCCGAAAACGATCCTTCCCGCGGCGCTATGAACCGACAGCGCGTCAAGTCCGGCATCGTCAATATTCAGCGCCAGTGCGTCATCCTTCCCCTGCGCCTCAGTTATTCGTAACTTCGCCGCACGATAGTTTTCAAATGACCCGTGACGACTCAAATGGTCTGGTGTAACATTCAGTATAGCAGCGACATCAGGGGCAAATTGTTCAACATGTTCGAGTTGATAGCTGGAAACTTCAACAACTGCAACATCATCACGCCCGAGTTCCGGAGCCACAGCGCTCAGCGGTGTACCGATATTACCACACAGACGGGAAGTATAATTTGCGGCTTGCAAAATGTAATGGATCATCGTCACTGTCGTAGTTTTGCCATTGGCCCCGGTCACGGCTATCACCTTGCAGAGCGTGAACCATGAGGCAAATTCAAGCTCAGAAAACACCGGTGTTCCGGCTTCACGTAGCTTTTGAATAATGTCGGCCTTGGATGACACTCCCGGTGAGACAATCACATAGTCTGACTGCAGGAGCGCCTCACTGTGGGCGCCGGTTTCGCAGGTGATTCCGGCGTTCTTCAGCGTGTCAACAACGTTTTGTAGAATTCTCCGGTTACCGGCATCGCTGACAAACACATTTGCTCCGAGTTCTTTTGCCAGAAGCGCTGCGTCCACACCTGAGCGCGCCATGCCAATAACTCCGACACTTCGCCCGGCGACTCTTGCCAGCTCACGCTTCGAGAGCTTTTCTTTGAAACTCTCTACTTTCGGCCTGTCAATCATGACTGTTTCCATACTGTCAATTACACTACAATTTCCGTTTGCGCTAACGCACTTTCAGCGTTGAAAGCGCCAGCATCGCGAACAGCGCTCCGAGAATCCAGAAACGCACAACAACTTTCTGCTCCGGCCAGCCGAGTAATTCAAAGTGATGATGCAAAGGCGCCATCTTGAATATCCGCTTGCCACGTAACTTGAACGAACCAACTTGCAGGATTACCGATAGCGCCTCGGCAACAAACACACCACCAAGGATCATAAACAGAATCTCCTGTTTCAATAGAATTGCCAACACTCCCAGCGCGCCACCAAGTGTCAAGGCGCCGGTGTCACCCATAAACACTTCCGCCGGATTAGAGTTGAACCAGAGAAAACCAAGAGCCGCTCCGAATGCTGCGCCACAATATACCGTTAACTCACCGGCGCCCGGCAGGAATTCCATTTGCAGATACTGCGAATAGTCAAACCGGCCAGTGATATAGGCCAGCGCCGCGAACGTCAGAAAGCAGATTCCGCACAAGCCGATTGCGAGTCCATCCAGACCGTCGGTGAGATTGACCGCATTTGATGAACCGGTAATGACCAGAATGATGAGCGGAACATAGAACACACCCCATCTCAATAGATGATCTTTGAAGAACGGCGCCGCAGAATTGCCATAACCTGCTCCATCCGGCGCCACATTCAGAATCAGCGCGCCAACCACCAGTCCTAATGAAATCTGACCAATCAACTTGAATCTTCCGACCAGACCTGACTTACGCTTTTTGACAATCTTGAGATAGTCATCAAGAAATCCCAGGGCTCCCAGCCAGACTGTCACTATCAACGCCGTTATAACAAAGAAATTTGACATATCAGCCCAAAGAACCGTCGGCACAATGATACCCATGATAATTATCAAGCCACCCATGGAAGGTGTTCCGGCTTTGGCTTGATGTGACTCAGGTCCGTCTGCTCTAATCGTTTCTTGAATCTGGTATTTCTTGAGGAGATTCACAAAGAATCCGCCAAATATCAGGCAAATAATCAGGGCTGTCACCATCGCCCCGGCTGTCCGGAATGTGATATAACGGAACAAATTGAATACCGAGATCTGGTCGGCAAGAGGATAGAGTAGTTCGTAGAACATAATTGTCTCAAGCGCCTGTTGTGAGAACAGCTACTTCTGTTTCCCCGCTTTCATAACATCGAGAGCCGATTCCAGCGCTATTCCACGCGATGCTTTCAAAAACACCACATCACCGGGCCTGGCGATATCGGCCAGTAACTCACCTGCCTCGTCTGCGTCAGAAACAGAATGAATCACCGGCGTGACTGCTAAATGTTTCTTATCTTTCAGGCCCACTGCTATCAGTCGCGCACGCTCACCGACTGTGATGACAACATCAGTTGTGCCACCGTCTCCAAGAAGTGACATGAGGTAACGCCCCAGCGCCAGATGCTCTTCGGATTCGATTGAACCCAGCTCAAGCATATCCCCAAGCGCCACAATCTTTCTTGCGCCCTGCTCTCCCGGCTTCAGAGAGACAAAGGTCTTTAATCCCGCGCGCATTGAGGTAGGATTGGCATTATAGCAATCCACAATAACATCAACTCCTGCAATTTTCCGGCGAGAGCCACGTAACGCCATCACATCCGAGGAAAATGTTTCGAGAGAGCGCATGTCGACCTTTGCTCCCAATGCGCGACAGGTTGCAACCGCACACAGCGCATTGCTGACCTGCTCAGCGCCAAACATCGGTAAGCGCACCCACTGACCTTCGCACTCGAAAGACACATACCCGGTAGTGGAATCGACTGTTACACCGCTGGCAACGATATCCGCCTTGCAAGAGTGCAACGATTTCTTTGTTGCAACCGCGAAAGTGAGAACCTTGTCACATAGCGCCCTTGTGGCGTTTAACAATTCACTGTCGCCGCCATCAACTACGGCCGTTCCACCGTCGGCCAGATTCTCAAACAATCTCACCTTTTCTGATAGCACACCGCTTATCGAACCAAGCGCTTCAACATGTGTGGCGCTGATATTGGTAATCACACCTACACGTGGCTGAAGAATCGGCGCAAGGCGACTCATTTCTCCCGGTGTTGAAATACCCAGTTCAAAAACGCCATATTGCGCAGATTCATCCATTTGCAAAATCGAGAGAGGCAATCCATAGAGATTGTTCAAATTTCCGGCAGATGCATGCGCAGTGGCGCCTGAGTGTTCCAACAGATGCCGCGTCAGCTCTTTTACGGTAGTCTTGCCCACTGAACCGGTGATACCTGCAGTCTCAGTTGTCATGCTTTTCCGATGCGCTATCGCCAAATCAATCAGCGCCTGATGAGAGTCAGGGACGACAACTCCCGGTAGCGCATCCGGCAGGAGCTCCACTCCATGGCGCTCCAATATGGCTCCGACAGCGCCATGCGCCTGCGCCTCAGGCAGGAATTGATGGCCGTCATGGCTCTCACCGCGTATCGCTACGTATAGCTCGCCATCTTGTAGTGTGCGCGTGTCAATCGACACACCCTGAAACACAGTGGACTCACAATCCTTCTGTGTCAGCGTTCCGCCAGTCACTTCTGTCGCTTGTTGCAAACTCAATTCTATCACCACATTCGCCTGCATTATGACGCTTTAGTATGAAGCGGCGTTTGAAATCCAAGAGCGCTTAGCGCTTGCTCCGCTTCCAGTAACTCACTATATGGCCGCTTGCCTGAGGCGGAGATTTCATATTTCTCCGCGCCTTTACCAAGCAACAACACAGTATCGTTTTCCTTTGCGATACTGATAGCTTTATTGACAGCTTCCCGTCTGTCAACTATGGCGCAATGTTTAGCGGTGACACTCTTGACAGTGTCATCGATTATTGCCTGCGGATCCTCACTGCGCGGATTGTCGGAAGTAACCAGAACATAGTCTGCTTCACTTGCAGCTTCACCCATCAGCGCCCGCTTGCCATGGTCTCTGTCTCCACCACAGCCATACAACACAATGATGCGGCCTTTCGTGAATTCACGCGCCGCGCCGATAACGCGACTTATTGCATCCGGCGTGTGCGCGTAGTCGATTAGCACCGCGAACGGTTGACCACAATCGATGGCTTGGAAACGTCCGGCGACCGGTTGAGCATTTTCTAACGCGCGAACGGCTGTATCGATATCAATTCCCGAAGCGAGCCCCGCTGTCAGCGCGCCCAGCATGTTCATGACATTAAACTCCCCACAAAGTCGGCTCTTCACTGTCCGTGAGCCCATGGGAGTTACGAGATCAAAAATTGTTCCATTGGCAGAATACTCCCGGGCAGTCGTGTACACATCAGCGGTTGCGTCCTGCAATGAATAGCTCAAATACGCTGAAGTCATTCGACCAAACAGTTTACGGAACTCTGGAACATCGAGATTGATGACAGCATATTTCATTAAACCATTGAGCTTCGACAGCAACAGCGCTTTGGATTCAAAATAACTCTCCATGTCACTATGGAAATCAAGATGGTCGCGCGTGAGATTGGTAAACAACCCAACCCGGAAATCAATATTTTCTACCCGGCTCAACTCCAAAGCGTGCGACGAGACTTCCATCACAACATTGTTGCACTCATTGACACGCATCAAATACAGCAAACGTTGAATATCCAGTGACTCCGGGGTTGTGCGTTCGGCTTCGAATACTTCTTTCGATGTGTCATATCCCAGAGAGCCAATCAAACCGACTCGCTTGTTGCGCCCTTCAAGAATTGCTTTCAGCAGGTACGCCGAGGTTGTCTTGCCGTTTGTTCCGGTAATGCCACAGACCTTGAGCGCTTTTCCCGGATAGCCATAGAATTTCGCAGCGATGTCTGAAAGCGCTTTGCGACAATTGTCTGTTTTCACCCAGGTCACAGGCAGTTTCTCTTCATTCTCTCTCTGAGAAATTACCGCCAATGCGCCACGTTTGACCGCATCGGAGGCATAGTCAAATCCGTCAACGACAAATCCGGGCACAGCAACAAAGACGACGCCTTCTTTCACCTGCCGCGAATCATACTCGATTCCGGCGACTACGCCATCGAGCGCGCCGTCTATTTCAAGCGCATTCATTGCCTTTATGAGATCTTCAAGTTTCAGCGCTACACCCATATCTTCCACTACCCATCCGATTCACCGGAAAGAGACAATCCCGCAGGCGCCAGCGAATATCTGTTTTTGCCTGCCTGCTGACAATGAAGCGTCAGTATACCTCCTGTACGCATTATACTCCCCGGAGCCGGGTTCTGACTCAGGATCTTTCCGGCGCCATCAAGCGTGAAGCGAACATTCAACCGCGCAAGTAAAATCCCGGCCTGACGAGCGCTCATCCCTGTCATATCCGGGGCGCGGAAATCCTTTACTCCTTTGGTCAGCGGCTGTTGCGCCTGAATGGCGACAACTGTTCCGGGACCAAGTTGTGATCCCGGCGACGGGTATTGCCAGAACACATTACCGGTAAAACAGTCACCCTTGACTGTCACGTGCAGTCCGTCTCCTTTATGCAACGCCGCCCCCGGTGTCAGCCCAATAAACTTTGGCGCTGTAATCCGTTCTGCCTGATTGTCACTATTATTTTCAGTTAATGTCACACGGTGTGACGCCGGACCAAACAATGTCGGATGCGAGAGCGCATAGCGCTCCGCTATCTGCCGGAATGTCGGGCCACTCGTGTGACCACCGTAGTGAACCGGCTCCGGCTGATTGAGCAAAACGATTCCTGCGATACGCGGCGAATCATAGGGGAAAAACCCGGCAAACGAGGCGTTGAATTTATGTTTGAAATACCCTTTGCCATCAGGACGAGGCACTTCAGCGGTGCCGGTCTTCCCTGCGATGGAAACTATTTCAGAGCGAACTTTGGTTGCTGTCCCGCTGTCTACAACGCTCTTGAGCATGGCCTGCAATGGCGCAACACTCCGCTCATCCATTACACGCCACAGCTTTTCCGGTTGAGTAATATCCTCAATAGAGCCATCACCGGCTATCACACCGCGTACAAGATGCGGTCGATACAGTGTACCTCCATTGGCGACCGCGGACATCACCATCGCCATCTGCAATGGAGTCACAGAAACAGAATGGCCGATTGAAAGCGCCGCGATATTGTAGTCCGACCAGCGTATGTCACTGTGTAGAACACCGCTCTTCTCCCAAGGGAACTGGACCATTGTTTTCTGCCCAATCCCGAAACGCTCGGAGGCCTCGGCGAGTTTTTCCCCGCCGAGAGCAATTGCCAGTTTGGCGACACCGATATTACTGGAAAAGGCAATGATGTCATGGAAAGATAGCAACCCATGCTCTTCATCGTCATTGAGATAACGCCTGCCACATAACCAACGCCCCTCTTCACAATCGATGACCGTGTCGACAGGCGCAATCTTCTCGTCCAGCACAGCCGCCGCAGTAATGACTTTGTAAATCGAACCTGGCTCGAACACTTCATTGACCGGCTGTAACTTCGCAGGATGCTCCGGATCGTCATCAGGATTGTAGCCGGCAATAGCCAGTATCTCGCCGGTATTGCAGTCAACAAACACCGCAGAGCCACCTTGAGCGTTGTACCGCTCGGTCGCGGCCTTCAACTCCTCTTCAACAATCTCCTGAAACTCCCAGTCAATCGTCAGCGCCAGTGACTTTCCGGGCAATGGAGGCGTTTGCGCTTTCTCGTTAATCTGGTAGAAATTAGAATGTCCGTCTTTGCGTCCGATAGCGCGACCACTCGTTCCGGAGAGAAGCTTGTTGAATTGCGATTCGATACCGGTCTTTCCCTTGTGCTCAACGTCAGTAAAGCCGAGAACCTGCTTGCCAATCGCTCCGTACGGGTACTTCCGTTCTTGTTCTTTGCGAATGAATGCGCCCGGAATAGAATCTTTGAGAATCTGCAGCGCCAGTTTTTCGGATAAACCACTTCTTATCCACGCGACTTTTTTCTTCTTGATCGTGCGTCTCTTGGACTTGTAACCGGGCTGACCTTTGAAAAGTCTGTCGAAATATTTTCCCGCCTTGCGCGCTTCGTCAAGTGACTTTGAATATACATACGCTCGATAGCGGATAACATCAACTGCGACTTCCTTGCGATACCTGTCATAAATAGTTCCACGCGGCGCCGGAATCTTTATCGTCCCGGTCGACTGCCTGCGCGCCTGCTTTGCATAACGCTCACCATCTGAGACCTGAATCTTCCAAAGACGCACTACCAGCACACTCCAAACCAGCGTAATACCCACCAGAGCGACTGCCAGTCTACGGCGCTCAATCGGAGCGTTACGACTCCCCGCGCTCCTGCGCCCCTGCACGGTTGACACTCTGCCCTTCTCTGTTCTCAGTAGTTTCTTCACTGACCGTCCGCTTCGCCCGTCGCCCGTCCTGTGTACTGCGCTATTTGTCCTGCTCATCGAATAAATCATCCGCCGCCGCAGTTGTCGCACTAATCGACGGCGCATCTTTGAATGAATGCCGCAAGGTCTTCCACATCCGACGGATGCCGTTTTCACCGGGTGATTCCTCGCCGAAACGCACCACATACGACCGCTCTGACATCACCTGCTTTAGACCAAAATGTTTTTCTGCCAGCGGTCCGATTCGCCCAAAACGTGACAATTCCGCCACATCAGACTCAACCTTTAGCAGCGCATCACGACGTGTGCGATTCGTTTCTTCCAATTGTGAAACTTCTTCCATCAGCTCCAGCGCGACAACTCTCTGCCAGATATAGAGGCAGGCGCCGACTAACACGAGCGCCAGCACAAATGACGCCGTCAACGACCTGCTGGCCACGAGCCGCCTGACCGGACCTGATTTGGGCTGTGTGACATTCTGCCGCAGGGCTTTCAAGGCGCCCGAATTCAGCATGTTGTTGGCCATCACTTCCTTCCTCCGCCCGCTAATGCCAGACGTTCAGCCACCCGCTCAGCCACACGGAACTTCGCGGAGCGTGAACGGGGATTGCTCATAATCTCCGCATCGTCGGCAACAATCGGTTTCTTCGTCAGCGCTTTCAATTCCTGCAACGCCCCGCAGGAACAAACCGGCAATCCGGGCGGACACACACAAACACCTGAATACTTTGCAAACGTCTGCTTCACTATTCTGTCTTCGAGAGAATGATAGGCAATTACACCCACACGCCCGCCGAGACTCAATGAATCAATGATTTGTGGCAACGCGCGCTCAAGCTCCCCAAGCTCATCATTGACCGCAATGCGAAGCGCTTGAAACACACGCGCCAAGGTGCGTGTCAGATTTGCTTCACCGACAGTAGCGCGGATAACTCGACGCAGATCGCCGGTCGTTTGCAACGCTTGGCCATCAGGTAACTGACTGTCACGAGCTTTGACTATCGCACGCGCAATTCTTGCCGAGCGTTTTTCCTCGCCATATTTCCAAAGCGTGTCTGTCAATTCAGAGACACTCATTGAGGCAATCAAGTCGGCGGCTGATGTTTTCTGTGTCTGATCCATGCGCATATCCAACGGGGCATCCCCCTGAAATGAAAAGCCACGCTCCGCCCTGTCGATTTGCGGAGATGAAACTCCCAAATCCAACAACGCGCCGCTAATTGTCTTTATATCGAGCTCCCTCAGGACTTCAGAAACAGTCGAAAAGGGAGCGTTTATTATTCGCTTAACCTGCGGGTAAGTACTAAGCCGCTCAGATGAAACTGCAACCGCGAGTTCGTCGCGGTCAACGCCATATAATTCGGCGCCGACACCGGCGCGCTCCGCCAATGCTCGAAGATGTCCACCACCGCCGACTGTAAAGTCGAAAAATACGCCATTGGCCGAGTCGGACAGCCAGGTGACAACTTCTTTGAGAAGGACCGGCTGATGGACAAAGCCGGCCTCTTTGTCTTTATGTGATTCCTCATGCGCCTGCTCATTACTCCGCCCGGCCATCATTACCAGCGCCACCATTTGAACTGCTTCCTAAATCCCCGCCGGACAACTTCTCCGACTGCTGAATAATCGTCTTGCGTTGCTCGGCCATGTATACCGCATACCTATCCGGATTCCAGATCTCGATTATTTCATCAACACCGATAATCAAGGCCTGATTCTTGAGCTTGGCAAACGCAATCAAATTTTCGGGAATAATAAACCGGCCCTGCTTATCCGGGGTCACATCGCGTGACATCGAGAAATAATAACGGCTCAGAGCCCGCACACTCTTAAAGCCATAACTATTGGCCTTTAGTCCGGCCTTCAGCGCCTGCCAGGCGTCTGGCGTATATATTGTCAGACATCCGCTCTCAAGCGCCGGACCGATGAACAGTTTCAGCGAAGAACCATCCTCTTTGCGCGGACGAATCTTCGAGGGCAACGCAATTCTGCCCTTTTCATCAAGATTTACATTGAATTCGCCGTAAAAACCATCCACCTTGTAGTTGCTCTCGATTCCGGGCGCTTCAGCGTCTTTTCCGGGGGCTTGGAGTTGAGGGACTCTGTTTTCTTTCGGTCTTTACCGGGTCATAGTCCGGGACACAATTTCGGTCATTGCTTCGGATAAACTTGCGTAAACTGGCCAGAAAGGCGGCAAACCGCACCATATCTCACCATTGCCCACCATTATAGGGGCAAACCACTCAGCAGTCAAGCATTTCTTGCGGATTAATTCTATGTTATTTCACCCGTAACTCAATTTGGTCCAAAGAGTAACGATTCTACAAATTGATATGCGAGCTAACTCCGACGCCCGCACATAGATTCGTCCCTCAGCCCGTATCACAAAAACTTCACTTTTTTGTTGCCTCCCTCCAATATATCACGGCTGGAACCCATTCGACACAGGTTCAACCCGACACAAAACACCCCCTACTCTCAGCCCACAAGAAACATAACCCTCTGTAACACTATCGCTTAGCATAGCGCATCCCGTCACCCGCCAAAGCGGCGCCCCCGTTGCCCCTTGTATATCCCGTCCGACTTGAAACACGGAGGGGAACTATGAAATCGTTTGACTACAGCCCGGGCAGGGTGATGTCGGCCTCACATATCCGCAAAAGCGTCTGGAAAAGGACGCCGTTCGGCCATATTACAATTCGTACAATCCGCATACTCGCTGTGTTTTTTGCGGCATTTCTTACAATACTTATGTGGAACAACTCAGCGCTGGCAGTGGACCGCTCCGTTCGTCTCGATTTTGAGCCGGCAAAAATCTCCGCAAATCCGGCTAATGGGGAGTTTTTGTATGACGGCTATGCGCCCTTGACCCTGCCGTCGGGATTGCGTCTGGCGCTTCAGACCGTCAATATCCCATTGCGAACAACCGGCGAACGCCCGACTGTTAGCATTTCGGTCGAGCGCGGCGAGGCGCTGGGAACCATTGATCCGGCCCTGTTTTCACAGGTTGATATTCCGACTGCCGATGACGGACGCTACGATAATGTCCGGCCTGCTCTGGCTAATCTGTTTGCGGGCGGCTTCACCGGAGCAGAAGTAGCGGATATAAGGATGACCACACAGAGCCCTGCACAGAGCGCTATGGTGCAACTGGCGCTTTCGCCGTATCAAATAGACAGCGTCGGTAATGTTTTCGCAGTCAAGGGTGTCACAGTGACATTCAGCTCTTCATCTTCAATGACAGTCGGCGCCCCGCAATTCGGCTTGACGACAGACGGACAGTCATTCACCTCGGGAGCGCTCTATCGCTCGCCGACTGCAACCATGAACTATGTCATTGTCACCAACAAGACACTCGAACCGGAAATGCAACGGCTCGCCGACTACAAGAACGCCACCGGGATTCCGACACATGTTGAATTGATTGAAGACATTCTGACGACTTACACCGGAGTCGATGACGCAGAAGCGCTACGCAATTATCTGAAAGACTTCTACGCCAATGGCGGGACACATGCGCTTCTCGCAGGTGATGAAAACACAGTTCCGATACGGCATACATATTATTACAACACCAGTACCATGCCCTCGTTGGAGAATCTGATGGTCAGCGATTTGTATTTTGCGGACCTCACCGGTGACTGGGACACTGACGGCGACGGAGTCTGGGGTGAGCCGACACAGGACAATCCCGACCTGACGCCGGAACTGCACGTCGGTCGTTTACCTGTCAGTCGAGTGGAACAGGCGAAAAACTATGTTGATAAGCTCATTGTCTATGAAACAGACCCGGGTCTCGGTGACGCGTCATATCTGGATAGAACTGTGATATACTCGTCGGATCAAATGCGCGATTTCCCAAACGGCGGTCAACATGCAATCATCGCCGCCGCAATGCCGGATTATTTTCAGGTTGACACAACATCAACAGTGGAGCTTCCGGCCGGCAACGCCACAGCGCCAAGCAATGTTGACGCCGCCGGGACAGTTGCGACGCTTGATAAAGGTTTTGGAGTTATCAACATCATCGCCCATGGGCGGCATGACGGATTTAGTGTGCGCACATCCGACTACAACGCCTGGCCAAAATCATATTTGCTCAGTGTCAATGCCACCGGCTCACACGGCTCTTTAGACCAGCTTGAGCCGAACGGCAAAATCGGCCTCTATGTTGCGCTCTCATGTGACCTTGGCGGATTCGACATGGACGGTCCGCCTTTTGCCGCAACATCTCCATCATTCGTCGAAAGCGCCGTCTCTACCAAACTATCAGGCGCAGTCGGCATGGTTGGCTACTCACGCTGGGGCTGGGTATATTCAAGTTACCGACTGCATGAATCGTTCCTGCATCATCTGTACAGTGACGCCGACGGTGATCCGATTGCGGCGATGAACGCGTCGTCTGTGGATTTTCCGTATTATCGTGATTTGATTTATGGGCAGAATTATTACGGCGACCCGACTGTGCGTATTTACACCGACATTCCGCAGGCATATACAATGACAGTCGCCACAGAAAACTGGGCGGATAACAAGCTTGTAGTCAATGTCAGTGACAAAGGCGCCGCAATCAGTGGCGCGCGTGTGATTCTTTCAGAAAACGGAACTGTCCTGACAGAAGCGCTGACTGATGGCGCCGGTAATGCGGAGCTGGACCATGATTATCAACTCGGCATTTCTTACACTATCGCAATTCATCCCGCCGGAGCGCTGGCGCAACTGGCTGAGTTTACACCACAGATAGTCGCCGGAATCGATGACGACGAGCAAGGACTTCTGCCAACAGAGTTTTCATTGAAGCAGAACTATCCGAACCCGTTCAACCCTTCAACGACGATTGAATGGGACCTGCCGCGAAGCGCCGATGTCAGCTATCGTGTCATTGATATTCTCGGACGCACAGTGACACAGGATAATCTGGGTCGCCTCTCCGCCGGGAAACATTCGCTGAACTGGGAGGCCAACAATAATGACGGCGCTCCATTAGCAAGTGGTGTGTACTTCTTTCAGCTCGTGACAGATGAGAATTCTGCCGTGCGGAAGATGACACTTCTGAAATAGTCCGGCGTCTTATCCTCTGAGTCGCCAGTAGAGCGCTCGCACATAGCCGCTCATCGATAGAAATACGCGCCAGAACAATAGTAGCGCCTTCTCACGGACGCTGTCATTCTTCCGCCACTTTGCAAAGTAGTGATACAAACTGCGATGCGACTCCTGAATCATCCTCGGCTTCTGTGGTTTGGTGGCGCTGCCGACAAAATGCTCAACCGTCGCTGACGGACAATAGAGATTGACATATCCGGTGTCAAGGATTCTGCGCGCCCAGTCCACATCGTTGAAGAATATCGGAAATGATTCATCAAGAGCGCCGACTTCTTCAAGCAACGAACGACGAAACAACATCGCCGCGCCCATCGGCTGTTCCACAAACGCTTCATTGCGATGATTGAAATACCGCATCCGTAAACTTGCAATCCTTTGTGACTGTGGAAACAACCGGGCTAATCCGCACAATTCATAGAACACATTCGCATAGGTCGGCAATGACCGACATTCAAACTGTAAGCGCCCGTCAAACCCGATGAACTTCGGACCGACAATTCCAAACCCGGCGTCACTGCACAGTTTTTCATAAAGCGTAACAATCGTATCCGGCCACGTGCGCGTATCCTGATTGAGCAGAAACAGATACTCACCATGCGCGGCCTCCATCCCCCGATTACAGGTCGGCGCAAAGCCACGATTCTTCTCATTTTCAAACAGAATCACATCTGCTCCGAGACGTTTGATAACTTCAACAGAATTATCCTGCGAGCCGTCATCGACGCAGATAATCTCAGCGGCGCCATTCCCCGCAGTAGTGAAACGCTCGCAGGCCTTTCTGACAGACTCCAGACAATCGCTGATGAACAACTCACCGTTGTAAACCGGGATAACAACTGACAGCGCTATCTCTCGCTGAGAGTTCTCTTTGCTGTGATGCGCCTCACTCACAATTCACCCTGCCTTCTGTCAAGAATGTCGTCGAACGCATACGCCATCTTTCTTGCCATCTGCCGCCACGAATACTTTTCGCGTCGTGCTTGCACAAGCTTCATCCGGGTAGCATCTTCACGACAAACACCATGCTCTTTTTTCGCTTGCAACAACTCAGATAGATATTCCGTGAGCGACGCTGCCCCGTCATCAGCAAAGACCCGCTCACCTGCGCCGTGTACAATTTTCGCCAACTCAGACCCAGCCGGAGCAAGCGCTATCAACGGCTTGCCACTCACCAGACAATCAAACACTTTACTGGGTGTCACAAACGGCAACTCATCCGGAATTGTCACCAGTAACGCATCAACATCGGCAAGCGCTTTAATAGCGTCCTGCCGTGGCAAATACCCGACACATTCCAGCGACTCCGCCAAACCAGCCCGACTGAAACACTCCTGCAACATCACAGTATCCACAGCCCCGACAAACCGTACACATGCCGCAGTAGCGTTCAGTCCACAACACTTGAGCGCTTCTGAAAGCGCAATAGTGAATCTCGTTATCGTCGCCGCCGAATCCGTTGTTCCCAGATATCCGATACGCAATACACTATCAGACGCTATCGAGGCGCCCCACAAGTCAGCCGCCTGCGGATCAACTCCGTTCGGGATGACTGCCCCGGCTCCCACATACTTGGCAATACTGTCATTTACCGCAACAACCGCATCAGCGTTATTGCGCGTCCCTTCAAGTAGCTTGCGGCAATATGTTTTCTGTGATTCCCGCAGGTACGCGTCTTCTATCGGACGTGTCACCCACATGTCACGAAAATCCGCCACCCAGCGAATATCGGAAGCTTGTTGTAACTTCGCGCCGACGAGATGCGCCGACGGTGTCGGTGAGGTGGTCAGCGCCAGTTTGCTATTCTTTTCTGTCACAACACGCCTCGCCGCGCGCAAAGCAAACGGAACCCAGAGCCGTTTGTAATCCGGCGTAATCCAGCGCGGCAGATGTTTCCCGTGTCCTCGAACCGGCGCCGTCTCTTTTCCCAACCGTCGCAACATGCGCGACGGGTCAAGTGACTCTGTTCTGATGATGTATCGCTCATCAGTTTCATTCAGCAATGTGTCATCATACGCCGGATAGACAATATCTCTCACCGTCACAACATACGGTCGATAGCCAAACTCCGGTAAATACCGAAACAACCCATACATCCGCGCAGAGCCGGCCATCCCAATCGGCGGAAAGAAATAACTTATCAATAACACAGGAGTTTGATCCGACATATTATCTCTCATTCAACTCTACAGGCACAGAGGTTCAAATGCACGCACCGTCTCAGCGATATTGTCTTCATAGATGGCCTTCTCACGTACGACATCTCTGTTAGCCCGCAACAATGCAAACAACCGCTCTTCGTCTATCTCACACAACCGCTCGATATTCTGCAACGCTCCATTAGCTTCTGCTCTGTCATACAAACAATACTGCCGCGCCTCTACAGGAAGCAAGTCAGACAACCCCGGATGTTCCGCGCAGACAGGAAACACTCCAACCGCCTGCGACTCAATTTGTGACACCGGCGATGAATCCGACCTCGCAGCGCTCAGGTATATGTCGTGCCCCTGCAACACGTTCAGATACTCGTCACGCGCACAGGGCTGATATGCAGTGATACAATCACTAACGCCAAGCGCTTCTGAGCGCCGCATAAAACTCTGATACAAATCACCCCTTGCATTGATCGTCACTGTCGCCCGCCCGGACTGTAACAACGCCGCTATCGCAAGCAACAACGCATCATTCTCATACAGCGCTCGATGTGGCCGCGGCATAAACAGCTTCAAAATGCCGTTCGCCCCCTTGCTGTGCAGCGCTTGCGCCCGAGACTTGAGCGTGGCGTCATCGGCGCAATAGCGCCGTTCAATCCCCCACAGAACAACTTCAACCGGCTTGTTTGTCAAAACCGCAGTTTCCTGCGCCAGATATGTGGAATCAGCGAGGATAACATCAGCGCTATCCAGAGCATATCTGACACGCCGTTTGTGCAAATAGGATTTACCGGGGCTGACCAGAATGTCTGATCCCCAGACAGTCAACGCCCACAGTGCGCCACAATCTCCAAACCGTCTGCGACAGCGCGCCGCCATCACACCATAGGCGCTGGCAAAATGCGCATTGACGACATCCGGCTTGAGTTCGTCAAGCAATGCTTTGAGTGTTGAGACATGCGAGAAATACGAAAGCGCTTCGCCGTATCGTGAGGGAATCAATTGATAATCCACCTGCACCCCTTGTTGCATTGAAACAAGGAACACCGTATGACACTGACGTCGCAATTCTGAGACATAGCGCTCCGTATGCCAGGCCGATGCATCCGCCAGAACAAGGACTTTCATGATAGCGCTCCTCTACCCAGCGCCTTCGCCAACAGTGAACGATAGACAAACACATTGTAGCGATACGGCTCAGATCCAAACCCGGCCTTGAAACGCTCCACACCCGGCGCTCCTGTCGGTGTCGCGCCGAGATTGACATATGCCGCCTCTCTCACTCGTGCAGTGGCAATTATCGCATCCATCAACACATAAGCCGGTTTCAATTCCGCAAATGCCCTATCCATATATGGCGCCCAGCTCAGTATAGTGTCACACTCATGCAAAGCAATATGCGTCCCGATAATCTGCCCGTCATACTCGCATACATACCAGATGATTCTATTGTCTTCCTTTGACAGTCGCAGCAGATCACAATACACTTCGAGCGGATACCCTCTGGTTCTGCCGTGGCGCTCATGTGTTTTGCGCGCAAGATTATATGTTGCCAGCGCGTCATCTTCTGTTGCCACAGGTCTCACCGTAGCGCCGCTCCGTTTACCGGAGGCAATATGCCGCTTCACACTATCACGCATAACCCCTTCTCGCTCACCAAGCGTGATACGCTGAGTTACAACTTCATGCGCACACCATCCACCCGGTAATTCCCCGGCGTTGAATTGATGATAGTAATCCACCCAGTGCGCATACATGCCTGCACCACGCCGCAAGGCATCCAGAGCCATGTCACGCATGTCATTGGAGACAGCGCGCACATGTGTGGCGCTCGCACGGATTTCCGGAGTCACCAGTAATCCCGGCAGACCGTCGACATGCGCCTGAATTCGCGACAAGAATGAAGAGCCGAATCGTAAAGCGCTAAACCAGACACCGGCGGTCGTTTCAGAAGTTGATTCAGAAAC
>CAZFAL010000013.1:0-25337 GCA_964516945.1 uncultured Ignavibacteriales bacterium
AGGTACTGATAACAACTGTAACACAGGTCTTGACAACGTACAGGAACCATGCCACTTCAAACACCACCTATCTTACCTACGAATCCAGCAGCGGCGCAGTTGCACCCCAGCCGTCTGGAAGCACAAAACTGTGCCTCGGTTGCCATGACGGCACAATCGCTATAGATGATTACGAAGGAACTACTTCCGACCGCACAACATTCATCAACGACTACAACCCACAGCTACGAATCCCCGGAGGCGGGTCACAGGTGAATGACCTCCGCAGAACACATCCGGTTGACGTGCCGTATGTGTATGACCCGACCAACAGAGACGGCTTGCGTGATCCGTCTTCTCCACTTGGCCCCTATACGACAATCAATGACGTTCTCGAAAATGGGAAAGTTGTGTGTTCCAGTTGCCATGATGTGCACAATAATGAGTCACTAACCGGCTCACCGCTGCTACGCGCGCCGATGAAAGTGTCACAAGGCGCCGCATCAGGCCTGTGTCTTGCTTGTCATAACAAATAATACGCATAGTAACACAATTCCTCAAGATAGCGCCTGTTTGCGTCATTTCAACAAGTCTATTCCGCACAGCAACATGCTCGCATAGTCAACTGTGTCACAGTCAATTGTGTCAATGTCAACTGTGTCAAAAGTTTTTTTGTAAGAAATTCACAAATGGTGGACTAATAGCTTCTCTATTGTCGATTTTCATTATATATTCCCTGTGACGGAAGCCCGCTCTTACTGGCGAGCTTCATTGAGGATGACGACAACACTGATATGGACAGGAAACAGATCATGGAATACGGCATTCACAATACATCAGTCAAAGAGGATTTCCCTGAAACAGCAGATTCAACACCAGTGCGCCCGGTGCGCTTCAGCGTCGCGCTTGTCATTTTAGCGCTGCTTGTCAGTTGTGGCGGAAAGTCAACTCTGAAAGAAAACACCCAGTTTTATCCACCGCCTCCCCAGACCCCCCGTGTACAATTCCTGACGCGCTATCATTCTAATGAGGACCTGGGAATCAAGTCCGGCGGATTCCGTAAGTTTGTCACTGGAGAAAAAGATCAGAAGGACCAACTGAACAAGCCACATTCAGCCGTATATTACAAAGGCAAACTGTATGTCGCTGACTCCCGTCGTTTCGAAGTTGTCATTATGGACATCGCTAACAAAAAAATGTCCACACTCGGAAAAGAGGAAGGCATTGTTTTTGCAAAGCCGCTCTACGTGGCCATTGCGGATGACGGGTTCAAATATGTCGCCGACAACGGACGTAAACGCATCTTTGTCTTCAATGACAAAGACCAGTACCAGAGTGTCATCGGCTCTGAAGGCCAGTTTTCTCCGACATGTGTCGCCGTCCGCGGAGACAAGCTCTATGTCGCGGACGTGAAGGACAAGGAAGTTGAAATAATAAATCGCAAGAGCGGTGAGGTGATTCAAACATTCCGTGGCTCTGAAGATTCGCCCTTCAAACTATTCCGTATGCCGGTAAACCTGACCGTGTCACCGGCCGGTCATTTGTACGTTTCAGATATGTTATCAAATACCGTGTTCGAATTTGACTCCACGCTGAAGTATATCCGCAACTACGGTCGCCCCGGTGACACCTACGGCACATTCACCCGCGCACGGGGACTGGCGGTAGATTCTTCCGGATTGCTATTTGTCGCCGACGCGGCGTTTGAAAACGTGCAGATTTTCCAACCGGATTCGGCAAAGCTTGTGCTGTTCTTTGGCGGCTCCGGAGGCGACCCCGGCGATATGTATTTACCGTCAGGTGTGACTATCGCATATTCAGATCTCGATGTTTTCAAACAATATGTCGATCCGCGTTTCAATCTTCAATACATCATTGTCGTCGCCAACCAATACAGTCAGGACGGAGTGTCGATCTACGGGTTTGGAGCGGGAGACGATAAGTATTTTGACGACTTCTCCAGTAGTCCAATAGCTCCTGACTCAAGCGCAATCACTAACCCGCAATCGGGTTCCGGGAATAAATAACGCCAACAAATAACACTGAGGCCAGTGAGTAATCTATGGCGCAACCTGATTCCGACAATCACGACACTCTTCCCCGGCGAACCATTGGACGCTTGGCGTTGATTGTCGCTTTCAGCATGGCTCTGAGCGCGTCTTTTAGCGCCTGCGGCGCAGGTGGGCATAAAGCGCTGTCATTTCTTTTTGACGGTGTGCCCGAAAGAGACACGCTCAGCGCGGACAGCGCATCCGCTGATACATTCGCCAGCTTGCGGGAAAGACGTGAAGCTGAACGTCAGTCCCGTCTCGACTCAATTGCCGCCGAAAATCAGGTAGAAATGCATAAACCCTATGCGGACAAAGATTGCGCCGCCTGTCATACCATGCCTGACAGGCGAAAATCGGGAGGCAATCTTTCATTCTCATTCGGCGCCGACGGCAAGACCAGTTTTCTGCGAATGCCTGTCGCGACTCTCTGCATAAATTGCCATGAGGACAAATCCGCTACGTACGCCGAAGAACATGACATGACAATTCACTCACCTGTTGAGGACGGTGAGTGCACCACATGTCATTTACCGCACCGCTCACGTTTCGCGCATCTCTTAAAAACCAAAACAGCCCGTGAGCTTTGCCTGACTTGCCATGATGAATCAATTCCTGAAGGCGAAGATGACCATCCGGAACTTGAAGATAGCGACGATTGCACCGATTGTCACAACCCTCATATGTCTGAAGACGAACAACTATTGAATTAACCGAAGCGCTACTATCGGCGCGATGCATAAAAGGTGGCTGACATTAGTATACAACAACACAAGGCGAATCTACACCCTGTACGGTACTGGCTCATGCTCTGTGTGGTCACCGCCCTGACAAGCAGTCCGTCGCTCTTCGGGCAGGAAGTCAAGCTCTTCAAAGCCGAACGTAAATCCGGCTATCTCGAGGTGAAAAGCTTCACTGACCATCTTGCGCGCAACTGGATATCATTGCGCACACCACTGCGTGACAACGAACTCGGAGTAGGGACATCGCTCTACTTGCAGTATCTTGGCTCAATCTATCATCCACGACTGCTCGAATGGACCGCTGATGGACGTTTCACATTCAAACGGCGCCGCTTTACGAACTCAACAATAGACTTCACCGACAACTTCACTGAGTACCTGCAGGATTACACTCTCGGCGCAACGATTTTCAAAGAGCGGAGTCTTTCCGCCCGGCTCTTTGCCGCACGCAACACCTCCACCGCAGACGCAGATTTTTCTCCTTCCACAAACGTCAATACGAGGGGGTATGGTGGAGCGTTGACGCTCGTCAAGGGACATCTTGTCCAGACGCTATCGGCAAACAGGAATAAGTACGTTTCTGAAGGAGTCATAAACAATGAAGAAAAGCGTTCAGTCGTTGTCTATGACGCAACGTTCCGTAGAGACAAACTTACCAGTTCAGCCAACTATGAATACAATGATATCAACTTCGTCACCAATGGCTCTTCGTTCACCGGTCACAGTGTCAGAGTCCAGAACTACCTTAACCTCGACAGACGCGGTAGACACACATTTAGTCTGGGGGGTAATTACTATGAACGCAACGGCGCCAATCCGAATAACAACGGACAGGTAGGAATCGCTACGCATCAGCAAATCACCGATGCATTGCAGGGAACCGGCTCAGTCTCATATCGTCGTAACGAAGTCAAACGCTCCGTTTCAGAAACAGGTTCTCTTTCAGCGGGAGTGTCACATCAGTTGTATCAAAGTTTGACATCCTCGCTTCTCGCCGACGCCTACCGGACGACATTTAATCAAGGACGAGAAACTGAGTATCATCCGACAGCATCCTTGCAGTACCGCAAATTGACATTCTTCGGCTCACTGCGGTTGCGCTATTTGCTTGGCTATCGTAAGCATGAAGAGAAATCCTTTCAAGGCGCGGGCGCATCGACCAGACTCCAACGGGAACGGTTTCTGTACTTCCCCGGGACTCCTTTGATACTCAGTGGCACATCAATTGACACGCTCTCGATTGAAGTTTCCTCACCAGATTCAGGAGCGCTATTCAACTTTCAGAACGGCATCGATTATCATATTGTACAGACCGGTGCGAGAGTCGAAATTGAAATCCTGCTAACGGGGAGTGTCAAGTCCGGAGATTCGTTGCAAGTGACATACAATGAGCGCTTCAACAATTCATTCACATTTGAGGAAGCCGAGAATCGCTACGGAACTACTATAGAAATCCTGCAACTCTTGCAAATCAGCGCTGATCACACTTCCCAACGTCAAACGCTTTTGAGTGGAATTCCATCCAACCAACTCGATAATACACGAGATGACCGCGTCAGCGTGAGCTGGCAATTACGCGACGCACAACTGAAAGCCGAATATCAACGCCGGAAGACAATACGTAACCCATTCAAACGTCGGGCGCTATCGGGTCAGATAACACGTGTCATCGCCAGGAATATGACCTTCACTACGACATCAACCTATTCTGTGACAGATTTCACCGATCAGACCGGACGCTCCAAATTGATTACCGTCAACGGTTCACTGTGGCGGAGATTCTCAAGAGAGCTCAATACAAGGTTTCGGGGTAGTTTTGTAAAACGTATCGGACGAAGGGACGACGGGTATTCCTGGGTGTTATCATCTGTAACCCGTTACAACATTCGCCTCTTGACAGGCGAATTACGTCTTGATTATTACAATCGTAAAGTGGATCTTGTCGGCGACGAGAATCGTTTCAGTGTCAATCTGAGCGTCAAACGACAATTATAGGTTATAGGATAGGACGGAGACCGCACATGACAAAGCATATGATAATGCATATGATAAAGCATACATCGCATCTGCCGGGACTCTGCATCATAGTCACGGGACTACTGCTTTCAACAGCTCTGAGAGCCTCAGCAAATGACAACAAACAATCACCTTCGGTTCCGAACTATCGCTTCCCCGCTGACACAACCGGACCGGGATTGCGCCTTGTGTCCTTGCTACATGACATGAAAGCCGGGACATTCGTTCAGGGACTCCGAATAGCAAAAGATGACAGCCGTAAGAGCGCACTATCACGTCCGCGCTATGTGACGTTCGGACAGGACGGCGCCGTCTACACTCTCGACGGCGGGCGGGGGATGGTCTACAAAACCGTATATCAGGATGATGTTCTGAGAGAGTCAACTCGGCTACCGGCAAAGAATCGGAGATTTCGCTCACCGATTGCTATTGCCTGCGCCCCGGACGGCTCTCTCTGGCTCACCGATTCACGACGCGGCGCGGTGTTCGTCATTGACTCCCGGGGAGTAGTCACAGATTCACTGTTCGACAATCTCCATCGTCCAGTCGGAATTGTCTACCACCCGGGTCTCAGGCATATGCTTGTCAGTGATCTGGCTGAAAACACAATTGTTGAGATTTCTCTTGAACATGAGGAACATAGGATAGTGAAGATCCACGGACGCGCCGATAGTGTTATAGTCGAGGGGCCGTCATTTCTGGCAGTCGGCCCCGCCGGGAACATTTATGTCGTTGACGCATTGGGTGGAACTGTTTCGGTTTTTTCCTCAGAATGGAAACCGCTCAGACATATTGGCGGCTTCGGGGATGGCCCGGGGTTCTTTTCTAAACCCAAGGGTATTGCAGTAGATGAGGCCGGTCGGGTCTATGTCGCTGATGCCCTGTTCGACAATGTTCAGATTTTCGATACGCATAACCGCCTCCTGCTGACTCTCGGCTCAGGTGGCTCGCAACCGGGACAGTTTGTGCAACCGATGGGCATCGCAATTGATAATAACGGTCAACTTTTCATAGCGGATTCATACAATGGCCGCATTCAAGTGTATCGCTGGGAAGGCTTGGACAAATGACAACTATTCATTCGACTAACAGTCCCGAAACAACAGGGCCCGCATCAAATACTCACGCTCGCTCCATCAGCTTGAGCGTCATACTCGGCGCAGCGCTGGTTTTGCTGGTAACGGTTCCAATTATAATGGCGCAATCTATCACACAAACGAAACACAACTTGTCCATCTCAGGACCGGGCGCTATCAAAGCTACAACTGAAAGCCGTATTTGTATTTTCTGCCATGCGCCGCACAAGTCCGCCGGGAAAGCGCCACTCTGGAACCGGGAAGACAGTCGCGCAACTTACACAACCTACACATCGCCAACCCTCGTATCAACTCCGGGCCAACCGACTGGCTCCAGTAAATTATGCCTGTCCTGCCATGACGGAACAATTGCGCTTGGCGCAATTTCATCTGAGCCGACACAGATTGCCTTTCAGGGCGGGATAGTGTTCCTGCCTGCAGATCACTCGTTACTCGGTGAAAACCTTGCAGATGACCATCCGATTTCATTCGTCTATGACAATGCGCTGGCGAATGCGAAACCTGAATTGAAATTCCCGGCAGAATTGCCGCCGACACTGCCGCTGGATCACCAAGGGGAGCTGCAATGCTCTACCTGCCATGACGCGCATCAGGATGATTTTGGTCAGTTTCTGCGCGTGGACCCTAAATTCTCCCAGCTATGTATTAGTTGTCATACAAAGTCAGGCTGGACCGGCTCTGTGCATGAATCCTCAACACAAACCTGGAACGGAGTCGGAATAGACCCCTGGCCGTACGCTGACGGTGTGACTGTCGCAGAAAATGGATGCCAGAACTGTCACCAGCCACATGAAGCCGGTGAACCGGTTCATCTGCTTCGTTATGCTCAGGAGGAAAACGATTGTCTCGTCTGTCATGACGGCAATGTCGCTTCGGACATCAGCTCCGCCATCAACTTATTCTCGAATCATCCGGTGACACTTACTACCGGAGTGCACCAATTCGGCGAGGACCCGCTGACTATGGCGCGACATGTCGAATGCGTCGACTGCCACAATCCGCATGCCGCATCGGCAATCGACCCTCCGGCCCCTGCGCTTCCCGGGGCTTTGAAGAATGTTTCCGGTGTCGACATCAACGGAACTCCCGTCGATCCGGCCAATAACGACTATGAAATCTGTTTCAAATGTCACGGTGATAATCACGGCACAACTACAGTTGTCACAAGACAGATACAAACTCTGAACACACGGCTTGATTTTAGCCCCAACTCAGTTTCATTCCATCCGGTTGCAACAATCGGCAACAATCCTAACGTGCCTTCGCTGATTTCGCCGCTGACAGAAAACTCTGTGATTTCCTGCACTGATTGTCACGCCTCCCCTGCCGGGAATCCCGCCGGACCACACGGCTCAAACTTTTCGCCATTGTTGAAAGACAATTACTCTACTCTTGACAACACACAGGAGTCATCAACCGCATACGCTCTTTGCTACTCCTGTCATAGCCGCAGTTCCATCCTCGGCAACAACAGCTTCAAAGAACATAGGAAACACATACAGGGTGAAGACGCTCCGTGCGCTACATGTCATGACCCGCATGGAATCCAGAATGGTCTGGGGAATACTACAAACAACAGCCATTTGATAAACTTCAACACTTCGGTGGTTTTTCCTGACCCGAATACAGGGCGTCTGGAATTTGAAGACCTCGGTAGCAATCGCGGCCGGTGTTATTTGCTCTGTCACGGCAAAAAACACAGTCCAAAGTCATATTGAGCAAAACGCGAATGACTATTCAATCCCCAACTCTTCCATCTTGCGGTAGAGTGATGACAGGCCGATCCCCAGTAGTTTCGCAGCAAGTTTCTTGTCGTTATTACAACTGGCAATTGTCTTGAGTATCATATCACGCTCGAACGTCCGGCGGGCGTCTCGCAAGTTTCCGGCGATAGTCTCTGCGTTCCCGCCGGCCTGAATCAGATGCTCAGGCAAATCTGACAGTTCAACGACATCATTCTTGGCGAGTACAACAGAGCGTTCAACAATATTGCGTAATTCGCGAACGTTTCCCGGCCATTGGTACGAGCACAAGATCGCAATAGAGTCTTTGCTGAAGCTGGATACTCGCGTTTCGCCGCGCGCCCGAAGTCGTTGCAGGAAATGTTCAACCAGTCCCGGTATATCGCCGGGCCTGTCTCTCAACGCCGGAGCGGTAATTTCAATGACGGCAATGCGATAATAGAGGTCTGACCGAAAAGCGCCCTGTTCAACTTCTTTCTCCAACGGCCTTCCTGTGGCGGCAATCACACGCGCATTTAACGAAATCGGAGCGCCTCCACCAACGGGGAACACTTCTTTTGATTCGAGCGCACGAAGCAGTTTGGCCTGCATGGATAATGGTAAGTCCGCCACCTCATCAAGTAACAGCGTACCGTTTTCGGCAATCTCAAAATATCCCTTCTTGTCGTGCACGGCGCCGGTGAAGGCGCCCTTGACATGCCCGAAGAACTCAGACTCAAGCAATTGCTCCGGCACCGCCGCACAGTTGACAGGCACGAACGGTCCGTCGGCTCTCGGGGACTCTGCATGCAAAGCATGGGCGATAAGCTCTTTACCGGTTCCGCTTTCTCCCTGAATTACCGCAGTGGTTTCTGTGCCGGCCACCTGCAAGATCAATTCTTTCAACGACTCAATCTGCGGACTTTCGCCTATTATTGCCGAAATACCTGTTGCGGGTTCTGTTCCGGCGCCTGCCTTATTCCTGAGGTGTGAGTCTATCTTGCTACGAATATCTTCAAAAATCACCGGCTTGATGACATAATCCACAGCTCCGGCCCGGATAGCCTCAACGGCAGACTCAACTGTTCCATACGCAGTGAATACGAATACATCTATTTCAGGATGACTTCTTCGAATCTCTTTCAGCAACTCAATGCCGGACATTCGTGGCATGCGAACATCAGTCAGCACAACAGAAACATCATTCTTTGGTAGAACCCGCAACGCCTCTTCACCGTCACAGGCCGTCACAACGTTAAAGCCAACTGAACCAAGATACTTTGCCAGTGGCTCACGCACATCGCGCTCGTCATCAACTATCAATAGTGTTATTGTTTGCAATCTCGCTGTCTGTGATTCCATAAGTCTCCCGCTCACAAAAGCTCCGCGTGATTTAGTGTAATCGTAAACATTGTCCCGGAACCAGGCTCGCTGGTCACATCCAATGCCCCCCCCATCTGGGTGATAATACGATGAGTTATGAACATTCCCAAACCTGTGCCCTTCCCTTCCGGCTTCGTTGTAAAAAACGGCTCGAAAATCCGTCGTTGTGTTTCAGAATCCATGCCGCACCCGTTGTCTGAAATGGTGATGACTGTCTCATCAGCGGTTTGCGAGAGATGAACTTTGATATGTGGTTTGACGCTCTCTGCGGACGCATCAAGCGCATTCATCATAATATTTAGTAACGCCTGCATCAACTGGTCGCGAACAACCCGGATTTCAATTTCATCATCAGGAAACACTTGCGAAAACTCCACATTTCTGGCCCGGTGGTCAAAACTCGCGATTTCAATAGCGTCTGCAACAATCACGCTGATGAGTGACAAAGAAGAGGCCTCACTCGGTCTTCTCGCCAGGTCGGACAAACTACGAACAATCTTGCTGATACGTTGAATGTGATAGCTTATCAGGTCAAGATTGTGGTCTGAACTCTCAGAGTCAGGGTGCGACCTCATCAATTGCGCCACCGAAGAAATAGCCGAGAGCGGATTGCCAACCTCATGCGCCACTCCGGCCGCAAGCTGCCCCAGTGACGCAAGACGTTCATGCCTGTGCAGATTTGCTTCGACTTTTCTCCTCAATGTGGCGTCGGAAAACATCACCAGCAGTAGAGAAGCGCTATCTTCAGCATTGACAACTCTGGCCTGCACATCATATTCTTTTTCTTCTCCGTTAGCGCTCATGACCCGTTCGACACCGACTGAAATGTCAGATTCGGCAGTATCTGTTTGGGCTCGTCGCGCAACTTCCCCGCCGACTATTTGACACAACTCACTCCAATCGCATACCGCCGAGCCAACAAGGCTGTCTGTGCTGATATCAACATATTCGGTCACACGTCCGTTGGCAAACTGTACAATACCGTCTAATGATAACCCGACGATTGCTTCCGGTGAATTATCAAAAATCAGCTTGAGCTTGTCTTTTTCGCTCTCAAGCTCCTGTTGCGACTTACGAAGTGAGGTCGTCCTCTCCTCAACCGCCTCTTCAAGACGCTCATACGAGTCACGCAGAGCAAGCGCCATTTTGTCTATATGCTCATTCAACGAACCCATGATATTACGCTGTCTGACAGTCTGTTGCAAGGCAAATTGACCGGAGGCAATAGCCGACAAACGCTCAGCAATAGCCGAGAGCGGGTGGTAGACAGAACGTCTCAACCAGAAGAGTAGCGTCATAACAATCAGAACAAACACAACAGACAACAGGATAACAAGATGCCTGCGCGTTGTGGCGATTGAATGGTCAAGTTCCGCCAAAGAAAAATCTGCGACAAGATTTCCCCGCAATGGGGTGTCAGGGTCGTGGCACTTGCCACACACCTTCCGGTTTTCTATCGGCAGTGTAAAGTGATAGAACCGCTCACCGTCATCGCCTTGATAGATACGCTCTTCTGTGGCCATCTTGAGACTGTCGTTGTGACACCCTGCGCACTTCGGATCTTCACGCAGGAAAACCTTCTTGTCGGCTTCAGACGTATCAGCGGAAAACGCGATTACGGTATCGATAGAAAACACCCGAACATTCACCATCTGCCGACTCCGCGCCAGCCCCCTCAGATACCCCTCAACTTTGTCCCGCTTTAGCTTCGACGGGTTTTCCATAATACTCTCAATTATCCCTTTGAGTGTGGCGACTTCATTGTTCATGACGGCTTCGTTGCGCCTGACAAATGACCTGTCGACAACCAGTCCCACTCCGAGGAGCAACAGAATGAATACGGCGCCAAGCGCAACTGTCGCCCGGGTGACAAGCCGCAACACCTGACTGCGCTCTTTCAAATGTTGGTTGTTTGTCGGCATCGTGTTCTGCATTCGTCGAAGATATCATGATGTCCCGGTTCGATCATATTCGATCATAACCACATCAAAACTTCACGTCTGCATGATACAAATTAATCCGCACAGAACAAAAACTCCCTTTTCCTTCTCTTCTTTCGGCGCCGCTCTTCCTGTCGATGTGTCAAACCCGGCCGGTATTACAGATTCTGAATACATTTCGCGCCGATTCCTGATGTGAATTATGGGGATCGTGCAACAACTTGTTTCGCAACGCAATAATTCCTTCGGCTTTTCTCACAAATAGGAAAGGACAAATGATATGTCAGCGCCCACCCGCCTTATCGCTGACGCTCCACCTTCTCAATTTCTCAAACTGCCAACAATGCAATATCGCTACAACACCTTGCGCCACAGCATATTGCGCAACCACTCCTATGTAGCGCAAAAAATGTCGAAAAAACCATACCCGAACGGTTGACAACTGAATAAGAGGCGAATAAGTTGCCGATAACAGAGTCGTAAACTCTGTGATGGCGATGTTTTGATTCTGTTTCGATTCCGTTTCGGTCTTGTTTCGCCCTCACAGAGACGGCTCAAAAAGGGCGCGGGGAGTTAGGGGCTAAATGAAATGATTTACTCGCAGGCGACAACCTATTCGCTGGAGGCGCTGGCATATCTTGCTTCGACACCGTCCGGCGCAACAATCAAAGTTCGAGATTTGGCGCAGACGTTGTCAATCCCGGAATACTTTCTCGGTAAAATTCTCAGTCAGTTAGTCAAGAAGCATTTTGTGAAATCGTCTAAGGGGCCTACAGGTGGGTTTGCTCTCGCAGTTGATCCGGACAAAATTACATTGTACCGTATTCTCGCTACAATCGACAGTCTGGCGACGCTGGAAGAACATTGCGTCATGGGGCTGAAGAAGTGCAGTGATGAAGCTCCATGCGCTTTGCACGATTCATGGACACATTTCAAGCGAGACGCAATACGCCGGTCACAGGAATTGACACTGACAGAACTCGCGAGAATTATCATCAACAAATTGGACAAAGAAAGAAACCTGCAGGAGCAGACACAGGCTAAACCCACTCATTAACAAGCTCATCTGAACGGTCAACAGAGAATAGAGAACAATAGCAAAGCAAATATCACAGTGTTCAACATACTTCAAAGGAGAGAATCAGTTATGTCACAAACAACATCCACTAACAGATTTGCACGGCTCATCGTCACAGTCGTAGCGGTCTTCACCCTGGCGATTGCCGCAACGCTTTCATCAGCGAACGCTACCGAAAAGACTCATGAATTCGTCGGGGCCAAGAAGTGCAAAATGTGCCACAATAAGCCCAAAGTCGGAAACCAATACAAAATCTGGCTTGACACAAAGCATGCCAACGCTTTTAAGGCGCTCGCCTCCGACGAAGCTAAGAAGGCGGCCAAAAAGGCCGGCGTTAAAGACGCCCAGAAAAGCGGCAAATGTCTCAAATGCCATAGCACCGCCTATGACCACAAAGAAACACTTGCCAAGAATCTGAAAGTCAAGAAGTCGACCGGAAAGCCATATTTGACAGTTGAAGAGGGAGTCAGTTGTGAAAGCTGTCATTTTGCCGGTTCTGACTTTAAGAAAAAGAAAATCATGAAAGACAAAGACCTTGCTATCGCCAACGGGCTGAATCCTGAGCCCAAAAAAGCATGTCTGAAGTGTCACAATGACGAAAGTCCGTTCTGGGATGCGGCGCGTTACAAACTTGCCGATGGCAAAACTACCGGATTTGACTTTGATCAAGCATGGGCGAAGATCAAACATCTGATCCCGAAAAAAAAAGGCGCTAAATAGACTGTGACACAGTGCATGCAGTGGATGCAGTGGACACAGGACACAGCAGACACAGCAGACACAGCAGACACACTGAGCGCGGTCAACGCGACAGGAACGCCGGACCACACGAAACAGATGTCGCTACAAATGTCGTCCGTTGGAGAGTGGCGTATCTGTCAGACGCCGCCTTCACAGTGGTTAGTCGAATGACGGCGACCGGTTCGAGACGTTGCTACGCTAAAGCCAACACGTTAGAAGAGGACAGCAGGCCGAGTATAAGCGAAGACACACTACGAATAACAATCAGCAAATAACAATGAGCAAATAGCTGAGCGTAGCGCATCTTCCTGTGGCCAGTCCGGAGGTAGTAACGATGATAGCGTCAATTGGAAATATCGGGATATATGTAGCGACAATAGGACTGATTTCATCGTCTTTCCTCTACATATTGGCTTGGAAAGGCGCCGGGCAGTACCGAAGGTTCGCTCGAATTGCCTTTAACGTTTCTGCGCTGGCTGTAGGTGTCTCAACTGCGGCGCTGTTTTACCTGATACTGTCACATGATTTTTCAATCAGCTATGTGGCCGAATTCTCGTCACGGGACCTGCCTCTCTTGTATTTGATTTCATCATTCTGGGCGGGACAACTGGGCACATTTCTCCTCTGGCTGGCAATGCTTGCTGTCTGTGGAGCGCTCCTCACTCGTGGTAATGATAATCTGCGGGACGGAGTGATGACAATCGTTTCGCTCGTCTGCGTTTCACTCGTGATTATTCTCATTAAGAAATCACCCTTTGAGGCGCTCGCGGTACCACGGACAGACGGCTCGGGGCTGAATCCTCTCCTGCAGGATTTCTGGATGGCATTGCATCCACCCATCATGTTCATCGGTTTTGCCACAGCGGCGATTCCGTTCGCCTATGGCATGTCATCATTAGTCTCCCGGGATTATTCTGACTGGGAGGCGCGCTCACGAAACTGGACAATCGTCGCCTGGCTTACTATCGGTATTTCATTGATGATGGGTGGTTACTGGGCCTATAAAGTACTGGGCTGGGGCGGCTATTGGGGCTGGGACCCGGTTGAAAACGCTTCGTTGATCCCCTGGCTCTTGCTCACTGCCCAACTGCATGTCCTTGCGCTCCGGCGTGGCGGGGCCGGGATGCGCAGGTTTTCATACATGGCTGTCAGTCTCACCTTCATCTCGGTTTTGTACGGGACTTTCCTGACCCGCTCAGGAGTTCTGGCGGACTTCTCTGTTCACTCATTTGTTGATCTGGGCTTAAACAGCTACCTGATTGGCTCATTAGCGTTTTTCAGCGCGCTGACTGTCATAGCGCTCACGATGCGTTGGCCGGAAGTTACTCCCCCTGAACGCACATCGACAGTCAGCTCAATGACATATATGGTAACACTCGGCGTTGTGACACTCTTTATCGGCGCCCTGCTGACATTGGGTGGCACGTCCTCACCCCTGTTGACACGGTTTACTGACAATCCTTCGGCTGTGGGGATTTCATACTATGTGGCAACCATGTCCCCTGTCGCATTCCTGACTTTGCTTCTACTGGCGCTCTTCCCGTTTTTCAAATGGCGCTCAGGCATAACAAGTCCGACCGGGCTTGCAATCGGCACAGGTCTCTTCGTTGTTTCATGGCTGGTCATCAAGTTCGGCTTCAATGTCGACTCCGGTTGGTACACAACAATCCTCGCCACAGGTATCTGGGCGCTGTATAGCAATGTCTGGCAATTCCGGAAAGTGATGTCTCAACATCGACTTCCCGCTGCGCCTCTGGCGCATATTGGCCTGGCCTTGCTACTTATCGGCGCCACAACCTCTTCCGGGCTGGAAAAGAGAGAGAAAATCACGCTCACACAGGGAGAGCCGGAGCAGGCCCTTGGGCTTTACAACCTCACATTCACCGGCTATCAGCCAGCCGGTAATGACACAAGTTTCCTTGTCACTGTTACAGACATCAATACGGGCGGCAAATCTGAAAACAGTTCATATGAAGCAAACCTGAAGCATATCAACAAAGACCCGGATGCGGGAGTTGTCCGGGAGCCACACATCAAGAAAACACTCCTTGGAGATGTCTACATATCTCCACTGGGAACTCGTATCGGCCCTCCTCCGTTGCCGGCGGGTAAGCTCGAGTTGCTGAAAGACGAACATGTCAAACTCGGCGGGTATACGTTCACACTCAAAGGAACCGAGGCCTTCCGTAAAACACCGGAGAGCCCGGCCACCAGGCTATCTGCAATAATTACCGGCCAAAGAGGTGAAGAAACAATTGAGCTTCGTCCGTCAATTTCGATGGTCAACGGGGACCTGCGGATGGACACCGCATACCTCCCGGACAGCTCTGGTTCTATCAGTATGCTTCTCGAACACGCGCCGCGAGGTGGAAGTATGTTTGCGGTGAGTGGAGCGTTTCTGGACCCCGAGGCGGCAAATACTATGTCAACTGCACGGGAGACAAATGCGATGGCTGTGGAGATTTCGACCAAACCTCTCATTTCTCTGCTCTGGATTGGCTCATTATTGCTATTCATCGGCGGAGCGTTGGCGCTAACTGCTCGCACCGCCGAAAGAGAAATAGCCATCCCGAATAAACGCGGAAAAGTTCAACACATCGGACCGGGCGTCCGAAGCGACGCCGGAGAAGTCGTCCTCAACTCGGGGAAGTCAACCGGTAAATAGTAGATCTATCAAGCGTATGTTAACGAGCGCAACTACAACAAATTAAATTGAGCACATTGAGATAATTCACTGGATAACTAATTCGAAAAGCCGTATCATCTTTTCAAACTAACGTTAACAGAGACAGGTTTATGGCAGATATAAATCAAAAATCCGAAATGTCCGGACATAGCCGCCAAGCAGGTGTCAAAGCGCCTGAACGACGTGATTTCTTGACGAAATCACTCGCGACACTTTCGACTGCGCTTGTCGGTTTCATACTCTACCCGCTTGCGAAGTATTTGAAACAGCCACCGGCTGCGGGCGCGAACATCAAACGCACAATTGCCGCAAAGCTCGACGAGGTGCCGAATGACTCCGGCAAAATATTTCGCTTTGGCAATAATCCCGGAATCGTGTTCCGCACACCAAACGGCGAACTAAAATCCTTTACTGCAGTCTGCACACATCTTGGCTGCACAGTTCAATATGTCCCGGTAGAATCGTACATCCTCTGCGCCTGCCACAACGGAAAATATGATCTCAATGGCCAGGTAATCTCCGGCCCGCCGCCGCGGCCGCTTGAGGAATTTCAAGTGGATGTCCAAGGGGATGATATTATTGTAACCAGGGCGTGACCTGAGAAAACGAGTCTGGCAAAACCATTCGACGCCGACAGTGAAAAGTGGATAACTGGCTTACTTCCCAAAGAAGAGACAGCCTGACCCATCAGGGAATAGAAGAAAGGATTATATGGCAAAGGTCATAGACTTTATAGCAGAACGACTCCCGCTCAATGAAGTGATGGGAGCGCTCAAACACAAACAGGTGCCGGTTCATAAGCGGTCGATTTTCTACTATCTCGGCGGCATTTGCCTGTACTTACTAATTGTCCAGGTCATTACTGGTATATTGTTGCTTTTCTATTATCAACCCACCGAGGCGCAGGCCTATGAGTCAGTCAAGTTCATTATGACCAAAGTCAGCTTTGGCTGGCTGGTCCGCTCTATCCACGCTTGGTCGGCCAACCTGCTTATTTTTGCTTTGTACCTGCATCTGTTCTCAACCTTCCTGTTGAAGGCCTATCGACCACCACGTGAACTCACGTGGTTCACCGGCATGGCGCTTCTCGGCGTCTGTCTCGGGCTCGGGTTCACCGGATACTTACTCCCCTGGAATGAATTGGCGTTTTTTGCCACAAAGGTCGGAACCGAAATGACCCGCGCGGTGCCGATTCTCGGTGAGCCATTGAAGGAATTCCTTCGTGGGGGACCGACAGTGACAGGAGTGACACTCACACGCTTCTTCGCTTTCCATATATGGATTCTGCCACTAACGCTTGCGGCAATAGTCGGCACACATTTGCTGCTCGTCCAAAAGCTGGGCATGAGTCGCCCGCTATCTCAGGAGTCCAAACCCAAACGCTCAATGCCCTTTTTGCCGCATTTTGCGCTCCGTGATCTGAATGTCTGGCTCATAGTTCTGGCATTGCTTCTCGCGCTTTCCTACTACTTCCCGGCGCACCTTGGAGATCCGGCAAACCCGTTGGCGCCGACGCCTATCGGTATCTTACCGGAATGGTATTTCCTGTTTATGTTCCAATCACTAAAACTCTTCCCCTCACATATTCTCGGGATGGAAGGCGAAGTCGTCGGACTTCTCGCCTTCGGACTTGGCGGACTTTTCCTGCTTCTCTCTCCCTTTATTGACCGCAAATCGGCAAGAGGAGAGCGTAGTCCAATCTTTACGACAATCGGATGGGTAGTCATCGTTTTTGTGGTTGCGATGACTATCTGGGGGAGGTTCGGTTGATATGAGACAGACATCGATAAACACGCAATCGATAGAAAAACTAAAACATGCACACTCTATGAAAAACAATTGTGAATCAGACAACATCCATCCGGACAGAATCATTCCCGGGATAATTACCGCGCTTGCGCTCGGAGCTCTGGCTCTCGTAGTCACACTCGTATCACCTGGGCATGCTGAGTCCGACGTGGAGATAGGCGCACACCTGAAGGACAACACATGTGTAAATTGTCACCTCAACGATGTCGATGATGACAACACTGAGATGACAGAACATTACCTGAAAGGTATCCACGCCAGGCGCGGAATATCCTGCGCTGACTGCCATGGTGGTGATCCGAAGGCGGAGGACCAGGATGACGCGATGGACGAAGACGCCGGCTTCGTTGGAGCGCCGGAGAGGGCGGACATTCCGGCATTTTGCGCAAAGTGCCACGCCGACCCGAATTATATTCGCGGGTTTAATCCGAACTTACCCACTGACCAGTTTGCCAAGTATAAAATCTCCGGTCATGGCAAGCGACTGTTCAAATCACGTGACCCGAAAGTAGCTGTATGTACAAGTTGCCACGGGGTGCATGGCATATTGCCTCCTGATGACCCAAACTCGCCGGTCTACATTCAAAACATCCCTAAGACTTGCTCGCATTGCCACAGTGACGCCAAATACATGTCAGGAAGACATATTCCGACTGACCAGTTCGATAAATACAAGAAAAGTGTCCATGGGATAGCGCTGCTTGAAAAAGGAGACCGTGGCGCTCCGGCCTGCACAGGTTGCCACGGTAGTCATGACGCCCGTAGGCCGGCTCCAAGTGGAGTAGCCAATACCTGCGCCCAATGCCACAACTTCATTCGGGAGATGTTTGTCGCATCGCCACATAAGATTGCGTTCGATGAAGAAGACATTTCCGAATGCGAAGTCTGCCACGGCAATCATGACATTCAGAAGGTCTTTGACGGCATGCTTGCTGACAGTGACAAGAGTGTTTGTAGTGAATGCCACGACAGTGACAGCAAAGGTTGGGCGGTTGCCAAAGGTATGAGCGATAATATTATCGCCTTGCGCAAGCAAATCGACTCAATATCGCTCATAGTCGATTCCGCCAGGGAGATCGGCATGGACGCTGAAGACGCGATTTACACATTGAAGGAAGCCCGCAATGAGCTCGTCAAGAGCCGGGCGCGGATACACACGTTCACAACGGAAAAAGTAACCGAAGTGACCGATGTCGGCGCGAAAAAGGCAAAAGAAGCCGGGATAGCCGGGCGGGGCCTGCTGGAACAGTTCAGTTTCAGGCGCAAGGGTTTCATCCTTTCCGTCATCGTGATTCTTCTGCTGTCTGTCCTGTTGACGTGGAAAATCCGTTCCATGCGTGAAGGTTCCACAGTCGACCAATAGATGAGCCGGACATAATCCTATGACAATAGAGGACAACTGATATGAGTGTCAATAGATAGGTTCTGAGTACTTTGTTTCAAGATTTCACATGGCCGGGGGGCTACCGTGGATATTACAAAAAGTTCAATTGGGCTAACGCGCTCAGTGTTACGGGCGGCCTGTTACCTCTCATTGGCTCTGATATTTGGAATCAGCGCCGTTCAAACGTCTCAGTCCGCTGAAGAGGATATCTCAAGTGAGACCTGTTTGGATTGTCATGACGAAACCGCTCACTCTAACTTGTCCGATTCTAAGCTGGACAAGGGTGGAATACTTGAGCTTTCAGTTCATTCCGACGCAAGTTGCATTGACTGCCATAGCTCAATAACTGAACTACCACATGATGACGCATTACCACCTGTAGACTGTGGCTCATGCCATGACGAGCAGGCCGATGAATACATACAACATGGCGCAGGCGCGGTCGGAGTCAACAAGCGCATTCCAACCTGCGCCTCCTGCCACGGGACACATGATATTCGACCGGTTTCAATTGACGACTCAACAACAGAAACTCCCCGCGATAGTAACGTCAAAGGCGATTCTCTTTTGGCCACAAAACTTGAGTTGTCGACCAAATACTCTCTCGAAGTTGAAAGCTGTGCAAAATGCCACAGCAAAGAATTCAAAAGCTACAGTAAAGAGGGAATTCATGGCAGACTTGCGACCAAGGGGAACAGCAATGCGCCAACCTGCGTAAATTGCCATGGAGCCCATTCGATTCGCTCACATCTTGACTCATTGTCACTCACTTCCAATAAGAATCTTCCGCAGACATGCTCTCAGTGTCACAACACGCAAACACTCAAGGGCTCTCCGGATATCAAGATTATCGATGTCTATGACAGATACATGCTCGGAGTGCATTCCAAGAGTATCGTTCATGACGGTGAACCGGCCGCAATCTGTACCGATTGCCACGGCGCCCACGATATTCGTCGTCCCACCGATCCTCTCTCCAAAGTCTACAAAGAAAACGTACCGGGAACCTGTTCAACCTGTCACAAAGGGATCTATGCACAGTATGAGCGCGGCATCCACGGGAAAGCGCTCGTAGCGGGGGTTTCTGATAGCCCGGGTTGCGTTGACTGCCATGGCGAGCATAAGATACTGAAAGTCGATGACCCTACTTCACCGGTAAACCCGTCCAACCTCAGCGACTATGTCTGTGGCAGATGCCACAATGATCCGCGAATGCCGCAGAAATATGGTCTGAGCGCCAAGCGGTTCACATCGTATCAAGACTCCTACCACGGCTTAGCGGTCAAAGGCGGCTCTCTGAAAGCGGCCAACTGTGTCTCCTGCCACAACGCTCACGAGATTCTGCCTGAGTCGGATTCGGCGTCATCAATAAACATCGCCAACCGAACAACAACCTGCCGTAAATGTCATCCGAAAGCAAATGCAACCTTCGCCGCTTCGTACACGCACACCCTCGAGAATCCCAAACAGATGCGGATCAACAACATTGTCCGCACAATATACATCATCCTCATTGCGCTGGTGATTTCAGCGATGGCGCTTCACAATCTGATTATTCTCATGCGCTATCTTATCGAAAAAAAGCGCCGTCTTAAGGGGCTGACCTCAGTGAGTCGCTTCAACGGCAATATGATATTCCAGCACATACTGCTACTCGTCTCATTTACCGTACTGGCTGTCACCGGCTTTGCGTTACGCTATCCCAATGAATGGTGGGTCAACGCCCTAAGTTCTCTGGGGCTCTATGAAACGACACGCTCAGTAATCCACCGCAGCGCCGCGGTTGTCCTGGTATACATCTCGCTACACCATGTCGTATTCATTCTATTCTCCAATAGAGGTCATCGTGAATTACACTCTTTCCTGCCACGTCTTCGTGACTTCACGGATGTATTCGCCAATCTCAGATTCTATCTCGGTCTCTCGAAAGAGAAGCCACCGTTCAAGAAGTATGACTATACACAGAAAGCTGAATACTGGGCGGTAGTCTGGGGCACAGTAGTTATGGCCGCAACCGGCATAATCCTGTGGTTCCCGACATACTTCACAAAGTTCCTTCCGGCCTGGGCTGTAACGATAGCGCAAACTATACACTTGTATGAAGCCTGGCTGGCTACACTCGCGATAGCTGTTTTCCATTTCTTCTTCGTGATATTTCATCCGGAACAATACCCAATGTCACTGACATGGCTCACGGGAACGATGCCTGCGCAGGAAGCCGAAGAAGACCATCCGCTCTGGTACAAGGAAATTCAGGAACAAAAGGAATCCACAGAAACAGACAAATCAAACAGCAAAGAAGAAACAACAGACAAATAGTAATATCACTGACTAAACTAAACACAACTGTAAACGAGAACACTGTAACATAGAACGCAGCAACTAAAGACAGACATCATGTGTCGGGAACGAGAATTATGAAACAAAGTCGCAAACTGCCTTTAACATATTACAACTGGCTGACAATGACCGGGGTCTATATCGCTTCGGTAAGTCTGGTGCTTATATTGCTCTTTCTTGCTGTCAACCTTCTCTTTGACATGGCTCCGAATCCATATCTGGGAATCATTCTCTATCTCGTGATGCCCATGTTTCTCGTGTTCGGTCTCATCCTGATTCCAATCGGCGCCGTGCGCACCAGAAGACGTATCAAACGCGGTGATGATTCCGGCAAACCACCGTCATTCAAAATCGATTTCAGCATCCCCAGCCACCGCAGAACAGTCAGAATCGGCGTTCTCGCTCTGGCATTGTTGCTCTTTGTCGGTTCCGTTGGCGGCTATCAAATGTACCACTTCAGTGAGTCGGTCACATTCTGTGGCAAAACATGTCACGGTGTCATGAAGCCCGAATACACAGCGTATCAGCACTCCCCGCATGCGCGTGTGCCTTGCGCAGAGTGTCATATTGGTGGCGGAGCAAGCTGGTGGGCAAAGTCGAAGATATCGGGAGCATATCAGGTATATGCAGTCTTGACAGACAGAGTCCCCAGACCGATTCCTACGCCAATCCGGAATCTGCGCCCGGCTCAGGAGACGTGCGAGCAATGCCATTGGCCGCAGAAGTTCTATGGCGCACAACAGAAACAATTCAACCATTTTAAGTATGATGAAGAAAACACATCCTGGCCAATCAATCTGCTTCTGAAAACCGGAGGAGGCGACGCCCGCTCGGGGCAAAATCATGGAATTCACTGGCATATGAATGTCGGCTATGATGTTGAATATATTGCCCGTGACGAACAACGACAGGATATTGCCTGGGTAAAAGTCAGAGAGCGTGACAACGGCCGCTCTCTTATCTATGAAGATTCAGAAAACCCACTGACACCTGAAGAACGGGATTCATTGTCTGTCCGCCGAATGGACTGTATGGATTGTCATAATCGGCCAAGTCACATTTATAAATCACCCGACAAGGCGATTGACCTCGCGCTTTCCACCGGTAGAATTGACGCCACGCTGCCAAACATCAAGAGTGTCGCAGTTGCTGTGATGGACAAAGAGTACACAACGGAATCAGAAGCCCTGGACTCAATTGCCACGGGAATCGCCGACTACTACGCAGTAGAGTCTCCGAAGATACTGAAACAGCGGAGCGCTGAAGTACAAAAAGCCATCGCCACAGTGCAGGATGCCTTCTCACAAAACATCTTCCCGGAAATGAAAGTTCGCTGGGATGTCTATCCGAATAATCTCGGCCATTTTTCTTCGCCCGGATGTTTCAGATGTCACAATGAGCGGCTGGTCGCCACTACCGGCGAGAGTATGGCTACGGAATGTACAACCTGTCACAGCATTCTTTCACAAGGAAGCGGTGATGATGTGGAAGTTGCAAATAGTCCGAAGGGCCTTGAATTCAAACACCCCGAAGACATCGATGAGGAATGGCGCGAGACACCGTGTTCGGATTGTCACTCCGGCGTGCAACCGTAAGTGGCTCTGCCGCAAATAAGGCGCGCATATGTATGCGCCAACTCATCAAAGCGCTCGAGCGCCCTGTGTAGGTCGTTGTTGTTATCAATAAAGAACGGCTCAGCAATCACACAGGGCGCTTGTGTATATTTGAGCAAGTGTGATCCTCGCTCATTGTCCCTGACCGCCACTACTCCCCTGTCAAACAAGCCAAGACAGTCCACCAACTCACGCTGTAACATCTCCGCAAGCGCTTTACCTGCCGCTGATGTGTGATAGTACAGTATCTGCGTCCCGGACGCTGTCGTGTCGAAGGCATTACAATGTAAACTCAGACAATAATCCGGCTTGAGACGGTTGATGTCAGCCGGTAACTCTCTATAATTCCGTCGGTAGACAAGTGACACATCCACTGCCGGACAATCCGCAAGCATCTCGCTGATTCGTTGCGCCAACCTGTTATTGAATTCAAATTCACTCATCCCGCTGGTCGGATTAACCGCGCCCGGATGAGTCAGCGAATGTCCAATGACCAGCGCCCAGTGTCTTCTTTGTGTTCTTTTGCCCTCCACATCATAGTCGCCACGACAAAATTACCAACGCTTTACTACAACAAATGGACATAATTGGAATGAAACTTGCATTGACAATCCCATTCGAGGCGCTATCATTCGGGTATATGCAGTAAGCCCGTCAGCTTTTGCGTCTCGACATACAGCTTGAATCTGTTTCTGAACTGTCTCAAGTATTCTTACTCTGACCTCAGGAGAACAAACATGCGTTTCGTATACACCGCCTCATCAGCCCTCTTACTCCTTATTGCGCAACCGGTTAGCGCGCAGTTTCTGCTTTGCCCCGACTCAGTCGAAATCTCCCATTGCGATATCCTGACTTATACCGTAGGCATCGATACCGGAGCGGTGGCTTCATCAGATTTTGCCTACACCGTGTCAACTACCGGCTCAGGCAGTGTGCAAATCAATTCACTCGGTGAGGTCACATATACTCCTTACCCCTATGTAGACGCCGAGAACCCGGTTATGATTTCAGTCATCGCAGTCGACACAGCCAGAGCGCTGACCGACACCTGCGAAACATTTCTAACCATTACCAACAATCCCCCGGCGCTCGAGCCGCTTGCCAATGACACAGTTGTCCGTGGGCAGACAGACACTACACGGATTTCAGCCGCGGACGCAGACGCCTGCGACGGGCTAGTCTATTCGCTGGTGAGCGTCACCCCGCAGCCACTCGGCGCGGTGACACTCGATCCGGCCAGCGGGCAAATTACCTTCTCTGCCGACAGCGCCGACGCGCAGGGTCAAAACACAGACTACCTGTTCACCGTCGCAGTCACTGACGGAGAAACAACAACAACCGAATCATTCACCTATACGGTTGTCACACGCGCGCCGTTTGCCCTGCGCCTGACACAACCAGATAATCCGGTACTCCTGGGTCATGAGACAACAATTGCAGTCATCTACGATCAAGGGACCGAAGCGCTGGGTTCCTTTGATTTGTCAATCAAATATGAATCCTCAGCGCTAACTGTTATGAGTGTGACAGCGGGTCCGGCGCTTATCCATGCCAACTGGACACCGGTGTCCTATGACACGACTGTATTGGACACCTGCGGCTTTTCTTGCTCACACAGCGTCCTGCACCTGAGCGCAAACTGGCAACCATTCACATTCGCCGCATCAATCAACGCCGAGACACAGTTCAAACCGGGCGACACGCTGGCTTTGATAGATGTCCTCCTCGCTCCTGAAGGCCGGACTGACGGCTCATTCAAGTTCATGCGCTGGTATTGGGCTGACTGCAATAGCAATACGCTTCATTCGCCGACGCAGGACACTACTTATCAGAGCAGAAAAGTGTTTGACATCGCACGTCCGTATTTTGGTAACGATGACAGCAGGGATGAAATCACCGGTGACACAATCGCGTTTCCCGGGACAAGCGGTATGCCCGCTGAATGTGACAGCGTTATCAACATCCCGGAAACGACAGCGTTGCGTTTTGTGGACTTCAAGAATGGCGGAGTGAAGGTGATATGCTCCTGTGACCCGGATGGTCGAGGCGATCTCAACCTCAACGGCCTCAGCTTCGAAGAAGAAGATTTGCAACTCTACATTGACTACTTCACCAAAGGTGACACCATCTTCAACCCTCATCTTGAAGGTTCGATCGCAGGTTCCGAAACCAATGGTGACGGATATACTCTCACCGTCTCCGACATGGTCTATATGATTCGAGTTAGAAGCGGCAACGCTCTACCGATTCCACAACTCCCTCACGACCGCCACACCGTCACACTCAAACAGCGCGGCGATGATATCATCTCCGACATACCCCTCGGCGCTCTACATCTGGTCTTCAAAGGTGAAACGACCGTCTCTTTTGATGATGAGGAAGGAGCTGACGGAGAGGGACATCATGGTTACGGTGACGGAGATGACACAGACGACGAACACAACATCTCACCAATGACACTCGAAACAGGCATAGTCGACGGCAACACGCATGTCCTGATCTATGACATCGGCGACAATCTTCTGCCAGCCGGAGAGATTCTTGATGAAATCCACGCCAAACTCATCTCTGCGGACGCGTCAGACTTCAATGGCGCGCATGTGGTGGTCAAGTTCGATTTCCTGACCGGCGTTGACGACAACAACTCGCTCACCCCGGAGACATTCGAACTCCAACAGAATTATCCCAATCCGTTCAACCCGACTACAACCATCGAATTCGCGCTTCCGAGGCGGGACAACGTGGAGCTATCTATCTAC
>CAZFAL010000014.1:0-1434 GCA_964516945.1 uncultured Ignavibacteriales bacterium
CACCATCGCTCTTGAGGGTGGTTATCAATATCTGAAATTCTCCAATCCGAATTGGAAAAACGCTCTCAACGAGGAAATCAGCCCGACATATTCGGCCAATTCGGCTGACAAAGTCGAACTGGACTTTTCGGGACTGCGGGGCAAGCTGTCCCTCAGGAAGTTTATGAGCTGGTAATTCAGACTTTTTGCGTATGGATTAAGGATTCCCGAAGAGCCCTGCGAGCGGCGCTGCCTGCCTCACAGGGCTTTTTGTTATTAACTGATGCGTGGTTATGTGTAGAATGACTCCCGAATGTGACCGGATATGAAATTCAACTGTTCGTCCGTAAAGTTGTATAAATCCCATGACGCCGACGCAAATGCTGGTTGCCTGTTTACGAAGGCCAATATACATTCCGGTGGCCACAGAATCGGCTGATAGTCCTTGCCGATTCCAGAAAAGAACGAAACTGAAACTCCTCACTTGAACAGTAAGCCCTACAAGAGAATAAGTCTTGCAAGAAAGTAAGTCTTACAAGAAAGTAATCACCTCAAGAAAAGAACAGACTCTCACAAACATGAACTCTTCGAAACCGAATCCTTTGAATATGATGAACATGAAACAGTCCAAACAGACGTCACTAAGAGTATTTCTGACACTGGCCGTGGTTCTTGCCGCTTCAGTCCCGGCCCATTCCCAATTGTCCGGTGTAAAGCCGATGCCCGCTGATGTCGCCGGTAAAATCCCTCCGCCGACCGGGCAGATAGCATATATTCGTGATGGGGATGTTTATATCATGAACGTGGATGGAACCGGCGAGAAGCTGGCCTGTGACGCCAACAACGCCTTCGGCCGTCTTAGCTGGGCGCCGGACAACAGGGAAATTGCTTTCTCGCGTCGAGGGAGTGTCGAGGTTACCACACCTGACGGACTCGGCGGCAAACATCGCCTCTATGATCTCTTCAAAGTCATCGTTGATAGTGTTGGTATCAATTCCAATTGGTGGGAGCGTATTACCACGGGCATGGGTGGCAGGTATCCGGAATGGTCCGCCGACGGCGAATCGATTCTTTACACCAATGATTACAACGCAAACTTCGTTGATGCGGATTTCCCGAATTATCAACTCTCGACTGTCGGACCGTTCGGTGGCAATCCGCACGCTTTGCGCAAAGACTATCAGCAGACAGACTATTACAGCATCAATCCGACTGCCGGACCGGACGGTCGCTATGCGTTTGTGTCGCTCTTCGAGCAAAAGCCGCAGGGACTGGTTATCACCGAACCCGGTGACCTGATGCCCACATTTGAAGAGGTGAAGAAGCAATCAAGGAAACTCTTTCAGGCCATCGGCCCGAGTTGGTCGCCGGACGGTAAGTGGATTGCCTATATCTACAACGACATCAACAAACCGGGCATTTATCTGATAAGCCCTGACAGAAAACAGAAGTACG
>CAZFAL010000014.1:1534-24771 GCA_964516945.1 uncultured Ignavibacteriales bacterium
GACATCAACAAACCGGGCATTTATCTGATAAGCCCTGACAGAAAACAGAAGTACGCGGTCTACACACCGGCAGGCGCCTCGCCGCCGTCGACAAACGCTCCGAGTTGGTCACCGGACAGCAAATGGCTGACATTCGCTACCGGTAATGGCGCCCTGTGGATTGTTGACATCACCGGCAATCAACTTAAGAAAATTACCCCCGCAGTCGGTAATGTAGCGCCGGCGTGGAGCAAATAATAGCTCATGTCATCACACATGCATGTTGAACCACTGGTAGTTTCCGACTATCAGGAGAACACGTATCTGGTCTGGGATGAAGAAACCATGCGCGGGTTTGTGCTGGATCCCGGCGATGAGGCCCCGCGCATCATTGCCGCAATTGAGCGGCAGGGAGTCAAGCCCGAGGCGATATTGCTGACACATGGCCACTCCGACCACATTGGCGCTGTTGGCGGTGTCAAAGAAGCATTTGATGTCCCGATTTACATTGGCTCAGGCGAGGAAGCGCTTCTCACAGACCCGACCAAAAACCTCTCGGCGGCCTTTGGGTTGAATATCACCTCGCCTCCGGCTGACCATTTGCTCAAAGACGGCGACACGCTTGAAGTCGCCGGATTCACGTTCAACATCCTCGCCACCCCCGGTCATTCTCCGGCCTCAATCTGTTATCTGTCAGAGAAGACAATGTTCTGCGGCGATGTGGTCTTCATGGGCTCAATCGGACGCACAGACTTACCCGGCTGTAATCACAGTCTGCTGATGCAGTCTTTGACGGAAAAGATACTGCCGCTTGATGACAGCGTATTTCTCTACCCCGGTCACGGCCCCGCGACAACAGTCGGCAGAGAGCGGATGACAAATCCGTTTTTGTTGCAGTTACAGGAAAAAGTATAGTCTGCAGGGCATAGGTCAGTCACATGCATGAAACAGGTCACGTAGCGCCCCTATGATGATTAAGTATGCTGAACAAGAATACCGTGACGTGAGACAAGTCTCTGCCAAAACGGTATTCTCAGTCCTGTAATCTTACGTACTGCTTTTCCTCGGTGGATCAACCGCCTGACATACCACACAACGGCGGCGAACCGCCGGAGAACACGCGCGCGATGCCGTAGGTCACATCGGCGATATTGAAGGTGTTATCTCCGTTCGCGTCGGCCTCATCCTGACAGCCCGGAGCCGGGCCACCGGCAAAAATGCGAGCTATGTTGAAAGTGATATCAGCGATATTGAATGCGCCGTCATGATTAGCGTCACCTGCGTAGGCGCAACAGAGTTTCCCGAGCGAGAGAGTGTACGCTCGGCCCGCATGAGCTCCACCGGCTTCGTTGTTAAATGCGCCAGCAATGACATCAGGGAACCCGTCATTGTCAAAGTCCCCGAGGGCCGAGACAGAATAACCAAAATAATCGCTTGCCGCTTCACCATGGAATGTGCGCAATTGAGCGCCGTCCTTTCCTGAAAACAGAATTGCCTGGCCTGAAAAATTTCCGTTTATGTTACTGCCGTACTCACCGACCAGCACATCATCGAATCCATCAGCATTGACATCTCCGACACCTGCAACAGATTGCCCAAGTCGAAAATCATAGGATGCGCCAGTAAACGTGTGGAGCAGGGCGCCCGTTTGCCCGGAGTAGCAATAGGCGCGTCCGGCAACAGGGCCGCCTGCGTCATTCCATTTTGCCCCAATGATGACATCGGCATACCCGTCATTATCAACATCACCGGCTCCTGAAACCGCAAAACCGAAGAAATCACCCTGCGTTTCACCGTCAAAGCTGTACAGAAGCGCTCCGTCATGACCGGAATACACGTACGCGCGACCGGCGCCACTGCCGCCTCCCTGTGCTGCGCCGAGAATCAGGTCCACGAATCCGTCATTGTTCGCATCGCCTGCAAATGCAACGCTTGTCCCAAACCAGTCGTCAACCGGCTCACCACTGAATGAATATAGCTGACCACCTGTCTGGCCGGAATAAACGTATACCTTACCGATTTCTGAGCCACTTGGAGCGCCGACGATGATATCGTCAAAACCATCGTTGTTTACATCAGCCCCGCCGGAAACAACTCTGCCCAGTCTTTCACCGGGGGCGCCTGTTAGCGTGTAAAGAAGTGCGCCGGATTGTCCCGAGTAGACATACACCCTTCCTGCGCGGAAACCGCCGGAGCTGTTCCAACGGGCTCCGACTACCAGATCTGCGTAGCCGTCGTTGTTGACATCACCTGCGCCGGAGACAGATCGACCAAAGTAGTCTCCAGCTTCTTCTGCGGTAAATGTGTACAATACGTCGCCGGTTTGCCCTGAATAGACATATGCGCGCCCAAGGGTAGTTAGTGAAATTTCAGCCCCATTGGCGCCAACTATAAAGTCGGCATACCCATCGTTATTCACATCACCGGCGCCGGAGACTGAATAGCCGAAATACTCATTCATGACACCTGTAAACGCCTGCATTGGTTGGGATGTTGCGAGAGAACTCTCAGGGCGCAAACCAGCCACAAGCACACATGCAACAACTGTGACAATCTGAAAACAACGTTTACGAAACTTCATGCGGTACCTCTCATCGTTACGGATAGCATTCTCAATACACAAATACACTGTGGTCGAGATTCAATTCGACTCTCGCTCAACAATCATTCTGACACGCAAGTTGCTTATCCCTGCTGACGTATCCCTTTCAGGCGGGTCATTACTAAATAATAGGCGAAGAAGGAGGAGTTTGTCAAGAAGAATCTGCAGCCGGAGGAGTTGCTGTTACCGTTGCCAAAGTTGTTGATGTTGTTAAAGTTGGCGGGGGACTCAACCCCGCTCACGACGCCGAAATCCAGTAACTGATTTTCAAGGCAAAGAAGTCACTGCCGTCGCCGCCGAATGTGTCAAACAGTTCACCGGGGCGAATCCGTTGGCCGGGGTTATTGCCGCTGTCCGACAGGTTTCTCTGCCAGACGGCGAACAATGTACTGCCGGGAATAAACTCCCAGCGCAAGACGAGATTACTGCGGAATGACAAGAAGCTGAAGTTCTGGCTGGCGTAATTAACAGTCGAGACTGTCCCGTCAGCGCTGGTGATAGTGAATGTGCCGTCATCATTTGATGTGATTGTCGAACCGTCAGCCGCGACAGTCTCAAGCTCAACGGCGCCGGGCGCCCGCAGTTGTCCATGCTGATAGTAGCGGCCGTTGGCCACAAATGGCTCGGCGTACAGTTCCAGACTCAAATCCGGCGTGAAGAAATAATTGGCGCGGATTTGCATGGACAATTGGTCTCGCGCAATGCGCGAGAAGATGTACTGAGTCCCGAATGTTGCTGCGCCTGCGGCGGTATGATCCAAAACACCGCCGCCGGTCGTTTCGACACCGGTGAGCGTGGTAACATATTGTCGTGGTTGGTCCTCACGGCGGTACGAGGGACTAATGCGCAGTTCAAGACTTGGGCCGATACGTGTTGAAAGATTACCGCTAACACGATAGGAGAATCCTCCAAGTTCATCAATGGAATAGTTACCGTCGAGGCCGTATCTGGTCTCCGATGCGAAACTGTTAGAGAATCCCCACCACATATTCCAGCCGGACTCAAAACCCATCAACGGACCGCCTCGAGTGCGACTGTCGCTCTTAAACCGGAAACTCCTCTCGAAACCGAACCAGGAGCGCCAGAAATTATTCCAGCTTACATTGCCGTTGATATTCACACTCGAAAACTGCCGTTGGTAATTCGTATTCCAGCTCTGGTTGACATTGAAAAACACACTATAGCTTCTGAAGATTTTTCCGGGATTGGTCTCACGATACCCTATCCAGTTCCAGGCGCCAACATCGTCAGCGGAATTGAGAATGCCGGCGTCATTGAGTTCAAATCCTTTCGATTCAACATTGAAACCTGAGCCATACAGCCAGTGTTTGCCACTGCGCTTGCGACCGGTAAGACCAAACCGATACCCGCTGAGGGCTGTCTTAGTCGGATCGACGCTGACATAGCCTGCATCCGGACGTTGGTAATAGCGTGCGCTGGATTCCTGCGCCTGGCGAATTACCGATGTATCCCCGCGAATATGACTAAAGCCGACATCACCGGTGATACTGTATTTGCCGCCGGCAAACCGTAATTTCCAATCCGCCGCTCCGCTATACGCCTGTGTGCGCAAAACAGAGCGCAGAGGACTGTCGGCTCCAATATCCCGCTGGACCGTGGTCAGAATAATTCCGGCGGTGGACGCGTCCTTCCCGAATTCCTGTTGCAGGCGCGTGACACCAAAGAATGTCGCCGGTTCAACCTCTGTATTGAAGTTTTGCGAAGCCGCCAGACCACTGGCCGGGGTAAATCCCTGCGCATATTCTCTACCGGTAACGGCCGCCAGCGCGCCGACTGACAAACCCGATTGCAGGCGTCCGGTTAGTTTGGTGGCGCCGAGGATAGTCGTGTTGTCCGGGCGGTCAGTGAATTCACCGTCCGCAGAGCCATGCGGCGGCGCCCCAATCCTGCGGGAATAGAAATAGCGCGCCCCTTCGGCGTCAAAAAGCTGACTGCCTTCAGTGAAAAAATCTCTCCGTTCAGGGAAAAACGTCTCAAAAGCGCTCAAGTTCACTTCCGCAGGATCAGCTTCAACCTGACCAAAATCCGGATTGGCGGTGGCTTCGAGGGTCAGATTCGGCCCAAGCCCCATCTTCAGAGTCCCTCCCAAACGCGAGCTTATCTGGCTGCCGTCATTAAAATGGTCGGTCAAGCCCGTGAAACTTCCGTCACTGGCCGCATAGGGGAGAAGTTCAATTCTGCGCGAGGGCTGGATATTCTCAATACCGTCCAGCTCACCAAACCATGACGAGTAGCCGGTCTCCTGCCGCGGCACATAGACCCAGAACACATCCTCATTGAGCGCCGGTATCCAGCGATTGAAATTGATGCCCCAAATCTGTTTGGATTTGGAAGAAAAACGCAACTGCGAAAACGGAATACGCATCTCCGCGCTCCAGCCGGTTGGAGTCACCTTTGTTTTGGCCTCCCACACCGGATTGAATGAGTAATCTCTGTCGCCTTCACTATCTGAACCATGGAAACGCTCAAAACGCACTCCGGCGGCGTTGACACCGAAGACATAGGCCGTGCGGTGGTCGAAATATGTGTCCAAAGAAACAATCAACTGCTCGGTCGGGCCCTGTGTATCACGGCGGTCGAGAAACAACTGCAATTCCCGTCCGTCCTGAATAGTCATTTCCGCGCCGACATACAGTGCGCCGTCATCATAGACAACCGCCACTTGCATCTTGTCCGTCGGCGCTCCGCCTTCATCCGGTTCCTTTTCGGTGAAATCCGTAACGAAATCGGCTTTTTTCCAGAGGGATTCACTGAGAATACCGTCGAGATGTACGGCGCCGTTTGCCACTGATTGCGCTGTGACATGTTTACGATTGACATTCAAACCCGGTTGAGAGATGGCATCGGAATAACTCAGAAGCGTGGCTACAACCATAAGTGAAAAAGAGAAAAGGATGCGCCAAACGAAGAGTGTCTGCTGTTTTCCGGACGAATACACTTGAGACACAGCCACGCACGTTGGGATGCCGAAGCGTGTATGGGAATCATTACTTTTGAGAATCATTGTTTTTGTGGGCTGTAGTTTCTGAGAATTGAAGTGTTTGAGAGATTCAGTCGGGGTGATGAACGTCCCCCTGCCCACCTCTAAACGAAAAAAGAGAGTTGGAAGTTTCAATCTTCATCTCTCAAATCGGAGCTTTGTTAGAGTGCGAGAAAAGGAAACTGAAATTGAAATTGACAGTCTACAACCGGCAGGGTAGGTTGGCGGCTGAGGGTTGAATCCGCTACCAACAGTCCTGACCTGCAGAATGAAACTCAAAAAACTCACCCGCGCGTTTTACTCGCAATCGACGCTGGAAGTCGCCGAAGCCCTTGTCGGCTCAATTCTCGTTGATTCGCGGACAGCGAATGAAAGACGGCTGAAGATTGTTGAGGTAGAGGCCTATATCGGCGAAGACGACCCGGCTTGTCATGCCGCACGAGGCAAAACAAAGCGCAATCAGCTAATGTACGGCCCTCCCGGGTTTGCTTATGTTTACTTCATTTATGGCATGTATCATTGCCTCAATATCGTTACTGAACGGGAGGGCTTCCCGGCGGCTGTCCTGATACGGGCGGCTGAACCACTCTCCGGGGAACTTGAGATCAATCCCCGAACCGGCGAACCATTTGTTCCGAATGGCCCCGGCAAATTGACATTGGCGATTAATTTGGATCTGCGACAAAACGGTCTTGATTTGGTGGATGGCGCTATGTATGTTGCCAGCCGCATCGCCGCGGGCGCCGGAAGCGCCGGGCGGGCGAGAATTGAAACCGGCTCCCGCATAGGTATTTCTGCGGGACAGGAGCGAAAGTGGCGGTTCTATGATCCGGACTCGGACTATCTTTCTCAAAGAAACGGTTCCGGGAAGCGAACTGCAAAAGACAAAACCTGAATAGTCACATGGTGGTTTCTCGAACTGACACGCAATAATCTATGTGGCGGCGAAACTGCTCGACCGGGGTTTCAATAGAAGTTCTACCTACCAAATTCAATCTACTATATTAATACAGCTTCATCGAAGGACAACCTGATGCGTGCGAATCCTTTTCGTGACGGGAAACTAAATTGACTTAACTTAACTCATTCGAACCGAAATCACTTCTAACAGAACTCATTTCTAACCTATAATCATCTCTAAACAATTTGACGGCTTATCATGGCACAAGCAAATTCGAAGAACAAAACTGCAAGAATCAAGTCAAAAACAATTCCGATTTCAGTATTTGGCAATGTCCTTAAGCTTTTGGACAAAGCGGCGTCGAAAATGAATGTCGACCCCGAACTAATGGAGTATATCAAAGAGCCGCGACGCTCTACTATTGTAAAACTCCCGGTGCGCATGGACAACGGCGACTTCAGAATGTTCACCGGTTATCGTGTGCAACACTCAATTGTCCGTGGTCCGGCCAAGGGTGGCGTTCGGTTTCATCCGAATGTCTCACTTGATGAGGTGCAGGCGCTTGCATCATGGATGACCTGGAAATGTTCCGTCGCGAAAATCCCTTTTGGTGGCGGTAAGGGCGGAATTATCTGTGATCCACGGAAACTGTCTAAGAAAGAATTAGAACGCCTGACACGTCGTTACACAGCGGATCTAATAGATGTTTTTGGCGCCAATGTAGACATCCCGGCCCCGGATGTTGGCACCAATGCCCAGACCATGGCCTGGATTATGGACACCTATTCGATGCACAAAGGTCACACCGCATCAGCCGTCGTGACCGGCAAACCGCTCGAAATCGGTGGCTCGCTTGGCAGGGTAGAGGCGACAGGGCGTGGTGTGATGCTCACTGTGCGCGAGTGTTGCGATACGCTTGGCAGGAAACTGGATGAATCAACGGTTGCCGTACAGGGATTCGGCAATGTCGGGAGTATTGCCGCCACGTTACTTGCCGAGGAAGGCGCCACAATTACGTATGTCTCGGACCAGTACGGCGCCGTTCACAATCCGGACGGTATTGATATCCCGAAACTCCTAAAACATGTGGAAAAAAACAAGAAAGTAGTCGGGTTCCGTGGCGCAAAATCATGCAAGCAGGAGGACGTTCTCTTTGCCAAAGTAGACATCCTCATCCCGGCGGCGCTTGAGAATCAGGTAACCAGGCAGAATGTGCGCAAAGTGCGCGCGAAAATCATCGGTGAAGGCGCCAACGGTCCGATAACACCCGAAGCGGATGAAATCCTCTACAAAAAAGGCGTCACGGTCATTCCGGATATCCTCTGTAATTCCGGCGGCGTGATTGTTTCTTACTTCGAGTGGGTGCAGGACAGAATGGGCTATTTCTGGGAAGAGCCGGAAGTCAATCGTCGCCTTGAGTTGAAGCTGGTCGAGGCCTATCATGATGTGCGTAAGATGTCAGAGGAAGAAAATGTCTCTCTGCGTCTCGCGGCCTATATGATTGCCATCAAACGAGTGGTCGCTATCCTTGAATTGCGCGGTATCTATGCCTGAGTTCAGCCGACGGGAGGCAGGCATGCGCCAGTCCGATTCGGCTTGACAATCTGCTTGAATTGGGCGTGATTTATGGGGTGGAAGTATAACGCTCCGGTCAGGGTATAAGGCCCGACCGGAGCGTTTTCGGAATTATAGTGAAATCATAGTGAAACCTGGAATGAAAGATGTGTCATGTTTGATTTGGATTCAGAATTCCTGCGCCGGGCGCTGATAGCCGGACCGATGATTGTATTTTCATTGTCCGTCCATGAATTCTCCCACGCCTGGGCGGCGTTGAAATTTGGCGATGACACGGCGGCCCGCTTGGGGCGTCTGACCCTTAATCCATTAGCCCATCTCGATATGATGGGTTCAATAGTCATGGTCCTCAGTCAGTTCACGTTCGGGTGGGCAAAACCGGTGCCGGTTAACCTGATGAATGTCCGCAACTATCGTGTCGCTGATTTCTGGATTTCATTCGCCGGACCGATTTCGAATATAGCACAGGCGCTGGTTATGTCTGTGCTCTACCACACACTTAATCTGGAGCCGCAGTCGTACTTTTATCTGCTACTCTCTTTCGGTGTGCAGATAAACATCGTTCTGGCGCTGTTCAACATGATTCCGTTGTTCCCGCTGGACGGCTCACACATGTTGCGCTCAGTTTTGCCACGGGAGTATGAGGCGAGAGTGCAGAACTTTGAACGTATCGCGCCTATGATTTTGCTGGCTATCATCGTCTTGCCAAGTTTCCTGCCCGGATTTCCGGGTGTCTTCACCATCATTAGTCCGGTGTTAAACCCGATTCTCCGTGTGTTGCTCTAACCGGGAATCCTGCGTGTATGTATAGACATGGCGCACATATCTTCGGGCTTGTCATTGCCGCGGCGCTGATGACGGTTTCTCTGCAGGGGTGTCTTTTCGGTGGCAGGCGCTCCGGGTCCCTGCAGAGCGCTGAAGAAGTCTCACGCGCTGACGGAAAGCTGGCGGTTGACGCGTATCTCTTTGATGTGAAATTCAAACAGAATGGCAAACGCCGCTCAGTGCGCCTCGATGTGTTCTTTGCGGATACAATCGCGCTGTTCACCGCCCGCGGCTATCTTGGCAAGGGTGTCGCTAAGGGGGTCTGGCGCCCGGACTCCTCGCTGTTTTATTTTCCGACAGAAAACCAGTATTATTCAGGTCCGCTCGATGAGATGACACGCGCAGGTTGCGCAGGCGGGGGAGACCTGCAGCGATTGGTTCCCATGTTTCTTTCCGGGCGCCTGCTGTCTTTATTATCTGCGGAATCATCTGCGGACAGTTCGGTTGTTATCAATTCGCAAACAGACAAAAAGGTAGAAGCGACCGTCAAACTGGGAACTTGCGAAACACCCGTCACACTTGTATTCGATTTCCAGTCTGAATCACCATCCAATGGCAGACTATACTACCTCAAAGAGTTCAGTTACATTCCCGATGGCGGAGACAGCAAGGTTGTTGGCAAAAACAAAGCTGTCGGCAAAGACAATGTTGTTGGCAAAAACAATGTTGTTGGCAAAAGCAAAGTCGTCGGCAAACGTCGGATTCTCAAACGAGGCAAGGGACTGGAACGACGCAAGTTCACGATAAACATTCCGTCTGATGCAAAACCTGTGCAGTGGTAACGATGAAACCGTATATTGCAATATGAATATCTATTGGCGCACATTCGCATTTCTGAAGCCCTATCGCGGGCGTCTGATAACCGCCTCGGTTTCTGCGGCGCTGTATTCTGCGTCTTCGGCGCTGATGATCTGGATGATAGGGCCACTGTTGATGACAGTCTTCAGCATGGCGGGTGTGAACATTGCTCCGGAGATGGGGAAAGCCCCGGCGGTCAATCCGATTGTCAGCCCAATTGCCAATGTCAAGAAGTCGGCGGTCGGCGAAAAGGTCGCACAGACTGAAGGGGCGCTCACAAGCATCAAAGACCGCGCCAAAGCTTCCATCCAATCACTCGTCAAAGCTGACACTCCCACACGCACTCTGTTCAATTTCTGTGCGCTCGTGCTATTCATCATTGTCCTCAAGAACGGCTTCAATTATCTGCAAGGGTTCCTGATGGTCTTTGTGCAACAGTCTATGATGCGCGATTTGCGCAACAAGCTCTTCGACAAATATCAGGATTTGTCGTTTGACCACTTCCATATGGAGCGCACCGGCGCCTTGATGAGCCGGGTCACAAATGATGTAACTGTTCTCAATGGCACGCTGGATCTGGGTTTTAACCACCTTGTTGCGGATATCTCACTGGTGACAATGTTAACTAGCTTTCTGATAGTTCTCAGTTGGAAGCTGACGCTGATGGCGGCTCTGGTATTGCCATTGTTGTTTCTCTTTGTGTACTATCTCGGCGGCAAGATACGCAAATACTCAACACGCTCACAAGAGCGCATGGCCGACGTCACCTCTGCGCTTGAGGAGAACATCTCAAACTTTCGCATTGTCAAAGCGTTTGGCACAGAGGAAAAGGAAAAGAGGAAATTCCATAAGACAACACGGGATTATTTCAACTCACTCTTGCGCATGGTGCGCATTCAACATGTCAATTCACCGATGAATGACACGCTGGCCTCGTTTGCCGGGATAGTGATGCTTTACTACGCCGGCTCAAGCATCATGTCCAATTCCGGCGCCATGGACGCTTCGGATTTCATGGTTTTTATTGTCGCCATGTTCTCGCTTATTAAGCCGGCCAAGTCGTTGACCACCACCCACACACGCCTGCAGGAGGGGATGGCCGCTTCGGAACGTATTTTCAAGACATTAGACACTGTTCCAAGAGTAAAAGAGCGCACCAATGCCGTGACAATCAACAGTCTCAAACAGTGTGTTGAATACAACAATGTTTCCTTTCGCTATCCGGGTGGAGATCAAGCGCTAAAGCATGTCAGTTTCAAGGTCAATCGGGGTGAAGTCGTGGCGGTTGTCGGGCCGTCCGGCGGCGGGAAATCAACTCTTGTTGACCTGTTGCCCCGTTTCTATGACCCGCAGGAAGGCGCCATCACAATCGACGGCGCCGATATCCGTGATGTCACGCTGGATTCCCTACGGGCGCTACTTGGAGTTGTGACTCAGGAGACATATCTCTTCAACGACACGATTGCCGAGAATATCGGTTACGGCGTTGAGAGCGTTACCCGCGCTGAAATCATCGCGGCGGCGACTGCGGCGAACGCGCATGAGTTCATCAATGACTTCCCGGACGGCTATGACACACAAATAGGCAATCGCGGTGTGCGTCTTTCAGGCGGACAACGTCAGCGACTCGCTATCGCCAGAGCGTTGTTGCGCAATCCGGAGATTCTCATTTTTGATGAGGCAACGTCTGCGCTGGACACCGAATCGGAGCACCTTGTACAACAAGCCATCGACAACCTGATGCGCAATCGAACCGCTCTCGTTGTCGCACATCGTTTGTCAACAATCCAGCACGCTGACAGGATACTCGTAATCGAGAATGCGCGACTGGTTGAGAGCGGGACTCATGAGGAGCTCCTGCGCCTCGACGGACTTTACAGACGATTACATGACATGCAACATCGTGTCACGCCGTCGCCTGTGCGGCAAAATGATTGATCGGACCTGATTGATCGGACCTGATTGAGCGGACCTGATTGAATGCTGTTGATTGAGTGTTGATGAATTAGAGAATAAGCGGCGCCGGAGATGAGTAACAGAATTGTACAAATATGGAAACGGGCGTTGAAGGGTGTGGAGTTTCTTTTCAAACGTCTGGTTATTCTTCTCTTGCGGCTTTTTTTCACGACCGGCGGTGGCGATACCACAGAAGGTCCGATTCGAAGAATCCTCTTTCTCCGCTTCGACAAACTGGGTGACATGGTCTCGTCTCTTCCGGTGTTCGAAACAGTGTCCCGCGCGAGGCCGGAAATAGAACTTGAGGTTCTGGCTTCGCGGAGCAACCGGATATTCCTTGAAAACGATTCACGTATCAGCGCATGCTGGACCTATACCAAGCGGCCATGGCAAGATATCGGCATGCTGCGCAAGTTACGCAAACGCAACTACGATGTGATTATCGATTTGATATGTCTTGATAGTGTGACATCACTCTTCATATCACAATTCACAGGACGCAACGTCCGGCGTATCGGTATCGGCAAAAAACGATTCGAAAAATACTACACAGAGCATGTTCCGCTTAATCCTGATGGCTACGAGCACATCGTGGATACGACCTTGAAAACATTGGCATATATTGGAATTGACAGGTCGCAGTTCATCGGTCAGGCGCCATTACAATTACCCGGTCCGACACTGGAAAGAGCTGATAGTTTCATTGCAGCGTTGCGGGATAGTAGCGAGCCAGCCACTGCGAGTGTCATTGGAATTAATATCTCCGCAGGCAAGCCGAACCGAATCTGGAAGATGGAGAATTTCGTCGAACTGATTGCAAAGCTGAGTTCTACGGCGGAAGAGACTATCATAGTGATTTTCTGTTCGCCGAATGATAGAGGCCGCGCAGAAACAATTCAGCGCCTGTCCGGAACGCCGACGCACTTGCTTCCGGACGGTTTGAACATTCTCGACGTGTCAGCGCTTATCGCAAAGCTGGACATGCTTATCACTCCGGATACATCTGTGATTCACATCGCGCGACAGTACAATGTCCCGGTAGTCGGGATGTATCCAACGCACGGCAGAAGCTCCGCCCAATGGAAACCGTACGGGCAACCCGACGGACTTGTGGAGGGCGGGAGCGCCTGTGATATCTTTGATATAACACCGGAGCAGGTGTATCAGGAGTTCCTGCGTGTGAGTCAACGAATCCGACAATTGGTAGTGTGAAAAGAATACGATGGTAACCAGTGACGGCACAACACCGGGGCTTTCGGTGGTGATAATCACCAAAGATGAAGGCGACAACATTGTATCCTGCCTGCAATCTGTGCGCTGGGCTAATGAGACTATTGTTGTTGATTCGCACTCAACCGATGACACAGTAGCGCTGGCGCAGGCTGAAGGCGCCATTACACATCAAATAGAATGGCAGGGTTTCGGAGCGGCCAAACAACAGGCGGTCGGTTTCGCGTCACATGACTGGGTTCTCTCACTCGATGCCGACGAGCGAATCACGCCTGAACTTGCCAATGAAATCCGGCAGGCCATCACATCTGATATATATGCCGGCTACGAAATTCCCCGGCTGACAAACTTCATCGGTACCTGGATTCATCACTCCGGCTGGCGCCCGGATTATGTCCTGCGCCTGTTTCGCAAATCAACCGGTGGCTTTAGTGATGCGCTCGTGCATGAGGGAGTGACGGTGTCCGGCAAAGTCGGGCGCCTGAAGCATGATATATTGCACTACTCATATCGCTCTCTCGAAGATTACCTTGAGCGCCTCAACCGCTACACAACACTCGCCGCCGAAGAGCTATCGGCCAACGGAGCGCGCTTTCGATTGTGGCAGGCGCTTGTCAAACCGCCGGCAATCTTCATTAAGCGCTACTTCCTCAAACTCGGTATTCTCGATGGCTGGGCGGGGTTCCAAATCGCCTTTCTTTCGGCGGTGTACGTGTTTGTGAAATATGCAAAACTCTGGCGCCTGTCTGAGCCCCCGACAGCTAATTCCTCCACAGCGGTAGCCACAGACGCTGATGCCACGTTGACATCACAGGAGCCACCGGAATCCAGAACCGTCGGTAAATTGTAATGGACAGAATAACGCTACCCAAGAAACCGCGGATTGTAGTGACACGCACTGACGCTCTCGGTGATGTCATCCTGACGACACCGGTGTATCGGGCGCTAAAGGACGTTTTTGCAGGAAGCTATCTGAGTGTCGTCTGTCGTGAGTATACGGAGCCGATACTGCGTAATAACCCGTACATCGACGAGTGTATTACTGTCGAAGAGGAGCGATCGACTCAGTTGCCTGAACTGACTGCGTGTCTCCGCGCCGGGGCGTTTGATGTCGCCATTGTATTATTCCCGTCTCGATTCATTGCTACGGCTTTGCGGGATGCGCATATCCCGATACGTGTCGGTAGCGCAAGGCGTTTTCATTCATGGAAATTCACGCATCGTGTCAATCACTCACGCAAGCGGAACGACAAAAGCGAAGCGCAATACAATCTGGATATGTTGTGTGTATTGGGTGTCACAACGACTGATTGTACACCGGAAGTATATGTGCCTGAGCAAGAAATCAATACAGCCCGGCAAATACTCGCCGACAATGGCGTCAGCTCTGGCTTTGTTGTACTGCACCCCGGCTCAGGTGGCTCGGCGCTGGATTGGCCGTTGTCTCAGTTTGTCCGGCTTGCCGATGAATTGCGCAAACGTGGGGCGCCAGTTGTCTTCACCGGTAACAAGCATGAGGCGCCGGGGATAGAGCTGGCTATGCGGACAATGACTGCGAGATGTGTTTCGCTGGCAGGGAAGACCTCGCTGTTGGAGTTGGCCGGCGTTTTGAAACTTGCCGATGCAGTCGTTGCCAATTCCACCGGTCCATTGCATCTTGCTGCGGCAGTGGGAACGCCTACGGTCGGCCTGTTCCCACGCAATGCATCAATGTCGCCGGTGCGTTGGGCGCCGCCGGTGAAGAACACGGTTACATTGCAACCTGACGATGAGAGTGAGGGAATGAGCATAGCGCTTGAGCAAGTACTGGACGCGACTCTGGCCTCCCGCTCCAACGAAAAAGTTAGCCGATGAACAAGGTAGACCTGCAAAAACAATACGCGCGCGACAAAAACATCGCCGAGTTCATCATCCGGCTTGAGGCGCACAACTCGAATATCAATATCCCGTTGCTCCGCAAGGCGTATGAGCTTTCCGATGCGGCGCATGCCGGGCAATTGCGTGACTCCGGCGTGCCCTATATTGACCATTGCCGTGAAGTTGCCGCCATTCTCGGCGAATGGCATCTCGACTCTGCCACTATTGCCGCCGGTTTGTTACACGATGCGGTCGAAGACACCGGTGTGACAATTCAAAGAATCAAGAAAGAATTCGGCGAGGAGATAGCCCATCTCGTTGACGGTGTCACCAAACTGAGCGCCATCAAATACAAATCTCACGAAGAACAGCAGGCCGACTATTTCCGCAAAATGTTGTTGTCGATGGCTCGTGACATCCGGGTAATCCTCATCAAGTTGGCTGACAGGATGCACAATATGCTCACCCTTGAGCATGTCTCTGATAAAAAGCGCATTCGTGTGGCGCAGGAAACCCGTGACATCTACGCGCCAATGGCGAACCGTTTCGGTATTGCCAAAGCAAAAGTTGTGCTTGAGGATTTGGCCTTCAAATACCTTGAGCCGGAATTCTATCGTGATTTGGCTAATCGACTCGATGAAACCCGCGAAGACAGAGAAAGTTACATTGCCAGTTTGACAGGCCCAATCTGTGACGCCATGAAGTCCGCGAGAATTAAGGCCGAAGTGAGTGGACGCGCCAAGCACCTCTATTCGATAAGTCGCAAAATTCGTGTGCGTGGTGTGCCGTACGAAGAAATCTTCGATCTCTCAGCAATTCGTATCATTGTCGACTCCGTTCACGATTGCTATCACGCACTCGGAGCGATTCACGCAATGTGGAAGCCGGTCCCGGACAGATTCGATGACTACATCGCCAATCCAAAACCTAACGGCTATCGCTCACTTCACACTACAGTTGTCGGGACGCATGGCCGCATGGTCGAGATACAAATCCGGACTCGCGAAATGCATCATATCGCCGAAAACGGCGTGGCCGCGCACTGGCTCTACAAAGAGGGGCGCCAGAACTTTGACAAAACCGATCAACAGATGGTCTGGTTGCGTGATGTGCTGGAGTGGCAGAAAGACATGAAGAACCCGTCCGAGTTCATGGAGAGTCTGAAAGTCGACCTCTTTCCGCATGATATTTACGTGTTTACTCCGGAGGGGAAAATTATCCACCTGCCGGTCGGTGCAACACCTCTTGATTTTGCCTTCGCTGTCCACACCGAGGTCGGCATGCGCTGTTCTGGAGCAAAAATCAATGATAGAATTGCGCCATTGACTACGAAGCTGAAGTCAGGCGATATCGTGGAAATTATCACCCACCCGCAAAGGAAACCGTCACGCGACTGGCTGAAAATCGTGGTTACTTCCAATGCCCGTTCGCGAATTCGACGCTGGCTGAAGCAAATCGGCCATGACGAGTTAGTGGCTATCGGCAAAGACCTGCTGGAGCGGGAATTGCGAAAGGCGCATGTTGAGATTCCGCCGGAGAAAGAGCTTCTCAAGGTAGCGCAGAGTTTCTCGTTCCATTCGGTGGATTCGTTACTGGCCAGCCTGGGGAACGGGGATATGACCAGCGGTCATATTATTTCCAGAATCGCCCCGGAAACAACGAAAAGCGCGCGGCAGACGCCGGAAGAGAAAGCTCCGCCGGAGCGTGTGGCGCCGCGTGGGGTTCAGATTCAGGGACAGGAGGACATGTTTTTCCGCCTTGCGAGCTGCTGCCAGCCAATCCCCGGCGATGAGGTCATCGGCTATATTACACGGGGAAGAGGGGTCACAGTTCATCGCGCAGATTGCCCGAATCTTGCCGTGCTCAATACGAATCCTGAGCGTCAGGTTGAAGTCAATTGGGACACCCGTTCCGATCAGTTGTTTCGGGTGCGCGTGGAGATTACGGTCGTCGATAGAAAGAATATCCTGCGCGATATTACGCAGACAATCGCCGACGCCGAAGCGAATCTTCGTGGAGCTGAGATGCATGCCAGCGGGGCGACTGCGAGGGGTCTTTTCTCGCTTGATGTCCGTTCGCTCGAACACCTTGAGACGCTCTCTTTGAAAATCAAGAGAATCCCCGGGATTATCGATATCCAACGGAGTCGCGGCGGAGCAAAATGAGCCATTATGCGAAGACTCCCACATAGAATAGCGCTTCCCGGAGATTCATATTGCCGTGAGCGTGGTAGCCGAATATCTTTCCTGCATGTGCGCTCTCAGCAAAGTCCCGCATCGCTCAATTGAGAACTCCCCGCTATGGCAACATTTCCAGAGTGTCACAGCCGCAATTAGCGAGTTACTCTATCCCGCCGTGTGTGTCGTCTGTGAGCGACGGCACGCGTCCGGAGTGTATTCAATCTGCCCCCATTGTTGGCGCAATGCTCTCAAACAGCGTATCCATTATGTGCTTTCCGATTCTCCCGGTCAGATTACCGGCGTCCCGGAAACAATGGCTTTGGAAACAATGGCCCCGGATAGAATAGCTTCAGAAGCAACCGCAGACGAAGGTGTCTTGACCCGTCGGATTCCGGCGATAGCTCTTGGGAAATATCAATCACCTCTCGCAGAAATGCTCCAGAAATTCAAATACGAGAGCTTTATCGCTCTCGGAGAACGGCTGGCAATAACGCTGGCGCGCCTGCGCAAGCCGCAAATAGCGGCCCTTGAAGCCGAGGCCCTGGTTCCTGTGCCCCTCCACATAAGTGGTTTCAAGGCAAGAGGATTCAATCAAGCGGAGGTTATCTCCGATATACTAAGCAGGATGACCGGCCTGCCGGTTCTCCGTAATTCTGTCGAGAAAATCGTCAAAACGAAAAACCAGGCGAAATTGACGACCGAGCAACGACAAGACAATCTCGCCGGAGCGTTTACCGCAGACAGGTGGGGATTCCCGCAACGGAAGATTCTGATAGTCGATGACGTCATCACTACCGGCGCCACTGTGGCCGAGGTAGGCAGGACGTTGGAGGAAAGCGGGGCCACAATAGTCGGAGCGATTGCTCTGGCGTCGGCTGTGCGCCAGTGCGACATTGAGGTCGCCGAACAATAAGATGGATAAGAAAAGCGAAAAAAACACAGCGCCTGCGGCCGCTCCTGAGGTCGAAGAGTATCTTTCCTACCTTGATTTGGAGAGAGGACTCGCACAAAACACAGTCAGCGCCTACCGTCGGGATTTGCAGGATTTCGTTAGTAACTGCCGTCACTCTGTCAGCAAGTCCGACACAAGCGATGTCAATCGTTTTCTCTCGGCCCTTGAGCGTCGCGGCTCCCGTCCGGCGACTGTTGCGCGCAAAATTTCCGCAGTGCGCAGTTTTGCCTCATTTTTGCGCGAGCGCTCTCTCGGTGGACAAAACCTTCCGGCTAATATCCGCACTCCGTCGCTTGTGAAGTATCATCCCGGAGCGCTGACTGTGTCGCAAGTGACAAAAATTCTCGAACTTCCAGATAGCAGGACACCCCTTGGGCAACGTGACAGCGCGCTATTGGAAACGCTCTATGGCGCCGGGTTACGGGTTTCTGAGGCAGTGACATTGCATGTGTCACATTACCTCCCAGAAGCCGGGTTCATGACTGTCATCGGCAAGGGTAACAAGGAGCGCATCGCACCGATAGGGACGAGGATGCGTGACGCGCTGGAGCGTTATTTGCGTGATGGACGCGAGAAACTCATCAAGAACTCAGCGCAGGAAGCGCTGTTTGTCAACGCCAGAGGCGGGGAGCTGAGTCGCATCAGCGCTTTCCGGATTGTGCGCAAGTATGCCGCCCTCGCCGGAATCAGCGCTGATATTTCTCCCCATAGTTTCCGTCATAGTTTCGCGACACACCTGCTTGAAGGCGGCGCAGACCTGCGGGTGGTGCAGGAACTGCTCGGACACAGTTCAATCACCACTACCCAAATGTACACACATCCGGACCGCGAATTCCTACGCTCTACAGTGCGCGCCTTTCATCCTCTTGAGCGTCAGGACAAAAAGGACTGATATGTTCCATTGTGCGCTCAGACAGGAAAAGGTGGAGTTGGTTTACCATCTGGAAAGTCATTTCCCCGAAGGTCAGATTTCTTTCCACTACTTCCGCACATTCGATGAGCTGTTGCGCATTTCTCAACGCTTCACTCTTGATTTGGCTGTGATAGCCGGTCAGTCCGGTTTCACCACCGAAGTGGAGCTTGTCAGGCGCATCAAGGAAAATGTCTTCACCTCCATCATTCCGGTGGCGCTCTATCATCCTGATCCTGATGACGCAACAGTCATCGCCGCCTATGAAAACGGTTGTGACGATTTTATGACCGGTCCCTGGCAGGAGCGGCTCTGCGAAGTGCGCCTGAAGATGCTGGCCAACCGCAGCGCCCGTGACATCTCCGTGAATCCGTCATCGATGCTCCCCGGCCCGTCAATGATTGAAAGGGAAATTGACAGACAGTTGGCGCTACAACAGGAGTTCGCCGTCTGCTATTGTGATCTGGACAATTTCAAAGCCTATAACGACGCCTACGGGTATTACTTCGGTGATAAAATCATCCGGCTGACATCACGTATTATTCGGGATGTTGTCTTCGACCTCTGTCCGGAAGGGTTTGTGGGGCATATTGGAGGTGATGATTTTATCTACATCATCCCGTCACCGAAAGCCGCGCCGATCTGTGAAGCTGTCCTGAAAGTGTTTGACACGCTTGTGCCACTACGCTACCACAAGCGTGACCGGGAGCGGGGAAGTATCGTGACAACAAACCGTCGCGGCGAAGTAGAGCGCTTTGCGCTGTTGTCAATATCAATTGCGGTGGTTATCAACCGTAACAACATGTTCTCGCATGCCGGAGAGATGTCACGCATGCTCGCGGATTTGAAAAAATACGCGAAGTCACTGCCCGGTTCAAATTATGTCATTGAACGACGGGCAAAATACTAAACAGTCGAAACCTCGTAGGTCGGGTTCCGGCGTCCGGCAATTGCCGGACAAGAAACCCGACATCCCTGTCTCACAGAAAACACCGTGTTCATTGCCCATTCACCCGTTCCAGAATCTGTTTGGCCTGTTCCATCTCCGGGTCCAGTTCAAGCGCCACGCGCAAATACTTACGCACAGAATCAGCGGGCGCCTTCTTCTTGAAAAACGCCATGCCGATGCTATACCATGCCTGTTTCAAGCGAGGGTCAAGCTTGAGTGATTCTTTGTACTTTGCTATCGCATCATCAGTGAACCCGCGCTCAACCGATAGATTCCCCCAGTTCAAATACGCGATCGCCGACGGTTTCCCGTAATATGACCCACGCTCAAACTCCTGATTTGCCGAGAAATACTTTTTCATGCGCGCGAACAATTCACCGAGCTTGAAATAGACTTCCTTCTCATCCGGCGCTAATTTCTTGGCCTGACGATAATACTTCTCGGCTTCTTCATACTTGCCTTGTCGCAAATAGACATCACCGATATTGATAATCGGGCGGAAATCATCGGGAGCGACTTCACTTGCATGTTCAAAGCGTTTCAGCGCCAAATCATACACAGTGAGATGTTCCAGCATCTGTCCGAAGTTCAACAATGGCTCAATATACTGCGGGTTCAACTCAAACGACTTGTCATAACACCGTCCGGCGCGCTCAACACTGTCCATACGCATCAACGCATAGCCCAGTTCGTTCCAGTTGGTGTATGATTGCGGGTCGATTTCGAGCGCTTTTTTGTACGCTGATGCGGCCTGTGGCCAGTTACCCTGTCGCGTGTAGGCGATACCCTGGTTCTGATAAATCTGCGCTTCGTTTTCAAAGCCGATATCAAAATACACAATACTCAGCGCCACCATCAGACCCGCCGTCACAACTCCCGGTAACGCTATCCGTTTCCAATCCTGCTCTTTGACTCTGTCATAGAGGTAGAAGAAGCCCGCCGCGCCAAAGACAGCGACAAAAGGCACAAGCGGCAGACGATGTCGCGCAGTCACCAGGAACAGAAATATCGTCGGTAAGTAGCCGAAGAAAATCAAATACAGTGGCGCCAGCGCCTTGCGTTGTTTCCAACTGACCACCATCCCCAGCAATGCTAATGGAAATAACACCGCCCAGGGATACTTCAGCGGCGATGTGCGCGACGAGATAAGGATGGACAGTATTGTTGAGTAGCGCCGTTTGAAGTAAATATCACCATTGTCCGAATTCTCAAACCCCAGCGTGATATACCACATCTTTCGCAAAGTCAGTTTGGCGAAATCCAATGGATGAGAGGTGATATAGTCCAGCGCCTTGTCCGTCCAGAATGAGGACTGCTCAGCGGGTGTCAGCGCCCGCCCTGCTTCTTTCTCGGCCACACGTCTCGTTTCCGCCGTGAATCGTGACCATGGCAAAGTCGCGAGATCCAACTCAGGGATTTGCATCGTCAAACCTTCGGCGTTCGGATTATTGCCGATGTAGAAATTGACACCGCCTTGAGACGATATCAATGTCGCCTCACCGGTAATAATCTTGTTACGCAGGGTCACAGAAAAGACAGGAACACAAACTGCGAGAGTCAAGATCGCGACATGCTTTAACCGGGCTACAAATACTGCACTTGTCTGCTTTACAAAAAACACATACACCGCCAGCAGAGGCATCACCAGCAGGATATTTGGCCGTGTAATCGCCGCCAAACCAAACAGCAAGCCGGCATACACCAGCGTCGAGACCTTTGGTTCCTTCACCCAACGAACCACCTGCAAAGTCGCCGCTACTGTCAGGAACAAGAACAACACGGGTATCAACAGCATCGTCTCATAGAACACCAATGTGCCATAGAGTCCGTATGCCAACCCGGCAAACTGCCCGACCCGTTTCGAGATTGTCTCTTTGCCGAGATGATACATTAGAACCGCTGTCCCGCTCGCCAAAGCCGCCTGCAGGATTCTGATTGCTGTCAACTGCGCCAGCGGTGGTTGCCCGGCGGTTGTCAGGAACTCGGTCAGGGTCTTCAACAACGCGAGGAAATAAGTATAGAGCGGCGCCCGAAACAACGCGCCCTCACCCCAGAAACTGACCGTGCGAATTTCCTCAGCAAGCCGCCAGTTCCAGAGCTCATCGACTGCCGGAAAGGCAAATGCCGGGTCGTTCATGCTTTTTTCAATGATATAAATCAGGCGCACAAGAAAGGCGACAGCGAAGATAATATACGGCCAGGGATTTTGGCGAATACGATTGATAAACGGAGAGCTCATGATAGTCGATAGCTTTTACAGCGTAGTATATAGTGTTATTGTCGAGTTGTGGACTGTCTGCCGGAGCGTCAGGCGCGTCACCGACGAACTACATTAGCATAGTACAATCATCAGTGTCAATCGTTTCACTGCAACGGTACATCTATTTCTTTTTCAGTTTGAAATATCGATAGGAGTAAATCCCCAACGCCGCGAAGACTATCAATGACACCGCCGGGCCTGCCGAGCCGAGCAAACTGGTCTCCATGCCGCCATGCGCATCGAAGTACCCCTGATATGACGCATTACCCGCCACAAACGCCGCGACAATCACACCAATCAGCGCATCCCCGGCGACAATTCCCGAACTGAACAGAATCCCGCGCTGATTCCAGGCGCTGATAGTCGGCTTGTCGGCCTTCGAGCGATGTATCAACCAGTGCAAAATACCACCGGCAAAAATCGGTGTCGATAGAGAGAGCGGTAAATACATCCCAATCGCAAACGGCAATGAGCGAATCCCAAGCAGTTCCACCGCCAGCGCCATCATCCCGCCGGCGAGAATCGGCGCCCAGGGCAATCCCTGACCGAATGCCGCCTGCACAATCGTCGCCATCGCATTGGCCTGCGGGGCCGCCAACGGATTCGGATGCGCCGGTGTTGCCACAAACCCGAAGGCGTCATTGAGAATATAGATTGTCATGCCCATCGCCGCGGCAGGGAAGAGAAGTCCCACAAACTCGGTCAACTGCTGTTGTCGCGGTGTAGCGCCGAGCAAATAGCCGGTTTTCAAATCCTGCGCAATATCACCGGACAAACACACAGCAATACACACCACCGTGCCGACTGTCAGTGTCGCCACCATCCCCAGCGCGCCACTCGCCCCGGTGGACATCAGGATAAACGCCGTCACCAGCAATGTCGCAATCGTCATGCCACTGACCGGAGAATTGGTCGAGCCGATTTCACCGACAATTCTGGCGGCAACCACCACAAACAAAAACCCGAACACTGTCGCGGCCACTCCGGCCATAAACTTGATATCAATCCCCGGCAGGAAGAACATGATAATCACCACTGCGAGAATCCCGCCCAGAACCCAGGTCAGCGGCACATCGCGGTCTGTGCGTGGTGTGGCTTCATCTTTTGCTTTCCTCGCCGCCGCGCCGGAGAATCTGCTTGTCACCTGCCTGAACGCTTCACCGAATGAGTGAAAAATAGTCGGCGCCGCGCGCAAGAGCGCAATAAACCCGCCAACCGAGACACCGCCGATGCCGAGATAGCGAATATAGAACGAACGCAAT
>CAZFAL010000015.1:0-6791 GCA_964516945.1 uncultured Ignavibacteriales bacterium
GGCTAGCCCTACTTCGACTCAAGGATCTCGCCTGACTGAACAAGGGCGCCGAAACGACGCCCCTACGCTAGGAAGTGTCATCGGATATTTCAAGTACCACTGCGCCAAGCAAATTAACCTCCACCGCAACACCCCAGGCGCTCCAGTTTGGCAAAGGAACTATTATGAACATGTCATTCGCAATGAGAAAGACCTGGAAAATATCAGAGGTTATATAAAATACAACCCGCAAAAGATACTCTACTGATTCGTAGGGGCGGGGTTCCCCCGCCCTCTCTCGATTCATAGATTCTGCCTGACCGAACAAGGGCGCCGGAACGACGCCCCTACGAATACGATGACATTCTTGCAACAGAGGACACTCAACCACCACCATGATTACCGCTATCGGCAACCCGGTTTTTGATTTAATCAAAACACAAAAAGTAGACACACAAGAGCGCATTCTTTCCGGATGTTCCACTAACGCTGTTCTGGCGTTGAACAAACTCGGCGAGGACACACGGTTGATAGGCGCTATCGGCCCGGACTTTCGTGAGCGCTTTGAAGCCGACATGTCCGCGCGGGGCATCGAGAGTGTCATCATCGACTCAGAAACCTCCGGCGGATTCTCGCTACACTACTATGACGACTTCGGCAACCGGACACTCGATTTGCTCGGCAAAGCCGCGGACATCACCAATATCAAACCCGAATGGTACAACGACAGCAAAGCGGTGTTGATAGGCCCGATTCTCGGTGAGGTGTCATTTGACGAAATCGCCACAATCCGCCAGAACTTCGACGGGCTCTTTTTCTGTGACCCGCAGGGGCTTTTGCGCGGGGTCGACTCTGACGGTCGTATCACGCATACCGCCCCGGAGGGCATACGCGAATGTCTGGCGAATTTCGACGTTGTGAAACCCAATGAACTTGAGGGTCAGGTTCTCACCGGGCTTGATTGCCGCAAACAGCCGCATAAAGCCGCGAAAATCATCCATAGCTGGGGACCGAAAATCGTGTTCCTGACACTCGCCGAACTTGGAGCGGTGATTTATGACGGAACAGAATTTGTTGAAATCCCGCCGGATGAAATCAAGCTCCCCGCCGAGGTTCGGCTCCCCGCTGAGGCACGGCGCCCCGCCGACATTCCGGCATTCGATGTCAACCTGCTGGATTCCACCGGCGCCGGTGACACCTCGATGGCCGGCTTTACATTTGAGTATTTGCGCACGAAGGACATAGTCAAAAGCGCCTGTTTCGCCGGGGCGACCAGCTCAATCATGATTGAAAATGTCGGCCCGGATTTCGAGATGACCGAAGCAATGGTCCGCGAGCGCGCCGACAAACTCTACGCCAAAATAGAATCCGGCTGGCGGTTGGAGACAGTTGGGGCGTAGGAGGTAGTCAGCGAAGTAGCTCGAAACCTTTACGGTTTCGAGTTTTCACAGTAGCCAGTCACCCACAGCTTGCTGTGGGGATGTCCCGACTTTGATTAGCGTCTTCGATTGAATTGATGAATTGACTCCGGCGCTGGGGCTGTGTTTTGTCTGAAAAGAGATTTGTGGCAAAACAACACCGGAACTAATTAGCGAGAGGAACCCACAGCAAGCTGTGGGCGACCGGTCCAAAATAGAATCCGGCTGGCGGTTGGAGACGGTTGGGGCGTAGAAGGCAGTCAACGGAGTAGCTCGAAACCTTTACGGTTTCGAGTTTTCACAGTAGAAGATGCAACCAGCAAATAACGAGCAAGCTCCACACACATCGAAACTGTGAGAGCTGCGACCTACGAATTACCTCCAATTCCAGATATCCCCCCATCGGCCAACAATTTCCGCAGGGAATCGGTGAAAAAACGCGGCCAAATCCGATAAGCTATTGCCAGAATGCGTTATTGGCGCTTTATTGGGAATCTTCCGCCCGATTTGGCGGGCTTTTGTGATGGCTGCTATATTATATTATATATCTTAGTATAGGCCAGCGATAGGTTAAAGCGAAATTGAACCAACATGTTGTCATACAACGAAGTGATTGTAAAAAGTAGTTGTGAAAGCTGCTTGATTGAAAGGAAATGAGCCAGATGGCCAAAGGTAAGTTGAAGGTTGCAGTTATCGGTGTCGGTAATTGCTGTTCCTCATTCGTTCAGGGCGTGGAGTTCTATAAGAACGCCAAAGATGACGATTTTGTCCCCGGGTTGATGCATGTCAATCTCGGCGGCTATCACATCCGTGACATCGAGTTCGTCGCGGCAATCGACATCGACAAAAACAAAGTCGGCAAAGACCTCGCAGACGCGATTTTCACCAAGCCGAACAACACCTACAAATTCTCCGATGTCCCGAAAACCGGTGTGACGGTTCAGCGCGGTATGACGCATGACGGTCTCGGTAAGTATCTTTCGCAGATTATTGAAAAAGCCCCCGGTGACACGGTGGACATTGTCAAATTGCTCAAAGACTCCAAAGCCGATGTGGTGGTGAATTACCTGCCGGTTGGCTCCGAAGAGGCCACCAAATGGTATGTTGAGCAGATTCTGAAAGCCGGTTGTGGCTTTGTGAACTGTATTCCGGTGTTTATCGGCCGGGAGAAATACTGGCAGAAGCGCTTCGAGGAAAAGGGTGTGCCGGTGATTGGTGATGATATTAAATCACAGGTCGGGGCCACAATCACACACCGCATCTTAACCCGTCTGTTCCGTGAGCGGGGCGTGCGTCTTGAACGCACCAGCCAGTTGAACATTGGCGGCAACACGGACTTTTTGAATATGCTCGAACGTGAGCGTCTTGAGTCTAAGAAAATCTCCAAGACCAACGCGGTCACCAGCCAGCTCGACTATGACATTGGCGCCGGTAACGTGCATATCGGACCTTCGGATTATGTTGAATGGTTGTCGGACCGCAAATGGGCGTATATCCGCATGGAAGGCACGACATTCGGTAATGTGCCGTTGAATGTGGAAATGAAGATGGAAGTCTGGGATTCACCGAACTCCGCCGGGGTGGTGATAGACGCCGTCCGCTGCTGTAAGCTGGCGCTGGATAACGGGCTCTCCGGTGTGTTGAAGGGACCGTCGGCGTATTTCAAGAAATCTCCGCCGGTGCAGTACACTGATGATGTTGCGCGGAATATGACTGAGGATTTCATCAAGAAGTACGGCCGTAAAACAAAGACGAGTTCAGCTGCTTCGTTGAAACTGAAAGCCAACGGCAAAGCCAATGGCGCCAAGAAGACGACCCGTCGCGCGGCTGTCAAGAAGGCCATCACCTCAGTTGAAGGGACTAATGGCAAGACAACCACTGCAACACGCAAACGCGCCGCAGTGACAACGAAGTAGAGCTGTTGTGATGTAATGCTGATGGTTTATATATGTCAGCGCTTCGCTATAGTGTATATTCAGCCGACGGAGGGATAGCCCTTCGTCGGCTTTGTTTTTTGTGGAACAGAGAGCGCCTGGCTGGCATACCAATCAAGCGCAAGACACATATTGTCATTCTGAGCGCAGCGAAGAATCTTGTTTGATGGTAGCGTGATGAACCGGGAGTAGCCGTAGGTCGGGTTCCGGAGTCCGGCGTCTGCCGGACGGAGAAACCCGACATGTCCCGCTACAACCCAACATGTCGGGTTTCTTGTCCGCTAAAGCGGACGCCGGAACCCGACCTACGACGACACGTTGCAATTTGCTCACAGCAAGAGAACCAAACACTACCAATGAAAAAACACAAAACAGGCCTGTTTATCACTTTCGAAGGCATTGACGGTTGTGGCAAGACAACACAACTACGTCTCGCCGACCGCTACCTGCGCAAGCTGGGTTTTGAAACTCTCACACTCCGCGAACCGGGTTCAGCGCCGCTGTCTGAAAAAGTGCGCAAAATCCTGCTCGACAAAAACCTGCGAATTGACGCTTATCCTGAATTATTGCTCTATCTTGCCGCGCGCGGTCAACTTGTCAATGAGAGAATTTCCCCGGAGTTGAAAAAGGGGACAATTGTCCTCTGTGACCGGTTCCATGATTCAACGGTTGCCTATCAGGGCTATGGCCGTCGGCTTGATTTGGATTTTATCGAACAATTACGGCGCAAACTCGTTGGAAAAGTGACGCCGACGCGGACGTATGTCTTTGATGTCGATTTGCCGACATCGCTGTCACGGCGTAAGAAAACACCGGACCGGTTAGAGCGTGAATCGGAGTTGTTTTTCAAACGTGTTCGCGCCGGGTTCAGAAAAATGGCGCGACAGGATCCGGAGCGTGTCGCTCTGGTCAATGCGATGCGCACACAGACTGAAATACACAATACGGTGCGCGAAACTCTTACGGCGCTCCTACTCAGGAACAAGCTATTGTGAGTCAATCACAACCCAAACCACACTTCGCACCCAAACCCGAGCCACAATCCACTGAATCTCATGCAGTGGCATTTTTCTTATTATCACTGACCTTTGCCTTGTTTACCGGCGCAGTTCTGTATGTGATTTCATCTCCACAGTTGCATGAGATGGCGCGCTACGAGGCGACAGTCCGGGCTGTGATTGCCGAATATCCGGGTGATATTGACGGCGCTGAGTTTTTCAATTCCTCAGCCGATGCGGTCTATGGAACACTTGACAGGTACAGCCGCTACGCCCCGGCGCAGGCCTACGACCAGATTGTCGAAGAGTACTCCGGCGCCTATGCCGGTATCGGGGTTTCGATTGTCGCAGTCTCACAGGGATTACTTGTCGCCTCAGTCAATCCCGCCGGGCCAGCCATTGCCGCCGGAATCAAACCCGGCGATGTAATTATCAGGGCCGACTCGATCAGTCTCATAGGCAAGTCAACATTCGAAGCCAGCCGGGTTCTCCGGGGCAGGGAAGGCGACAGTGTTAAAGTAGCATTGCTACGTCCTGAACCATCAGGCGAGGTGACTGACAATACAGAGGGTGACGTTTCTCTGGCTCCGCAGTCTGATACGTTGTCAGTTTCGATAGTTCGCACCAGAGTGCCTTTAAGTCATGTGACACAGTACGGTGTCACAGTCAACAATTCTCTTTACATACGTCTCAACGATTTTGGCGCCGGAGCGGAAGAGCAGTTTGTGAGCGCACTTGACTCACTTCGCAAAGAGCGCACTCATGCGCGCGGGATTCTAATTGACCTGCGTAATAATCCCGGTGGCCTGCTCAATGAGGCGCTACGGCTCGCTGATTATTTTCTGCCGGACAATGCATTGTTGCTCGGAGAAAAGGGGAAGTCACGCTGGAGCAGGCGGGAGTTTCATGGCTGGAGTGACGATCATACCAATGGAGCGCCGGTTGTCATTATGGTGAATCGTAATTCGGCGTCGGCCTCAGAAGTATTTTCCGGTTCGCTCAAGTTCGCCGGGCGCGCGATTCTGGTCGGTGATACAACTTTCGGCAAGGGATTGGTGCAGGAATACAAATCTCTGCCGGACGGCTCAGCTTCGAAACTGACTGTCGGCAGGTATTATTTCACCGGTGAACAATATCTCAATCAACCCGGCGCAAGCAAAGTAGACTCCGGTTCGGGCATCGCCCCGGATGTTATCCATCAGTTCAGCTCCGAAAACCCGTTGATTCGGGCATTGTCAGCGAAGATGCTCTTTATCACGTTCGCCGCGCGTTTTCAGGATGAGATTATCAGCGCCTATGAGAGCGCCACAACCACTGACGATGACGACTTGCTTAGCGAGTTTCGCCAGGCGGCGACTCTTGCCGGTGTCGAGTATAAAAGTGACATATTACGTAGCGCCACTGACTTATATCTATGGACCACAGTATATGAAACTGATAGAAGGTCACGGCGGATAAGTGATGATATTCTTCGTAAAGCTGAAGAGCTTGAAAAGGATTTGTTCAAATCGCAGGCGGCTGTGATAATGAGACATCTGGCGCGTGCGGCCTACGAACGCCGTGACGGAGCGAAGGCTGCCTTCAACAAGGTCACATTACCAACCGATCCGGATATCAGCGCTTGTGACAGTATTCTCATCAGGATGCCTCATCGCGCAACTGACACAACGAGAGCAGGCGCATAAACAATGGATACACTGATAATCTTCGGCGGCGCAATCGCCGCAGGGCTGATAGCCGGCGTGATGGGTCTCGGTGGCGGTGTATTGATAATTCCGGCGCTGACTATCTTTGTGGGTGTGCCGATTAAGCAGGCGGTCGGCATCTCATTGACTTCCGTGATAGCCACATCGATGTCTTCGTCGACTGTGTATTTCAAGAAAGACCTTGTGGATATGAAAGTCGGTATCCTGCTTGCGATGAGCGCTGTGGCCGGTGGCATATCCGGCGGTATCCTGGGTGGGTATGTCTCCGCAGCGCATCTGGCGTTTATTTTTTCGGCGATACTGATTTATTCCGCTGTGTCATTGGCGCTCAAGAAAGAAAAGACACAAGTAGCGGATGCCGTATACAGCCGCAAGACACTCTGGGTGTTTCTGGTCATTTCTTATTTTGCGGGGATTCTGACCGGCATGCTGGGAATTGGCGGCGGGGTGGTCTTTATCCCGTTATTGTACCTTGGGCTACGGATGCCGATGCCGATTGCAATTGGCACATCGGCTTTCAAGGTTGGACTGACAGCTACGGCGGGGGCGATGATATATTTCATGCGCGGGGACCTTGATGGTGTTTTGTCGATAATTCCACCGGTTGTTGTCGGTATGATTGTCGGCGCCAGAGTCGGTGGGATGATTGGCGTGAAAATAAAATCCAGCGTTACCAAAGCGCTGTTTTCTCTGATGCTGGTGTACTTCAGCTATCGTATGCTGACCATGGGGCTCACTGAATTGGCGAACAAATAG
>CAZFAL010000015.1:6891-8108 GCA_964516945.1 uncultured Ignavibacteriales bacterium
TTCCTCGATAGAAGCGGCCTGGAGCATTCGTTTGCGCAAAAAGTCATCACCGGGGCTGTGGTTCTGGCGTTGCTTGCCACACCGATTCGTCTGTTTGTAATTGCGCTCCTGTTTTTCAAAGAGCGTCAGCGCCAAGTCGCATGGATGTCACTCTCGTTGATAGTGATTCTCGGTCTCGGCAGTTTGCTGAAATGGTATCTTCTATGAGTAGCTCATCAGGCGCCGAAGATTATTTGATATTCTGTGATTTTGACGGCACAATCGCCGAGGTTGATGTTGGCTACCGGATGTTGAGCGAGTTTTCAACTGTCGGCAACGCCGACCTTGAAGAGCTCTGGAACACTCGCAAAATCGGAGCTCGCGAGTGTTTACTGCTTGAAACATCCCGTGTGCAGTCGTCATGTGAGACGATGCTCACCTATGTAGAGCAATTTGCGATAGACTCAGCATTTGCCGGTTTTGTTGAATTTGTCGAAGCGGCCGGACAGCAGGTGATAGTTCTTTCCGACGGGCTGGATTTTTATATTAAACATCTGTTACAAAAATTCGGCCTTGAGCGGCTTGAATTGCACACGAATCACGCCGTTTGCAATGGTAACTCACTGGGGGTTGAGTTTCCCTACGGTGACGGTTGCGGAGTTTGCGGCGCCTGCAAAGGCGAGCGGATTCGCGCTATCAAAGCGCGGGAGGGATTCACCGGTACGACTGTCTTTGTCGGTGACGGTTACTCAGACATTTGCGCCATTGCAGAAGCGGATCTACTGTTCGCCAAGTCCGATTTGCGCAAATATTGCAGCGACAAGAACATCCCACACAAATCATTTGAGACATTCGCCGATATCGGCAGGACGCTGTTTACAAACTGGCGATAACGCGAAACAAACGAAAAAGCGAAAAACAAAAAAAGTCGCCGTGATCCTTCACAGCGACTTTCAAGTAAGCAAAGGGCTTTCGCTCTCCGCCATACAGTATTTTTCTCTGAGGAAAAGGTCCAGGTTCCACCACTGTTGTTTTCCTCAGATTGGGACACTGCCTGCGCCAATTCAGCGGCCCACCGAATCAGCTTAGGGCAATGGCCGTGCGAACCTTGTCTGCAATGCTACATCCTGTCGGGGCGTTGGGAGACAAAGCGTGGAGACTTCCTGCTCCCGTTCGATGTACCCGCAGTACCCGCAGTACCCGCTGTACTCGCGGTACCCGACGTATTGGGTTAAACG
>CAZFAL010000015.1:8208-24443 GCA_964516945.1 uncultured Ignavibacteriales bacterium
CGCAGTACCCGCAGTACCCGCTGTACTCGCGGTACCCGACGTATTGGGTTAAACGAATTCGGAGCGTAACAGTTTCACGCATATTTTGCGCCGGAATTCGTCGGATTGCATCAGATGGCATCGAATTGAGTTGATTCTTGCAGGGTTGCGAAGGGCGCGGTTTGTCAATACTTTTGGCTAACGGTCGACAGACAGCTTAGAGGGTGATACTATCTGCCTGTCGCAGACAAGACAATTCGCAAGCAACTATATAGTATAGGATTATCTTTTATGGACTATAAGACTCGAGTGCGTGTCTCAGCAATTCTCGTTGATGAACAAATCTCTCCCGGAACTGAAGTAACCCTGCTCGGTTGGGTGCGGACGGTGCGTGTCGGTAAGGCGGTCAGCTTTATCGAACTCAACGACGGCTCCTGTCGCAGTGGCATTCAGGGTGTCGCCGAAACCGATTCACATCCGGAATTGAAAAACATCACCACCGGGGCCTCGGTGCGGATGAAAGGTGAGCTTGTCGAATCACAGGGCAAGGGGCAAAAATTTGAGGTGCAGGTCAGCTCGCTGGATTTGATTGGCGAAGCGCCGGATTCGTTCCCCTTGCAGAAAAAACGCCATAGCTTTGAATTCTTGCGTGAGATTTCACATCTTCGCCCACGCTCAAATACTTTCGGCGCCGCTAACCGTTTACGTTCGAAACTCGCTTACGGTATTCACAAATACTATCAGGAGCGTGACTTCAACTATATCCACACGCCGATTATCACGGCCTCGGATTGTGAGGGCGCCGGGGATATGTTCCGTGTCACAACCCTGCCGGCTGAAAACCCGCCGAAAACGGAGGACGGCGCTGTTGACTGGGACAAAGACTTCTTTGCCGTTCAGACATTTCTGACAGTCTCCGGTCAGCTTGAAGGCGAGGCGCTGGCGACGGCGCTTGGAGATATTTACACCTTCGGTCCGACATTCCGCTCTGAGAACTCGAACACGTCACGTCACGCCTCCGAGTTCTGGATGATTGAGCCGGAAATGGCCTGGGCGGAGCTTGAGGACGACATGGACCTTGCCGAGGATTTTCTCAAGGAGCTGTTCAAGTTTACGCTGACCGAATGCGCCGATGAGATGGCGTTTTTTAATCAGTGGATAGAAAAGGGTGTCATTGAGAAACTTGAGAATGTCATCAACAATGAATTCGAACGGCTGTCATATACCGAGGCAATCAAGATTCTTGAGAAGAAAGCGTCCGATTTTGAATTCCCTGTCGGCTGGGGGACTGATTTGCAATCGGAGCATGAGCGCTATTTGACCGAGCAGGTGTTCAAAAAGCCGGTCATTCTCTATGATTACCCTGAGGAGATCAAGAGCTTTTATATGAAAGTCTCTGATGACGGCAAGACTGTCGGCGCGATGGATGTGCTTGTTCCGGGTATCGGAGAAATCATCGGCGGCTCACAGCGCGAGGAGCGCCTTGATGTTCTGCTGGAGCGGATGAAGAAAAAGGGCATGAACACCGAAGACGAGACCTATCAATGGTATCTTGATTTACGGCGCTATGGTAGTGTGCCGCATTCCGGTTTTGGTCTGGGGTTTGAGCGGACGCTGATGTATGTCAGCGGATTGAGTAATATCCGGGATGTAATACCCTTTCCGCGAACACCGCGCTGGGCGAAGTTTTAGGCGGGAATCATTTAGGACGGATCGGCCGGGCGCATCAACAAACAAGGCGAATTAAGGCAAATCAGTATTTTTCAATCTTCCCGATCAAGTCGGTGACGGACTTCAGGCCTTGTGTGGCAAGGTGTTTTCTCAGGTCCTGCTCGACTTTAATTGGCAGGTCGGGCTGGAGGAAGAGAGCGGTTCCTAATTGGACCGCGCTGGCTCCGCAGAGCATGAACTGAATGACATCCTCACAACTTGAGGCGCCGCCGATACCGATAACCGGGACTTTTACGGCCTCGTACACGCGGTTGACCATCGAGAGGGCAATCGGCTTGATAGCAGGGCCGGAGAGGCCGCCGCGGTTGTTAGTCAACGTCGGACGGCGGGTATGAATATCCACCGACATGCCTATCATGGTGTTAATCAATGAAATGGCATCGGCGCCACCGGCCTCGGCCCCACGGGCAATTTCCGCTATGTCGGTGACATTCGGCGAGAGTTTGGGAATTATCGGGCGCGGGAAGACTCTCTTGACGGCGGAAACAATGCTCTCGACATCCGACGCGCTGGCGCCGAATTCAATGCCGCCGGTAGAGACATTCGGACAGGAAATGTTCAGCTCAATCATATCCGCGCGCGGACAATCTGCAAGCATCGCGCAGACTTCAACATATTCATCAAAGCCAAACCCCGCGACATTGACAATCACGCCTATGTCATACCCGTCGAGGAAGCGCAATTTTTCGGTGACATATTTCTCGACACCGACATTGGCCAGCCCGATGGCATTCAACATCCCGCTGGCTTCCTCAGAGCAGCGCGGCGCAGGATGGCCATCGCGCGGCTGACGGGTGATTGACTTTGTGACAATGCCACCGAGACGGTTCAGATCAAAGATTGTGTCAAGTTCTTCTCCATAGCCACAGGTGCCGGAGGCGGTCCAGATAGGATTCTTGAAACGATAGCCAGCAATTTCAACGGACAGGTCCGGAGACGGCTTTGTTGTTCTTGCCGTTTTTGTTGTCTTCGTTGTCTTCGTTGTCTTTGCTGTCTGTGATTTTGTTTTGGTTGTCATGGTTGTGATTTCCTGCGCGTCGTGAATGCGGTGGATTCTTAGAGTTTAACGGCGCCGATAGGGAATGCCGGGCCTTCATGACAGACACGCGCAGTTCCACCGTCACGCAACGGGACAATACATCCGAGGCAAATTCCAAACCCGCAGGGCATTGGGGCTTCAAGCGCCAGTTCGCCGGGAGTTTCGAATTCTGTGGCGATCTGATCAACTGCTTTGAGCATTCCTTCGGGACCACAAGAATATATTACCGGTGATGGATACTGTTTATCAGCCAGCGCCTGCACAAGCGGGGATGTGACTCGTCCTTTATGACCAAAGGAGCCGTCCTCAGTTGTCGGAATAAATTTGACTCCGAGTTTGCGAATCCGTGAACGATCGACAATATCCGGTGAGCTCTGGCCGCCGTAGAGAAAGACAATCTGTTTGGGATCATGGCCATGTTCGATGAGGTGATTGGCGAGATAGAACAACGGTGGATAGCCGACACCTCCGGCCACAAGAATTGAAGTCTGGGTTTTGCGAGGCAGTGAAAACGGTTTACCGAGCGGACCGAGGAAATTGACTGAATCACCAATCCGCAAGTCACCCAGTTGTCGACTTCCCCGGCCGACGACTTTCAGGATTATTTCGACTGATTTGTCCTGAGTGTTTGCGCCGGCAATTGAGAAGGCGCGGCGATAGAAGACATTGGAATGCTTGAAGCCGATATGTACAAATTGTCCGGGCCGGCAATTTCGCGCACGGGGGAACGGCGCAAAAGTTAAACTAAAATAACCATGTTTCAGGTTTCTGCGCTTTATCAGGTCCACATCAGCCGAGACAATCGGTTTCATCGCAAGTACTCCGGTTTGGTGACTGTGTATTTGTAGACGAACCAGCCATCACCGCGGCCTTCATCACCCCAGTTGCCGGAATTAAAGATAAAGTTGTCCACCTGCGCTTTGACGAGCTTGTTGAGTTCAGAGAACTGTGTGGGGTTCATCAGTTTGGACTCCATCACGAGTCCGTCAAAATCGATTTTGACTTGAAAGTACATATCGAAGAAATCCGGTTGGCTGGCCGCTTCGTCAGGGTAAATAAAATCCAAGGGATTATACGGTCTTGGACCGGCCGGCGCATCGCGAAGCTGGCGCCCTTCGTGTACATAGAAGCGAAGCTCCTGGGAAAGTGATGTGTCAACTTTGACGAAACTTTCCTGAGTTGGCGTTGAATCGGTCGCATTGCGGAGTGAGTCTGTAGTCGGATTTGTCGCCAGCGTAGTATCGTTTCTGTTTGCCGCCGGTTGTGTTTGGCTGGGAGTGTAGTTCGTAATATCACCGGCAAGCTCTCCATATTCGTCCTGCGGATATAAGTCAGCGAGGTCGCTGTAGGCAAAAAAGATGGTTGAGTCTTCCTGCTTGTGATTGTATTTGTCATCGAGCCAAATGAGTGTGAAACGCGCTTTCGTTGAAAGTTTGGATTGCGGAAATGAGTCAGCGACAACTTGATAGTATTTCATAGCCGAATCAAGATTGCTCTGTTCTACCAGCCAGCGCTCCGCTTCGTCAAAATAGCTGGCGGCATAACCGGTATCGGCGGCTGTGCCTTTCAACCCGAGGGCTTCGAGCGCATCCGGGTAAAAGTCAGTTTTCGGGTAGCGGTCGAGAAAAACCTGCATGAGAGAATCATATGAGGTGGTGTCATCGAGGTAGTCCCGTTCGGCGAGCGCCAACGAGAGTAGCGCCCGGGGTGTGTAATATGCTTCCGGCAGACTATCGACGGCATACTTGAAAGCCGCAAGCGCCGAATCCGGCTGATTCAAATCAAAGAGGAACAATTCGCCAAGTCGTAATTCCGCCAGCGAGGCCTGGTCCAATTGCTCCGAAGTGGCTGTTGAATCCAGGGCTAATCCTTCTTTGAATGTCGCCAGTTTGGCAATGTCTGCGGCGCGACGGACAGATTCATCATAGAACGGGTTGCGCGTACGTCCTTTTTTCTTCGCTTGTTCGTAGAAATCCAACGCCTGGTCGAAATCTTCAAGGTCAAATTGTGAAATCAGACCCAGGTTGTAAAGAGCGGCTCCGGACGCCGGTGATGACTCGGACTCGACGCTCACGTCCTCATACTCTTCCAGCGCTAACTCCATATCATCATCGAGTTCATAGCCGCGCGCTATCTGCAAGCGCACACTACCGATGGAATCATAGAAGCGCACATCATCGGCCAGGGTTTCGAATCGTTCGAGTCCTCCGGTGATATCCTGCAGTAAATAGCTGCATTCACCGGCCCGAAATAAGGCCCGATATTCTTCTTCTTCAGTGGGTTTCATTTTCAAAACTGCGAGATAATTTTCCTTGGCCGCCGGAATGTCGAAACGCGCAAAGTATCCGTCGGCAACTTTCAGTCTGGCGCGGCGTTTTTCGGCATCGTTTGAAGCCAGAGAATCTATCAGGGCTTCGTAGTATATGTTGGCCTGCTCATAGTCTTTGCTGTCGAAATAGTATTCGCCAATTGCGAATGCGGCCTCGCTCCGGATATTGTCATCTTTCACCGTCTTGAGCAGGTTCTGGAAAATCGTTATTGCTTCAGGGCGTTCATCGAGAGCCAGTTTGCACTTTGCCAGATACAATTTAGAGCGAATCGCATAGTCTGACTCTTCGAAATTCGCGAGCAATTCACGGAATTTGCGCTGGCTTTTCAGATATTCCTCAGTCCAATAGTACGACACCCCAATGATATAGAGCGCGTCATCGTAGTACTTCGAGTCAGGATGTTTTTCGAGCACTATTGATGATTTTTCAATCGCTGTTTTATATTTTCCGCGGTTGACCTGCGCTCTTCCGCCTTTGGCCTGTGATGCAATACGCGCTTTCTCAGCTTCATTGAAGTTCTTGCGGGCATTATAGAAGGTATTGAAATAGACGCACCCTGAAAGGGAGAGAAGCAGAAGAAACAAGAGCGCCGCAACACCGGCGGAAGGAGACCTGCGCGCCTTCGCTGTGTCAGCAAGGGGTTTTGCCGCTATTTCCTGACTGTATTGCTGAGTGTGTCTTGTGGGATTTGTCATGGTCAATTCGTGTATATCCGGGAGTCTCTGTAACCGCCTCAACTCACAGGGCCAAGATATGGCATTTCTTCCGGCAGTTCCACAGAACTTATACGCCTATACGGGCAAAAAACTCCGAACCGTGATTTTGCGGAAATCTACTTTTGCAGGGTCTCGCGGATGTGGACATAACTTTCATAGCGAAAATACGGAATCCCGCCTTGCTCCGCCGCCTTGCGCACTGCGCAATCCGGTTCTGCAAAATGCGCGCAATCTCCGAAACGGCACTGCGGCGCAAATTGTTCAAACTCCCGGAAATGTTGGGCCAGCGTTTTCTTTTCCACCTTCCAGAGCGAAAGAACCTTCAAGCCGGGAGAATCGAGGACAAAGCCGCCGGAAGGCAACTCATGCAGTTCCACGCGGGTGGTTGTATGTCTGCCACGGTTTGAGTATTCAGACAATTCCGCTGTTTTCAGGTTCAAACCGGGGAGGAGGGCGTTGAGCAATGTTGACTTTCCGACTCCTGAATGGCCGACGAAGAGAGATTTTCCGCCTGCGAGCAGGTTCTTGAGACGCTCCAGACCTTCACCGGTGACGGCTGAAGCAATGACAGCCGGGATATGTATCATTTCATAACCGGCCCTGAGTGTTCTTGCCAGGTCCGGAACTCCAAGATCCGCTTTATTGATAACCACAATCGGCCGGAGACCTCCGGTATCCCCGGCGACGATGAACCTGTCAATCAGGCGCGGTTTGAGCGTTGGCTCTGCGCAGGATGAGACGATTACCAATTGCTCGATATTGGCCGCCAGAGTCTGCTTCCGTCCGGACAGCCCCTTTTCCGGGCGAAAAAATGCGCTGTGGCGCGGAAGAATCCGCTCGATAACCGCTTCTGTTTCTGAAAGTTGAGTCAATAACGCATTATCGCCGACGACCACTGCTGAATCCACGGCAGAATCGCGCTTCACATTGACTCGCACTGAACATGTGAGATTACCTTTTTCAGTGCGGGCGACGAATTGTTTACCAAAGGCGCGGATGATTACACCGGCAAGAAACCCTTCCTGTCCGTCCGGCCGTGGTATTGGTGAATTGCTATCAGAAATCATATGCGCCTGTGAACCGAAGAGAGAAGCAGTGAAAAGCAGTGAGCGGCCATGCCGGAATAGTGGTTTTTGTTTCTGAGGCCATTGAGCGAAATAATCTAACCTGCCGTCCGATACTACATTAAGTTTGAAGCTGTTTCCAATCTGAAGCTATGTTCAACATTCTCCAGTTGCTCAACAGCCCGCTATTGGGTATTTTCGACGCTGGATGTTTCATTGTTGAGCCGAAACATTCGTACCATAAGTATAAGGTTTTTGCGACAGACAGTCGACAGCCCGATTTGCTTATATAACTGTAAAATTGAAATAAGAAGACTATCATCGCAAATAGCCATCTTTGCATGATTCTGAAAGAACAATGAAAGAGTTTTTCAAGAAAATCTTCGGTGACTACCATTCCCGAAGTATCAAAAAGATTATGCCGCTCGTTGAGCAAATCAACGAGATTTATCCTACGCTGGAGTCGCTTAGCGACGACGAACTACGCGCCAAGACCGACGTATTTCGCAAGAAGGTCAGGGCGTTGACCGACACATTCGGGCCGGAAGACCCCGAAAAAGGGGAATCATCCGATGAGCGGGATAGGCGTTTACGCACTGAACGGAAATTGTTACAGGAGACGCTTGATGAGATCCTGCCTGAGGCCTTTGCAGTGGTTAAGGATGGTTGTCGGCGACTATGCGGAACGTCTTGGAAGGCCGCAGACCAGGATGTACTCTGGGAGATGGTTCCCTTTGATGTGCAGTTGATTGGCGCGGTAGTATTGCATCAGGGTCGAATCGCTGAAATGGCGACCGGTGAGGGTAAGACATTGGTGGCGACATTGCCGATTTACCTGAATGCGCTGGCCGGTCGCGGTGTGCATGTTGTGACAGTCAATGACTTCCTTGCCCGTCGTGACTCTGAATGGATGGGACATTTGCTGGAGTTCCTCGGTCTGACAGTCGGGTGTATTCAAAACGGCATGACTCCCGATGAGCGCCGGGTTGAGTACAATAAAGATGTCACCTACGGTACAAACAATGAGTTCGGCTTTGACTATTTGCGCGACAATATGGCGGTCCGGGCTGAGGATATGGTTCAGCGCGGGCACCATTACACTATCGTTGATGAAGTTGACTCGGTGTTGATTGATGAGGCGCGGACACCTCTGATTATTTCCGGTCCGGTGCAGTCGAATATTCATGAGCGTTACAAGGAGATGAAGCCCACGGTTGATTCACTGGTGCGTAAGCAGTTGCGTCTGGTGAACCAGTATCTCAGCGAAGCTGAGGAGTATCTCAAGCAGGACACTGACGAGGCGCGGTTTGAAGCGGGCTGGAGATTATTGGCGGCCTCGCGCGGCGCACCGAAAAATAAACGTTTTCTGAAACTCAAGAAAGAAACCGGTGTCGCCAAGCTGATAGTAGACACAGAAGCGAATTATATACGGGACAAGCGCCTGCATGAGTTAGACGAAATGCTGTACTATGTGATTATTGAGCGTGATAACACAGCCAGTCTGACTGACAACGGTGAAGAGCAATTCCCCAAAGAGATTCAGGACTTGTTTATTATTCCGGACCTGTCTGAAGCGCTTTCGGAAATTGAAGGCGACGAATCGCTGTCTTTCGAAGAGAAACAGAAGAAATCAGAAAAACTCTATGCGCTGCACGCCGAACGCTCAGAAAAAGTGCATTCGATTCAACAATTGTTGAAAGCTTATATGCTCTTTGAGAAGGATGTTGAATATGTCGTTCAGGAGGGCAAGATTAACATCGTCGATGAGTTCACCGGGCGTTTGATGCCGGGTCGGCGCTACTCGGACGGATTGCATCAGGCGATTGAAGCCAAAGAGGGTGTGGCGATTGAAGGTGAGTCACAAACTCTGGCGACGATTACCCTGCAGAACTACTTCCGCATGTACTCCAAGCTGGCGGGTATGACCGGTACGGCCGAGACCGAATCTGAGGAATTTGCCAATATCTATGGCCTTGATGTGTTGTGTATTCCAACGAACAAGCCGGTCGTACGTGATGACATCAATGACGAAATCTATCGCACGCGGCGTGAGAAATATAATGCGATAATTGATGAGATCCAGGAAGTTCATAAGCAGGGACGTCCGACACTGGTGGGTACGGTTTCTGTTGAAGTATCCGAGACATTGTCACGCCTTTTGCAGCGCAAGGGCATTGAACACAATGTGCTCAACGCCAAGTATCATCAACGTGAGGCCGAAGTTGTCGCCGGAGCCGGTCAGGCCGGGGCGGTAACGATTGCCACTAATATGGCCGGTCGCGGCACCGACATTAAGCTTGGCGAGGGAGTGAAGGAGGCCGGTGGTTTGCATATTATCGGCACCGAGCGCCATGAGTCACGACGGATTGACCGTCAGTTGCGCGGACGTTCCGGTCGTCAGGGCGATCCCGGTTCATCGAAGTTTTTCCTGTCGCTCGAAGATGATTTGATGCGTCTGTTTGGAGGCGACCGTCTCGGAACCATCATGGACAAACTTGGCCTGCAGGAAGGCGAAGTGATTCAGGCCAAGATGGTCACCAAGGCAATTGAGCGCGCGCAGAAAAAGGTTGAAGCTCAGAACTTTGCAATTCGTAAGAATACACTTGAATATGACGATGTGATGAATGTTCAGCGGCGCTGGATTTATCAACGTCGCGCCTCGGCGCTGACCCGCGCCTCCATTAAGGATGAAACATTCGAGTTGATTGAAGAAGTTCTGCAGGAGATTATTGACACACATTGCCCGGCCAAGGTTGAACCGTATCAATGGGATTTTGACGGACTGCGCTCTGAGATGCGCAATACATTTCTGGCTTCGCTGGACTTCTCCGACGATGACATTGCTGAGATGACGCAGGAGGAATTGTTCGAGAAACTGCACAAGGCCGCGATTCATATTTACAATCTCAAAGAGCAGGCGCTCGGTGAAGAAACGATGCGCCAGCTTGAAAAATATGCAGTGCTTTCGACAATTGACAGTCACTGGCGGGATCATCTCGCCGAAATGGACGAACTGCGCACCGGTATTGGCTTGCGCGGCTATCATCAGGGCCTCGGCAAACCGATTGACATCTATAAAAAAGAGGGTTTTACAATTTTCCAGGACTTGATACGCGCCGTTGATCGTGAAGCTGTCGGTATGATTTACAAACTGCAGGTGCGGCAATCCGAGCAGGAGCAGGCCCGCGCACAGGCGCCGGCAATTACGACACGTCACGATGATGCAACTAATATGTCCTATGCAGGCGGTGGAGCGGGCCCCGACGGAGCGGCAACGGCTGTGGCCGGGCCGAAGGTTAAAGGTCAGATTGCCCAAATTGACCCGGATACGGGTAAAGCCCGGACGTTGGTGCGTGATATGCCGAAAGTCGGACGCAATGATCCCTGTCCTTGCGGCTCAGGTAAAAAGTATAAGAAATGTCACGGGGCCTGATAGCAGGTTCTGTTTCGCAGACTCTATCCGATTACAAACAGATGCCAATCCGTCCCTGGGCTGAGAAAACCGTCAAGCGCTCATATGTTCTTGCTGATGTGACATCGTTGATAACACGTGTCAACGGAGCGCCTGCGCGTGTGGAAGACGCACTCAAGAGTATTGAAGAGCGCTATGTTCGGGTGCGAACGCCAATGAAAGGCGCCAGCGATGAGCCACGTCCGGCGTTGCGCTGGAGTCCGCTGGATCACGCCGGGCATTTGCTGGATGTTGATGAGTTGCACAGTCAGCGCGTCAAGGACTTTCTTAATGACGTCGAATCACTCAGCGTTCCGGACGCAGGCAATAAGAAAACCGAAGACGAACATTACAACCGTCAACCTATGGAGCCGATTCTGCAGCGGTTTCGGGTTGGACGCTCCACGTTGGCGAATGTGCTCTATGGCCTGCCGGAGTCGGCGTTTGAGAAAGAATCTGTTTACCCGAAAACGGGTGAGAAGATTCGTCTGTTGGACTATGTAGAAATAATCGCAGAGCATGATGACCATCATCTGGCGACTATTCGCGAACTGATTTGGAACCCTTCCTTCTGATTGAAGAACGTCGAGCATGCAACACAAGAAGAATATCCTTTTTATTTGCTCCTGGAATTCAATCCGCTCACAAATGGCGGAGGGGCTGGCGCGTGAGCTGGCCGGTGATGACTTTGAGATTCGCTCAGCGGGGATTAACGCCGGTGGTGTCAATCATGATGCGATTCTCTCAATGCAGGAAGCCGGTATTGACATTTCGAACCAGACATCAGACCGTCTGACACCGACACATTTTATCTGGGCGGACTATATTGTCACGGTCTGTGACAACGCCAAAGAGCAATGCTCAACATTTCCGAGTGAAAAGCCGCAGATTCACTGGTCAATCCCGGACCCAACCGGAAATTATTACACCGAACATGAGGCGCTGGCCGGATTTGCCAAAATTCGGGAGTTGTTGCGCGAGAAGATCGCGGATTTGTTAGAGCGTATCCGTAATGGTCAGCTCTAATCTCCTTTTTCCATTGTCGAAAATAAACCATTAGCTCAATGCAACCTTTCCCGGTTTGCCGGTGTCTATAGTAGTGGATGGAACGTAATAGGGACCTATTCTGGAAGCTTCTGGAACCGGAACATCCGCAGGCAGAAGCATTTAGCCGTAAACTGATGGGGAACAGGGAGGACGGTGACGACCTCTATCAAGACGCGCTGGTCTTAGCGCTGACCGGGTTCTCGAGCTTGAAAGAGAGCTCCGCTTTCCGCCCCTGGCTCTATCGGATTATTGTTAATTGCTACAAAAACCGCTTTCGGACACCATGGTACCGGAGAGTAATTCCTCTGACAGATGAAATCAATCGATCTCTGTCGACAGCAGATCCCCGTGTTGGATATGCAGTCAGCAGGGTATTGCAGAGAGCGCTGTCTGCTATTTCATCTGAGGAGCGGGCTTTGATAACGCTCTTTGAGATTGAAGGTTGGACAGTTGCCGAATTAAGTCTGATGTACCGTAAGCCGGATGGCACCATCAAGGCGCGTCTCTCACGAGCGCGCAAGAAAATGAAACGGGCGCTGGCCGATAGTCGCCTGACTGAAGGCGCAGTGAAATCCAAGAGCGCTAACGCATCGAAAACAGAAGAGCGCACAGACGACGCAACGATGAAATCAGTTTCGTATTCCCCGGTGACAAAAGCAGTGACAAAAGCGAAGTCGATTTCAGTTGTCGCGTCAACAGTTTCACGTTTGAATCAAGAGTAAGAGGGAGGCCGATATATGCAACATCAAAGTATGACATGCGCAGAAGCGGCGCTCACTATTGATGAGTATCGCCGGAAAGGGATTCAGGAATTCAATGAACAGCGTTTGCTTGAACATCTGATGAACTGCCCTGAATGTTTTGTTGTAGCGACAGGTGTGTTTGATATCGAACGGGTTTTGTCGCACGCATTCAAAGAAACAAAAGCGCAACAACAAGCAGCGACGGTTGAAACTACGCCGTTGCCATATGTGCGCACACAAGTCGAAGCGCAGGTCGCTGATTCAGCGCGCGCGCACCAACTAATGGAGAAATCGATTATGTCTACTATAGTTAATCAATTGAAAAAGAGATCACGCCTGTCACTCGGTGTGGGATTTGCGATGCTGGGCTTACTGGCGGCCACATTGATTCCGTTTACCTATCAGGATACGATCGGCTATGAAGTCGCCTTCGCCGGAGTGAACAAAAACCTGGCGTTGGACAGCGACAGAATAGAGGAATTGCTGAAAGAGCTTGGTGTGGAAGGCGCCAGGGTCTATGTCAGCGGGTGCGAGCAGACTTGCAATTTGACAATCAGCGATTTGAAATCACCTGAGGACGGAAAGTTATTGATTGCCGCGTTTGAGAGTGGTGGCGCAGTGCAACTGACCAATGATGTTACACCGATGGTGGACACTAAAGAGGGCAATCTGTTCACGAAAGCCAGTCACTATGTTTTCGTCAGTGATGACTTTGACGGTGAATTCAGCTCTGAAGACCTGCATAGTATTCTTGTCGAACGTCTGGGACAGAACTACACAATGAAAATTGAGTCCTGCTTTGGTACGCTTACCGGTGACTCGCTGAGCTTCTCCCTTAATACACTCGACGAAGACAGTTCCGGGAACATCTGGATAATGGACAGTCTTACCGGTGAAGCCGGAATGATGTTCTATGGCGCTCTATCAGGCGCGAATGGGACGAATATCAGTCTCAGCAATGGCCAACTCACAAGCGAGCAACTGGCGCGTTTAGAGGAAAAAGGATTCACCACGACAATTGAAACAACCGACGAGGGCGGCAAGCAACTCGTCCTCCATCGCGATTCAGATTCTTTAACGATTGCCTTCAATTTAACTGATGACGAAGGCGGCTCCGCCTGGATGGTGGACAGCGCCTCCGGTGATTCAGTATTGATGTTCGTCGGCACAGTTTCCGGTGATGATCCATTGAACCTGCGCCAGTTGATTGCCAACTCCGGTGAAACCACTCTTGGGGGGCTCATAAAGAAATCCATCTGTCTGAAAGCCGACGACAGCGCCTGTGCGGCAAGCTGGAATATGGGTGATCTGGCGGGGTTTGATTTCAGTTCCGGAGAGATTACTGATGAGCAAATCGCTAAGCTTGAAGCGCTGGGGTACATTGTGACAATTACAGAGAATCCGGACGGCCAGCGGGAAATTGTGCTTTTCAAGGCCTCTGACTCACTTGCCGGAAACGGGCAGACAAGCGCTGAGAAAGAAGTTATCAAGATTGTTACTGACGGAAACGGCGCTACATCAGTCAAGAGCGTCCCGGATAATGATCCTGCAAATGCAGACAATTCCGCCACACTTCCTGACGGATTCGAACTTTCTCAGAATTATCCGAACCCGTTTAATCCAACGACCAAGATTAACTACGCTGTTCCTGCCGCAGAGCATGTGAGCATTGAGATTATCAATGTCATGGGACAGGTGGTGCGGACACTGGTTGATGAAGAAGTTGGCGCCGGTCAGCACACTGTTGAATGGGACGCCTCTGATGACAACGGCTCCAGAGTCGCCTCGGGGATGTATTTCTACCGCTTCAAGGCCGGTAATAATGTCGAGACGAAGAAGATGACGCTTTTGAAATAGCGTGGCAAGAATCAATTCCAATTCAATAGCCCCGCCGGACCTGACAATAGTCCGGCGGGGCTTTTTTTGCAATTCATATTTATCTTGAACAATCTCTGTATTATATGGTTGTTGGTTAGACATTGGCCGGAGTTTCCGGTTGAGTGTGCGGAATATATCGGCAGTCGAAACGGTATGTAGAACGTGTCAAAGACGAAATATAAGAGGGCAGATACTATGAAAGCGTCAGATTTATTTTTGCGGTGTCTTGAAGAAGAGGGTGTTGATACGATTTTCGGTGTGCCGGGGGAAGAGAACGCCGACATCATGATTTCATTGCTGGACTCGCCGATTGAGTTTATCACGTGTCGTCATGAGCAGGCCGCGGCGTTTATGGCGGATATGTACGGGCGTTTGACCGGCAAACCGGGCGTGTGTCTGGCGACGCTTGGACCCGGGGCAACCAACCTTGTTACCGGAGTTGCCAGCGCCACGCTCGACTATTCCCCACTGGTAGCAATTATTGGTCAGGGCACTACAACCCGATTGCATAAAGAGTCACATCAGAATATGGACTCGATCGCCATGTTCAAGCCGGTGACCAAGTGGGCGTCGTCGATTTATGACGCAGAAAACATCCCCGAAGTTGTGCATAAGGCCTTCAAGCTGGCGCATGATGAAAAGCCCGGCGCAACACTGATTGAACTTCCCGAAGATATCGCCAAGGCGGACACTGCGGCGACACCGATTAGTATTTCCTCCAACGAACGCCATCTCGGCACAGATATCCATCTCGTCGAACTGGCGCTGGAGTGTATTGAAAAAGCGCAGACTCCGATTTTGCTCAACGGTTTGGGAGTTGTGCGCTCCGGGGCTTCAGACTTGATTGAAGAGTTGGTTAACAAAACCGGTATCTATGCGGCAAATACGTTCATGGGCAAAGGCTCGCTTTCAGCGAAGAATCCAAAGTGTCTCTACACGGTCGGACTCGGGGCGCGGGATATTGTGCTGGATGCGTTTCAGGAAGCAGACCTGGTGATTTGTGTCGGCTATGATATGGTGGAATGGCATCCGGAAAAGTGGAACACCGGCGCAGAGAAGACAATCATACACATCGACACCCGTCCTGCGGAAGTTGACAGACATTATGAAACCGATGTTGAGATTATCGGCGATATTTCTGAAGCATTGCGCGAAATGATAATGCGCCTTGATGAGAAACATGTCAAACACACGCCTCAGTTTGAGAGTCCGCGTGAGATGATGACGCATGAATTGACGATGTATGACGCTGATGAAGGGTTTCCGATGAAACCGCAGAAGATTCTCAGTGATTTACGTTCGGTCATGCGTGATGATGATATACTGATTAGTGATGTCGGGGCGCATAAGATGTGGGTGGCGCGGCAATATCTGACCTATGCGCCGAAATCCTGCTTTATTACCAATGGCCTTTGCTCAATGGGGTTTGCTTTGCCGTCGGCGTTTAGCGCCAAGCGGTTGTATCCAAAGAAGAATGTTGTGGCGCTATGTGGTGATGGCGGGTTCCTGATGAATGTGCAGGATTTGATTACGGCGGTGCGCTACAATGTCCCGCTGACTGTCCTGATTTGGGATGACAATCAATACGGATTAATCAAATGGAAGCAGAAAGCGGCGTATCATACACACTCCCATATCGATTTGACAAACCCCGACTGGATGAAGCTCGCTGATTCATTCGGTTGCCAGGGGATAGCAGTGAAGGCGACTGATGAGTTTGTACCGGCAATGGAACAGGCGTTTGCTGAAACGTCAAAGCCGAGCATCGTCGTTGTCCCGGTTGATTACAGAGAAAACCTGAAGTTGACCGAACGGCTGGGTGAGCTACTCTGTCGTTGATAGCGTCGGTATTCGTTTATTTTGCGCTGTCGCTTTTTTCTGGATTCATCTGCGCTGAGAGCTTATCGATTTGCTCCTGCAGGTCCCGGTTTTTCTTTTTGACTGCATCGATGGCGTTTCTCAAATCGGCAATTTTGGCATCCCTGGAGGTTTTAGAATTGATACGTTTGATTGCCCGCTGGGCGTTCTTGCGCATGCCGAAATGCGGCTCGGTTTCGGCGCTTCGTTGTAGCGCCGGAATTGCCTTGGGGTCGCCGAGATTACCCAGCGCGCCAATTGTCGTACCACGCACGCGATAACCCGGATCATCAAGCAGTTTTATCAAGCGCTTGCGGATTTCGTCTTTGCGAGTGTTATCAGTTTCAGCAAGGCGCGGCAAAGACGCGATTGCAGTTGTGCGCACATCTTCGGGGCGACC
>CAZFAL010000016.1:0-3510 GCA_964516945.1 uncultured Ignavibacteriales bacterium
GCGGGATTTTCACCAATAAGGGATTATCACGCCCGATGAAAAACTCCTGCACCTCTCCTTTGGTCGGCGAATCATCACGTAAATCCGCAAGAACCATCTTGACCATCCCGCTGATGACCGTAAAATGGTCGACCTGCTTACTGTGACAATGCCAGGCCTTGACCACACCCGGATAGGCGGTGGTGATATACACCTGTCCGAAGCGCTCAAAGATTTCATCATCGGCGCGCAGGATTTCCATCAACTTGCCACGCTCATCGGGAATCACGCGCAGTTTCTTTGTTTGTACTCCATCAATCATTAGCAGATCTCTCTATTGTATTATCTGACACCTTCAAGTTGATGTCCGGCGAGAAGCGCCGAGGCGCGTACGAGCGAATCGAATGTCCCGCAATCGCACCACCAGCCGTCGATTTCATGTGCGGTCAATTTGCCGTCCTGCAGGTACAAATTATTCAAGTCCGTAATTTCCAATTCACCTCGTACAGATGGAGTGAGATGCGTGATGCGCTCAAAAACTGTTGTGTCGAAAAATACAGGCCGGTGACTGCGAGATTCGTCGGCGCATTCTCCGGTTTTTCGATAATGGAGGTGATTTTGCCGTTTTCGATTATTGCCACACCGAATTCCTCCGGATTGTTGACTGCTTTCAGAAACACCGAGGCGCCATCAGGATGTTCGTTGAACCCTCGTGCCGCCTCCACCGGTGGACATTCGAAGATATTGTCCCCGAGCGCCACCGCCAGTGGCGCGCCATCGGCAAAGTCCGCCGACTGAATCAGCGCATCGACAATTCCGCCCGGACCGGTCTGTATCGCCAGCGTGGTGTCCAATGTCAGCTCAGAGCCAAAACCGGCCAGAACTTCCTCGAAATCCCCGATCCAGCGCTCCTCGGTGACAATCAGCGCCTCGGAGACACCGATGCGCTCCAAGGTCTGCAGAGGATAGTAGATCATCGGCTTGTCATACACCGGAAGCAAATGCTTGTTGGTGTACTCAGTCAGCGGTCTGAGCCGGGTGCCGGAGCCACCGGCGAGAACAACGCCTTTCATCTGCTGTCTTGTATTCATTAGAAATCCCGCCTGTACCGCCAATTCTCAAACTTAGGCCAGTTTCATCTGACCAAAACAGGATTTAGCCCTGTTTTTTGAACATAAGCCAAAGCAAGGAAACTCACAAGGCGCCGCTCGCGATTCAGTTTGACTCGGATACGGGTCATGGATTAGCTTTGTCGCTCAGCATGGGGCATGGCCTGTGTCTGTCTGAAATGAATATCGACCAATCAGAATTTGACCTATCAGAAACTAAATATGACAGCGCCCAAAGACACAGTATATCTCGGTATAGATTATGGCGACAAACGCACCGGACTGGCGATTTCCGACGCCGGTGGCTCTATCGCCGGGGCCTACAAAACTGTTCAAGCCGGGAGTCCGAAGGCAACTGCGGAACTGGTTGTCCTCGAATTCGCCGAGATTCAGCCGATGGGGATTGTTGTCGGCTATCCTGTCGCCCCCGACGGCGGCGCCGGGGAGCGTTGTGCGGCGGTGGACAGGTTTATCGTGGCTCTCCAAAAGCTCACCGACCTGCCGATATACCGTCAGCAGGAGCGCGGAAGCACACAGGCGGCCAACGATGTGATCCACGCGCATGGCAAGAAAGTCACACGCAAACGCAAGAAAAGCGGCGCGCTGGATCAGATTGCCGCGGCGGTGATTCTGCAACGCTGGCTCGATAATCCGCAACGCTTTGAAGATGAAGATAAATAGTAGACCGGAATCCCGATGCGCTTCCGTTGGTATGAATATGCAATTTACCCGTTCACATTTCTCGGCCTGGGACTGGCGCTGGTTGTCGTCGGCGTTGGAGTCACACTCGCAACAATTGTACTGGCCATGATACGACCATTTCGCTCATTCAGGAATATCATCATTACCGTGGCGATTGTAGCGCTCGCCGGTGGATACTATTTCTGGAACCAATACACAGCGGAACATCAACTTAACGCACAGTCAGTTTCTGTAACTGTGACACAGAATATGAGTTTTGCGAAACTGACAGACACACTGACAGCGCTGGGAGTTGTGGACAAACCGGCGCTCTTCAAACTCAGCGCACGAATCAGAGGAATCGACAGAAACCTCTGGACCGGTCGCTATGACTTCAGCGGAGCGGTTTCTGTGCGCAGTGTCCTCGATGCGCTCGGCTCCGGCGCTGTGGCGATGACATCGGTGACAATTCCCGAAGGTCTGCGGATAGAACAGACCGCCGGGATTCTCGCCGGAGCGCTCAAGTTTGACTCAACTGAACTCGTGCGTATCGCCTACGACACAACATTCTGCCAAAAGCGTTACAATCTGCCTAACCTTGAGGGCTATCTGCTACCGGAGACATATCGCTTTCCTGTCGGTGTTTCGTTAACCGATGTCATCGACAAGCTTGTGACCGATACAAGAGACGCAGTAGCAGAGGCGCTCGACGGAGAAAACACTGACTCACTCACTGAGTATGAAATTGTAACACTCGCCTCAATCATCGAAGCCGAAGCCCGCAGACATGACGAACAACAGCTTATTTCCGCTGTCTACCACAACCGGCTAAAGAAGAAGATGCTCCTGCAGGCAGACCCGGCTGTGCGCTATGGCCTGCGGAAGTACAGACGTAAGCTGTATTTCAAAGACCTCGACAAAGACACGCCCTACAATACCTACATGCACAAGGGCCTGCCGCCCGGACCAATTAACTCCCCCGGTAAGGCCGCCATCTACGCGACAACTCATCCGGTTGAGAGTTCATTTCTGTACTTTGTCGCTGACGGGACAGGCGGGCACGTGTTTTCTGAAACCCTGCGCGAACATAATCTCGCGAAACAGAGAATCAAGTCCGACAGACGGAAAAAGAAACGCGGTTAGGTATGCGATTAGTTATCAAGTGAGACTGGCGCGTCACTCGATTGAAAAGGAGCCAGTTCCGCTACTCGTCGGCCAAGGACGCCGATAGCTGACTGAATCTCAGCGCAAGAACCCTGGAAGACTTCGTAGTTATCACAGTTTAGCGCAACAGCTCCAAGTATGAGCGTGTTCACTTCAAGCGGATACATCCCGAGGCAACCGTCGGGAGATACGATGAGCGCGTGGCGCTCAACAAAATTACCATGGAATTCTGAAGCCGGAACAATTGTTTTCAGACAACGCGCATCACAGATTTCCTGAAGCATTGATTTTGTCTGTGGTATCGTTATCCCCAACCCGGAGCAGGATGTTTCGCCGTCACTGACGGCAATGACCGAAAGTGTTGAATCTGAAACCGGACTGCCACGATGAGCAAGAATGAATGCGCCACGGCGTAGTTTGATCTTCTGCGGTAATGATGCGATAAACTCTTCGAAGGCATGCGGGATGAGCCCGGACAGCTTCAAAGTGTCAATTTCTGAAATCGAACAATCAAAATGGTAATACCCGGAAGCGCCGGAGTCTGGCGAATCCGGCCGGAGTGTAGCGTTGGCTGTAG
>CAZFAL010000016.1:3610-24384 GCA_964516945.1 uncultured Ignavibacteriales bacterium
GCAAGAAAAGCGGAAACCCGGACTGTCTAAGACTTCAGCTTCATCGGCTCCGGTTATTTGCCGACCAGCCCCTTCGACAAATTATATTTCTTGACCTTACGCCACAGTGTGGTGCGTCCGATGCCAAGCTCTACCGCTGTTTGCGAATAATTCCAATTGTTGTCTTCGAGCGACCTGAGTATTCGCGCCCGGTAGGTCATCTCTAATGAACCGCCCGAGTTCAGGGCCGGAGTGCGCACAAGCGCCTCGGTCGGCCCCTCTTTGCTGACAAAGAAAATGTCATCAGCGGTGATTTCGGTTGTGCGGGCCAATGCGTCTGCGCGGCGCAGAACGCTACGCAATTCCGAAACATTTTCCGGCCATGAGTAATTCATCAGCTTTTCCAATGCCGCGCCACTCAGATACCGTTCTGTAGTTTCACTGCCGTCTCTGACGGAATTATAAGCGTCTTGCATGAAGCGCTTTGCCAGCGGCAGAATATCATCCGTGCGATCGCGTAACGCCGGCGCTTCTATTGATGTCACTTCCAGCAGACTCAACAACTCTGTCGAGAATGCGCCGGCAATGGCGCTCTCAGGTAAATCGGCGCAGGTGGTGGCAATGATGCGCACATCGTTGTGACCCTCACCGGTGGAATTCGAATCCATTCGTAAGGACGCTTGTAAAACACTGGCCAGCTTTCGCTGTGTCTCTTTCGGAAGCTTCTCAATATCTTTCAAGATGAGTGTTCCACCTGTCACATTGGCCAACGCTCCGCCTGAAAACGGGCTGGAAGTTATTTGATGTGAACTTCCCGGACCGAACAGTTCGCTGTCAATTAGTCGCCGTGGAGTTTCACCACAGTCAATTGTGATGACCGGGCGCTTCCTCCGAAGCGAATGATGATGAATTATTTTCGCAGCGGCGCTTTTGCCCGTCCCTTTTTCACCGCTGATAAGCACAAAGGTGTCTTTCTCGGCGGCTCGCGCAATAGCTTCTTTGAAGCGCAGAGTTGTGACAGAATCACCGATGAGACCGTCATAGCTGTAATCAAATGCAACCTGCTGTTTGAGAAGCATGACTTCGTTGCGCAACCTGCGATACTGCAACGCGCGTTCAATTACCATCACCAGCCGCTCGACCTTATATGGCTTTTCGATATAGTCATAGGCCCCTGCGCGGGTTGCGCGCTCGGCATGATCAAGCGAACCAAACCCTGTTTGCAGAATGATTTCAGTGTTCGGATGGCGTTCTTTTATGCTCTGAATCAGTTTGATACCAGACATGTCCGCATCGGAAACCGGGTCATTCATTCTCAGATCGGTAACGACAATATCAAAATCAGTTTCATTTATCGCCTGAAGCGCGTCCGCCGGATTATCAGAGCAGGTAACTTGTGTTACATACTTGCTCAATCCACGCTCCATCACGCGCCGTATCAGTTCATCATCATCAACAAAAAGCACACTGCAATCTATCATGGCTCTCGCCCTCTCCTTTGTTGTATTATTCAACACAGATTTTGTTTTGTTTTTGTCTTGAGCGCCGCAACTGTTGTCGCGGAGCGTAATCTTCTTACAGAATGTTATCACTATCAGGGAATGTCTTGTCGGTGAGAGTGATGTCGATAGTGTTCTCGCCATCCCTGTCAAAGGATTCCATCCGCACTTCACCTTTGTTATTGATTGGGGAGAGTTTCAGATAGCCGCCTCTTGGAATGTGCCGCAGGGCAATTTCCAATGCATGTCGCGTCTCTTTTCCCGTTTCTTCCCGTGTTTCTTCCTGTGTTTCTTCAGAGCGCCCTGATTTCTCATCAACAATTGATAGATTTTCAGATTCTCCCGGGAGGTCACTTGACTTCATCCGCTTATCACCCTCTGTTCGTGTGGCATGCGATACTGTGGTCTTGTCATTCCCGCGCACAAGCGAGCCCTCGATAACCCGGGTAAGTCGCTTACGCACATCGTCGCTCAATTTGAAATCACGAGTCTGCTGACGCTCAACTGTGCTTAGGGTATCAGAACGGAGAAACGTTATTAGAGTCAGTTGACGGGTATCTTTTCTTTGTGTGTCCGCTGGCCCCGCGACACGACGCATATTCGCGAGATAATCTATCAGTAAGCCGCGCTGTTCCCATTGACTGCAAGAGCTATGGCTGCGCCAGATGACATCTCCACTGTGCGCATCAATCAACGCTCTGGACAAATCCGGCAGTTTCAAACAACTTGACTGCGCTTCTGTCAGGGCGACCTGATCACAAGTCAATTGGCGCACCAGCATTCGCAAAGCCGCAGAGGCGGATTCATCACGGTCCGCTTCATCCGAATAAGCGGCGCCGACGATGACTGACTTGTCTCCAATAGCTATTCCACTGCAGAAGATGATAGTGTCAAAGCTACTCTCCGAAACCCTGCCGGATTCTGTGGCAACTCTGCTGCAGCGCGGATTAACACGCAATTTGTGTATTTGTGGTTCAATTCGGACTGAATTGCCCGTCAGGATAATTTCGTTGAGTGTATCCACTTCAAGCGCCGGAGCGATGAGAGGCGCCGAGCCATGGATGATGATTGGTCGGGCGTGAGCCGGAAGCAATCTAGCGGCTAGCTTGCGGGACCCGGCGCCGGGCGACTTGCTGATGAGCAAATCGAGTGTAAGTGGCAATGTGCAGTCTGCGGAGCTAACAGGGCGTTGGCTGACACTGCGCCACTGTATATTCTGCAACGTCACTCCTCCGTGGCGCATGACGCTGTTGAGCGATACCGGACTGAGTGTCGTAAGCTCGTCTGCGTTTTGTCGTAAAGTCTGCAACATTTGGACGAAACAATCTGAAAGTGAAAACTCGTATTTGTTTAGCTATCCCGGTTACATCCGGATTGACCGGATGGATTCATCGCAGAGAAGCGCAGTCCACTTGAGGACATCTGCCGAATGCGGCGTTACTGTTTCAGCGCTCAACAGCGTAGTGAAAGTATCGGCGTCGACCCACATTCCTTTAGCCGCACGTTTCGAATCGGCGCCCAGGCATCTGGGACGGTCAAGGGTTCGGATTCAGTTTGGAGCAATGTTCGAAACCGGGATGTTCGCACCTGTCAAATACCAAAAAGAAAACAATCCGCCCGTCACAAGTCGAGCGTAGCTAAGCCGATAGTATACTGCGAGTTAAGCATGCCCCAACCGGTTGCGTTTTGAAGTTTTTTGAGGGTTGACGAGCCGGGGGCTCCCCGATATATTCGCGCATGGCCATTACTACTCAGGAAATAGAAAAAGTCGCCCTGCTGGCGCGTCTGCGTCTCAGCCAGAAAGAAGTAGAATCTCTGGCAAATGATATGTCTAATATCCTCGACTATGTTGAAACGCTTGCGCAAGTTGACGTTTCGGGGGTTGAAGACGGCAAGACTGCCGAAAACACCGCCAACGTATTTCGCGCTGACGAACCTGAGACTCCTCTGCCGCGAGCCGAGGCGTTACGAAACGCCCCGCGTCACAATGACGAATTCTTTCTTGCGCCAAAGGTGATTGGATGACCCTATGTCCAAGGTGATTGGGGTTATTCCGGCCCGGTTGAATTCAAAGCGGTTTCCCGCCAAGGCCCTCGCGCCTCTGAAAGGGAAACCGCTTCTCTTTTATGTCTGGAATCAGGCCCAAAAAGCCACAGCTCTCGACAGAGTCATCATCGCGACAGACTCAAAAGCAATTGCGAAAGCCGCCGAAACATTCGACGCTGAAGTATTGATGACTTCAAATCGGGCAAGAAACGGGTCAGAGAGAGTTGCAGAGGTCGCAGACAGGGTCAAGGGAGACATATTCGTCAGCATTCAGGGAGATTTCCTGCGTTTTAACCCCAAATGGATAGACTCCGGGGTCAATGCGCTCAGTCGGCAAAAGAGATTGCAATTCCTGACCCTCGTCACTCGAATCCGTGATGACCGCGAATTATTTGACCCGGACCGGGTCAAAGCTGTGGTCAGACACTGTGAGGCGCCTGAGACATCTGAGGCGCTGTGGTTTTCGCGTTACCCGGTTCCGTTCGTGCGCTCTGATAGCAAACAAAGTGACTCGGAACATTGGAAGGGGTTCAAGTTCTGGAAACATCTCGGAATTTATTTCTATCGCCGCTCCGGCTTGAAACTCTATCAAAGTTGGCCCATGGGCGCCTATGAAAAAGCCGAGTCTTTGGAGCAATTACGCATACTGGAGAATGGCAGAAAAATCGGAGCGCTGGAGGTCCGGGGGAAATCAATCTGTGTCGATTCACCCAAAGACCTGGAGCGCATTTAGAGGGCGCTTCTTAGAGGATGCTTCTTGAGCGCACTTATCGAACATACTTTTCAGGAACATACTTTTTGGCCGGACTTGCATATATGGCTTTCAAATCCGGCTGAATCGTGTATATATGATATAGTGTCATGTCGTCCGGCTTCGCAGGGATGCGTCGGGAGGATGGCAATTAACAGGATAACCGTCAGAGCAAGCGAGGGCATGAAGCCAACGCCCGTAAAGTAGAGTTGAGATATGAATGCGCAGAACACCACAGACCAGCTAACGGCAACCAAGTACATCTTTGTCACCGGTGGAGTAGTTTCCTCTCTCGGCAAGGGCATCACTGCGGCCTCAATTGGTCTGTTGCTCAAAAAACGCGGCCTGAGTGTCAAGTCTCTCAAACTTGACCCCTATCTGAATGTCGATCCCGGGACAATGAACCCCTATCAGCATGGCGAAGTCTTTGTGCTCGACGACGGCAGCGAAACCGACCTCGATCTCGGTCACTATGAGCGTTATCTCGACCAGTCGATGACCCGTGACAATAATGTCACCTCCGGGCAAATCTATCATACCGTAATCAGCCGCGAGCGACGCGGCGACTATCTCGGCGGCACCGTGCAGGTTATTCCGCATATTACTGAGGAAATCAAGAATTGTATCAAACGCCTCGAGCGTGATGAGACACATGTGGATGTGGTAATTGTCGAAATCGGTGGCACCGTCGGTGATATTGAGTCTCTGCCGTTTCTCGAAGCGATTCGCCAAATCGGACTGGAGACCAAACGCTCGAACACACTCTATGTGCATGTGACTCTGGTGCCATATATTGCCGCCGCAGGCGAAATGAAAACCAAGCCCACACAGCATTCAGTCAAAGCCCTGCTGTCTATCGGTATCCAGCCGGATGTGCTGGTCTGCCGCACAGAGAAACGTCTGCCGGATGAAATCAAAAAGAAAATCGGACTGTTCTGCAATGTACCGAGCAGCGCGGTGATTTCCGCCGTTGATGTAGAAACTATCTATGAAGTGCCGCTCTTTTTCCACGAACAAGGGTTCGATGAGCAAATTTGCGAAAGACTTAGTCTGCCACATCGTGAGCCGGAAATTGGCGACTGGCGCGAATTTGTCGGCAATCTAAAGAACTACAGGCATCGTGTGAAAATTGCGATTTGTGGCAAATATGTCGGTCTCAAGGACGCGTACAAGTCAATCATCGAGGCCTTTTCACATGCCGGAGCCGCCAATGACGCGCGTGTGGATCTTATCTGGGTCAGCTCCGAAGATATCAAACAAAACGGCGCCGAGCAGTTTCTCAAAGACACCGACGGCCTGCTGATTCCCGGTGGGTTCGGTGAACGGGGTGTTGAGGGCAAAATTGACGCTATCCGCTATGTCCGTGAAAACGGTATCCCGTTTTTGGGGATTTGCCTCGGTATGCAATGCGCTGTGATTGAATTTGCGCGCACAGTCGCCGGAATAAGCGACGCCCATAGCTTTGAGTTCTACCGCGATTTGAAACATCCGGTGATTCATCTGATGGCCGATCAGGAAAATGTCGCCGAGCTTGGCGGCACCATGCGCCTTGGGGCCTATCCGGCCAAACTCAGTGAGGATTCGCTGGCGTTGCAGGCCTATGGCGCGCAAATGATATCCGAGCGCCATCGTCACCGCTATGAATTCAACAACGCCTATCGTGACCAACTGGTCAAGGCCGGGCTCAAACTCACCGGCGTCTCACCGGATGATACACTGGTTGAAATTGTCGAAGTTGAAGATCACCCCTGGTTTGTCGGTGTGCAATATCATCCCGAACTCAAAAGCCGCCCCACACGGCCGCATCCTCTGTTCCGCGACTTTGTCGGCGCTGCAGTCAAAAACGCCATCAAACGCAAGAGCGGTGAAATAGGAGTGGCCTTAGACAGTGACAAACCCGCCGAAACTGACACCGTTGAGCGGTCGTAGCTATTCTGACTCGTATGCCATGTACGAACTATTCATCAAAACTCACTTTTCCGCCGCACACCATTTGCGCAACTATCAGGGCAAATGCGCCAATCAACATGGCCACAACTGGCAGGTGGAAGTTTACTGCGCCTGTTCTGAACTCGACGCTGTCGGGATGGGCATTGATTTTGTTGTTCTAAAGGCCGAAGTCAACTCACTGATTGACACACTCGACCACACTGACCTCAACGACATCGACTATTTCAAGGAGCACAACCCGACATCTGAGAATCTGGCGAAGTTTCTGTTTGATAGATTGTCAGCCAAACTCAATGACAATCGTGTGCGCATTTCTAAAGTGACCGTGTTCGAAACAGAGACCTGTGGCGCATCGTATTCGGTATGACTCCGCTGGAGCAACTTGGACAGAGGCGCCCATGCTAACCGTCAACGAAATCTTCCACTCAATTCAGGGTGAATCCACCTTCTCCGGTTGGCCGTGCGCGTTTGTTCGGCTGACATGGTGCAACTTGCGCTGTGACTATTGTGACACTGTCTATGCCTATGAGGAAGGCAAAGAGATGACCATCGATGAGATACTCGCCGCTATCGAACCCTACGGAGTGAAACTCGTCGAAATTACCGGTGGTGAGCCATTGGTGCAAAAGGAAACTCCCGAACTGGCGCAACGTCTGCTTGATAGCAACTACACAACGCTGTTGGAAACCTCCGGTTCACTCGATATTAGTGTCATGCCTCGGGGTTGTCGGCGAATCGTTGACTTCAAGACACCTTCCTGCGGCATGGCCGGTAAGAACCTCTGGGATAATGTGCGACATCTGCGTGACACCGACGAAGTCAAGTTTGTAATTGGTAATCGCGCAGACTTTGACTGGGCGCTTGAACGAATTGAAGAGCACAAGTTGCAAACTATCTGCCCGCTCAGTATGTCACCGATATTCGGTAAACTCGAAAACAAGACGCTCGCCGAATGGATTCTCAATGATTCACTTGAAGTTCGCCTGAATTTACAAATTCACAAATATATCTGGGATCCGCGAACACGCGGAGTGTGATGCGCAGTGGCGGTCTCATACCAAAAAGCAATCGTTCTGCTCTCCGGCGGTCTTGATAGCGCGACAACTCTGGCGCTGGCCAAAGAGCGCTGCGAGACTATCATAGCCCTCAGTTTTGACTACAGTCAGCGGCACCGGTGTGAATTGCAAGCCGCAGAACAAATCGCAAAAAACCTGAGTGTCATACATAAGATTCTGCCGGTGTCATTGAAACCGATTGGCGGCTCAGCGCTGACGGATGATTCTATCGCTGTGCCGAAAGACAGACAAGCCACAAGCAAGGCAATTCCGGTGACATACGTCCCGGCGCGCAACACTATCTTTCTCAGCTATGCGTTGGCGCTGGCTGAGGTTGAATCCGCAGAGGCAATCTATATAGGCGTCAATGCGCTGGATTATTCGGGGTATCCTGATTGCCGACCGGAGTTTATTGAGCGTTTTCAGGCGCTGGCTGATATCGCCACCAAAGCAACAGTTGGAGGCGCCACAATCACCATTGAGACGCCCCTGATTTCCCTGACCAAAGCAGAGATTATCAAGAAAGGCATAGCGCTCGGAGTTGACTATGCGCTGACAATTAGTTGCTATGACCCAAGCGAAAACGGCGCCGCCTGTGGCGCATGTGACAGTTGTCAATTACGCAGGCAGGGATTCCAACAAGCGGGTGTCCCGGACCCGACACGCTACCAATGAGGCAGACCAATGGCAGATAAGCGCAATACCAAAAAAGGCGCCGGGCGCCTGAAGTCACTTGGCGCCAGCAAGAGCGCTATCGCAAAGAAACCTTCGCGCATAATTCTCGAAACCTTCGACAATAGTCATCCAAAGCGTGAATATGAAATCATTTTCGACTGCCCGGAATATACGTCAATCTGTCCTATCACCGGCCAGCCGGATTTCGGCGTGATTACTATCAGCTATGTGCCGGACAAATACTGCATTGAAAGCAAATCACTCAAACTCTATCTCTTCAGCTATCGCAATCATGGCGCGTTTCACGAAGAAGTGGTCAATATGATTCTCGATGATTGTGTGGCGGTCTGTCAGCCGCGACGTATGACGGTCCACGGCGAATTCAATCCGCGCGGCGGAATTTCAATTTCGGTGACTGCGGAATACGACAGCGAGAAATAGCTGACGGTGTTCATCGACTTGGCGCTGGCGTCCCACCCGCGTCTCATGGGCAGGATGCCCATGCCACGATACTCATCACTCGCATTCGTCGTCGACAGCGCCATTTCCGGCGGCCCCTGCAACCGCCGGTTCGGCGATATCAGTCCCGTGCATACGGGCATTGAGAATTTGCATCAATGTCTGCATGAACGCCGCAATCACCGGTCCGAGCACGATACCGAGTAATCCAAACAGCGCGATTCCGCCGAGAATGGAAATAAATAGCAATAGTGTGTGCATTGAAGTTTTGCCGGCGATAAGCATCGGCCGGATGAAGTTGTCAATTTGAGAGATGATGAAGATTCCAATCGCCAGCACAACCACACCCTTGATAACTGAGCCACTGATTATCAAAAACACCGCCGCCGGAATGAATACAATAAAGGCCCCGACCAGTGGCAAAAATGAAAGAAAGGCCATCATCGCCCCCCAGAATACCGGCGATGGAATCCCGACCGCCGCGAAAAGAATCCCTCCGGCTATGCCCTGTAAGGCCGCGACAACAACTCCGCCGAGAATAGTCGCCTCTACAACACTGCGCAAATAGCTCAATGTCTTGCGCACCTGCTCCTGTGTCAGTGGAATCAGTGTTGAACAATGCTGGGCGAATTGCTTGCCATCGCGAAACAGGAAAAACATCGAAAACACCATTATACCAAAATAGAACACCGTCTTGCCGGTATTGGCGATTATAGTCGCCAACTGCCCCTTAATCATCCCGGAAACTGCATTGAGTCCATTGAGCGCCAGCGCCTTGAGTGTCAGATTCTCAGGGTCGGTAAACTTGCCCAACTGCTGTTGGATAACATCCACTCCGGGGATTCGCATCTGCGCCAATTTGTCCAATTCGCCGGATTTGTTCATCTCGTTGAGATAATTGAACGCCGAGCGCGCCTCACCGGCAAGTGTCGTCAGTAAATAGACCATCGGACCGATTATCACGATAATCACAATGACACACATAATTGCTGAGGCAAATCCGGGATTTTTAATTTTCTTCTCCAGCCGTTCATAGAGAGGATAGAAAACAATCACCAGCGAAAGCGCATAGGCCAGCGGAAAGAAAAATGGCGCGACAATCAAATAGAATAGATAGACAGCCATAGCCGCCAGCGCCAAAAACATTGCATTTGTGAATTGATCACGATTCACGAAGATAGTGTTCCTTTGCCATAGAATATCACCCCTGTCAGCGCTGTCAGCCCTACACTCAACCCTCGGTGTCTCCCCATCCGGGCATCATCTGTGTCGCTTCCGAAAAAGTAGAAGACTCTCAGGTGAAAGTCAATCCATTTATCTCCCGTCGTCTCCAGCGCAGCGTGCAAATGAATCTTTGCTGTCAGCGACATTGCTGTCAGAAAGATTGCTGTCAGAGATATTGCTCCCTATACTATTGTCGACTGTTGTCTGCAGAGCTATACGCTCTCTGAAATCACAAGAGCGAGAAACCGGAACGAGCATGAGCGTCAAATCAGAAAGTAACAAATCCAGGCGAAAGATGATTGACATTCGCGCCGCCGACCATCCGGAACGAGCGCTGTTGGTTGGTTTGAAAACCCCGACTCAAACCCGGCAGGACGCTGAAGAATTGCTTATCGAACTCGCCGAATTGACTCGTTCAGCCGGCGCAGTGGTCGTCGATAGTCTTCTGCAACAGCGAAAGAGACCGGACCCGGGAACCTATATCGGCAAAGGGCTGGTCAAAGAAATCAAAGCCCGGCTTGCAGTAGAGGAGATAACACTCGTCATTTTCGATGACCCGCTCTCACCGGCTCAACAGAGAAACCTCGAACAGGCGTTCGATGTCAAAACGCTTGATCGCTCTCGTCTGATTCTGGACATCTTTGCCGGACGCGCCCGCACCGCCGAGGCGATGGCGCAAGTGGAGTTGGCGCAATTGCAATATCTCCTGCCGCGTCTGACTCGCGCCTGGACACATTTGTCCCGCCAGCGTAGCGCCATCGGAGCGCGCGGTCCCGGCGAAACACAACTTGAAACCGACAGGCGTCGAATTCACACAAAAATCTCAGCGCTGAAAAAACGCCTTGAGAAAATAGTTGTCCAACGCGCTCAAAGACGAAAAGGGCGCGAGCGGATGCTCAAAGTCGCGTTTGTCGGCTATACCAACGCCGGCAAATCAACGCTCTTTAATCGCATGACAAAGGCGACAGTCGAAGTCCGTGATAGATTGTTCATGACGCTTGACCCTACCAGCCGTGTGATGTCCCAGCCGTATCCGACAAGAGTGTTATTCACCGACACAGTGGGCTTCATTCGGAAATTACCACATGAGTTAATTGAATCATTCAAATCCACGCTTGAAGAGGCGGTTTTAGCGGATGTCTTAGTCCATGTTGTTGACTGTTCGGATGATTCGTTTTTGCAAAAAGTCGAACAAACTCGCAAGACACTCACTGAAATCGGCGCCACAGCCCCGTCGCTGATAGTCTACAACAAGATAGATCTCAACCCGGATTTCATCCCGCCGCCTGAAATCGCTCCGCAAGAAGAACAGATATGTCTTTCTGCGCAAACCGGAGACGGTGTACGGCTTCTACGCGAATTGGTAATTCAGCGCATTTCAACTTGAAACGGCCACACAACGTCGGCCTTTCAACTTCAATATTTAACGGTATATATCTAATACCGGTAAAGGAACTTCCTCAGAAGCCGAAATCATACATAGATATACGCGTGGAGCTATGAGTGTTTTCGGGAGCTGATTCAAGCTTCTCCCACACCTTCACTGGTTTTGACAGCTCTGCAAACAGACTAACTCAATACTGCACAAACAGAACTCAGACTATGACAAAACCGGTCCTAATTGTAGATGACAATCCGAATATGTCATCACTGCTAATGGAAATGCTTGAGGCGCTTGACTATGAGAGCGTTGTAGCTTCAAGCGGCAAAGAAGCGCTGGAGCAAATCGGCGAAAAAGACTTCTCGCTGGTTATCACTGATTTCCGGATGCCGAACATGACCGGAATTGAATTGCTCGACAAAATCAAAGAGCATCGCTCAGACTTGCCTGTGGCGGTAATTTCCGGTTACAATATCGAAGAGTTCGAAGACAAAGAGCTGATTCAAAAGGCCGACGGGTTTCTCGGTAAGCCGTTTATGATTGCCGAGATTCAAAACCTGCTGACTTCATTGACTTAATACCACGCCGATCAATACCCAAAGTCTGTCTCAGCCGCGAGAGCGGACTGTTTCACTGCCAGCGTTTCCAGACGGTCATCCCCCAGTAATTTGCAGTACTCACTTCTGTCACTGACACCAAATACCCAGCGCTCCACCCACTGCAGGAATTCGTCCCGCTTTCTCGTTTGTTCGTGGTATTCTGTGTAGTGCTGATGGTCACGATTGTATTTCCCCTGTGACGGCGACGGATGCGCCGCGAACGGCTCACAAACAACCGCATCAACAAGAAACCCCGGAACCACGGTGCGATTCGGGTCGGATTCTATGACAGCAGTTTCGACAATTTCATCGGCGACAATCAAGACCTTTTTGGATGCTTTTGCCGAATCAGCGACAACACCCAGTCCGCCCCAGATATGCGCCGAACCGTGTTTGTCCGCACGTTGAGAATGAATAATCGCCAAATCCGGCTGGAGCGCTTTCACTGCGCTGAGATGTTCTCCTGAATCAAACGGTGATTCAATTTCAATGATATGCGGATTGTTCTTGAGAATATCTGTGCCAAGTAATGAGCGCATCGGCAGATACGGAATCCCCAATGCGGCGGCGTGTAATGCGCAGGCGATAGAGAAATTGGAATAGTCAGTGATTTCCAGTTTTTGCGGAATCCCCTGCTCAGCGGCGCGACGGAAATTGTACGCCGAACCCATCATCACATTACCGACCCACGCCGCAGAGACCTTGCTGACGCATCCGGTTCCAATCAGTTGATCAAACAAAATGTCGGATATCGGCCCTATCAATGTCAGCTCGCGGCGCTGTTGGCGAATCAATTCATGCCCCGCCGAAAACGGGATATTCTGCTCCATGCCGGAACCCATAACAATTGACATGCCGTCATGTGTCAATTCCGCAATCGCCTGTGACATGCTCATCAGCTTGTTTGCAGTGTCTGAAACGGCGTTCATTGATGGCTCCATTGCGGTTTGCGCTTTTGTTGATAGGCGTCTATGCCTTCCTGCATGTCGGCCAATTGTGTTAACTCCTGCAAGTAGACGCTCTCGGCAATGTCAAGTTGTTGCAGAAACGCTGACCGCCAGTCCGGCTCTGATTTGCGTAGCAGGCGCAACACCGCCGAACTCTTGTCTGTAATTCCGCTTAGGAATTCTTTCACTTTCTCATTCAGCTCCACTTCGGCAACAACCTCTGTCACCAGACCAATGCGCAGCGCTTCCTCTGCGTCAATACTCTCACCACTGAACATCAAACGCTCTGCCTGTCTCCTGCCAATCAGCCCCGGAAACAGCGCTGCGGCAACCGGTGGATAGCAGCCCAGCTTGATTTCCGGTAAGCCGAATGTCGACTTTTCCGAGGCAATCACGAAATCACAGACACCGGCAAGCTCGCACCCGCCACCGAGACAATATCCATTGACTTGCGCAACAGTCACCAGCCCTGAGCGCTGTTGCGCTGAAATCAACGCGCGAAACACATCATGAAACGAAGTGAGCATCGCGTCAATCAACTCCGGTGTATGTTCGCTGATTTCCACTCCGGCAGAAAACGCTTTTTCACCGGCGCCGGAAATCACAAGCGCCATCACATTCTCAGCCACACAGCGCTCTATCGCCTCTTTAAGTTCGGCCATCATAGCGATTGTGATGATATTCAACGGTGGCGCATTCAAAGTAATTCTTGCCGCACGGTCAGTGGCGCTATATGTGATGTTCTTGTAATTCATTTCAACTTTTCTGACACGGTTATGCGGTCCAGAAGCGCTCAGGGTCTATCTTACGAATCAGCGCCAGCTCCTCCGCTGTCGGCTCCGGTGTTGTCTGAATTGAGTCAGCAATTCGCACATCCCAACCGGTTTCATCCTGTAGCCGCTGACTCTCCACTCCCGGGTGAATTGACTCCAGACGCGTAGACCCGTCGTCAGTGTCAAAGCGAAAGACACCCATCGTGGTTATCAAACAACCCGGACCGCCGCGTACCAAGCCGACCTCATGCCGCCAGCCGGCGCCATTGCCATTGCCGGGTGATGTCAGATAGGACACACGCTCAGGAAGACGAATCTTGCTATGCTCCATCAGCATCACTGTGCGTTTCGCCAGTGATGCAATATCAGACGCCCCGCCGGAGCCGGGTAAACGCACAAGTGAGCCGTCGGCTTTGTGCACTGCAGTGGAATTGAGATTGCCGAACCTGTCTACCTCACCGGCGCCGAGAAAACCGATATCAACTTTGCCGCTTTGCAACATCCCCATGACATTCAGCATGTCACCTGCCTGAGTGGCGCCGAGAATGTTGGGAGGATCGCCCATGGTGAACAACAATTCCGCAGCGGGAGTTTCCCGTATCAAACCGTTTTCATAAAACCCGACCGCATCGGGGGCATGAAGATTCTTAGCCATCAAAAACGCCAGCAAAGGCAAGCGCATCCCGACATAGACAACTTCATGGTCTCGAATCTCCCGCGCGGCGGTGACAACCATAAGTTCGGCGAGTGTGTAGTTAGTCGCAGTTGTTTTTGTCTGAGTCATGTGAGTAGTGCAACCTCTTCGATGACACTCTTAAGACACATTGCGAAAAATTAGTGCAGTTCCCTGACCGCCTGAAACACAGAGTGTCGCCAGTCCCAGTTCTTTTTTGCGGGCCTTGAGAGCATGCAATAATGTCGTCACGATGCGCGCGCCGGTGGCGCCGATAGGATGGCCGAGCGCGATTGCGCCGCCATGGACATTTAGCTTGCCACTATCGATTGGTAATTCAGTCAGACAGGCCAGAACCTGTCCAGCAAAGGCCTCATTCAACTCAACCAAATCAATATCTTCAAGCTCCATACCCGCGTTCGCTAACGCCTGTTTTGTTGACGGCACAGGGCCAAGACCCATCAAATCCGGTTGCACGCCTGATTGCGCATAGCTGATGACTTCGGCTTCGGGTGTGACACCCAATTCACTGGCTTTCTCTTCGCTGAGGATAAGCATCGATGACGCCCCATCAGTGATACCACAGGCGTTACCGGCGGTGACTGTACCGTCAGCGTCAAACACCGGACGAAGTTTAGCCAATGCCGCAAGCGTTGAACCATGACGCGGATGTTCATCAGTGTCAAAGACAATCTCACCTTTCCGAGACGAGATAGTCACGGGTGTGATTTCATCGGCAAACAAGCCCGCCTGTTGCGCCTGTTCGGTTTTCTGTTGTGACTCAAGCGCATAAGCATCCTGCGCTTCACGAGTGATGGCTTTAACATCTGCAAGTTTGTCTGCTGTTGCGCCCATCAACATATCACATAGTTTGCAATGGAATCCATCATGATACATTGCATCAACGAGCTTCGAGCGTCCGAGAGGAATCCCCCAGCGGGCGTCGAAGATCATATGCGGCACATTACTCATTGACTCTGATCCGCCGACAAGCGCGCAATCAATATCGCCGACGCGAATTGCGCGTGTGGCAGAGATTATCGCGTGCAAACTTGAGGCGCAAGCCATGTTGATGGTCGTCGCCGGGCGCTCCACCGGAATCTTCACCCGGTAGGCGATTTGCCGGGCAACATTCGGCCCGCCACCGGCTTGACGGCCACACCCGAAAAACACTTCATCAATTTGCTCCGGCGCTACGCCGGCCCGGGATAGTGACGCTTCAGCGCTGATTGAACCGAGGTCTGCGGCGTTGAGCGCTTTCAATGAGCCACCGAATTTGCCTATCGGAGTTCGGGCGCTTCCGACGACATAGACCTTGCGAGTCGAGTTATTTGTATTCATGCCGCGAGTATAGTGTCTGTCGGGGAATCAGGCAAGCGCCGCTATTCATCAAACTATTCACCATTGAGGACAATACGAATTGTTTCAGCGAGTTGGCTTACCAAAGCCGGGTCGTTGTGTGTGCGGATGAAGCGCTGATTGCGGTCATAGTATCCGCCGAGGCGCTCGCCATTACGGTCAAAAAACTCGATATAATAGACTGTCTTGCGTTTGGTCAGTCCACCCACCTGACCATAGCCTTCGCTCTCCTGACGTTCAGAGAGGGTGACGGTGATATCAGCCCCGGGCGAATCATTGTAGTACAGTTTCACATCCGGAAGGAGAGCCGTCTTGATTGCGTCAACCAATGAGCGATTGGAGGCGGTGACACGACCCCGATCCATCTCACTGCCTTTGTAATCATAGCGATACACAATCCGCCAGGTTTTGGCGCTTTGTCGGGTTTCTTCGGGGATGACATGGGTAATCCCGCCGCCACAGGATTGAAGCATCAGAGCAAGCGCCAGTATCATGGCAGAGCGCTGTATTTTAAGAGAGCGGGTCATTGACAAGTGACAGTATCTATCGTAGGGGCGGGGTTTCCCCGCCTTTTCTTGATTCATAGATTCTGCCCAATCAAACAAGGGCGCCGCAACGACGCCCCTACGGAAGGATCGTATGACTTGTATATAACCATCGTGTCCCCGTCGGACGTTAATCATTCAAATCAATCCACACCGACTTCGTCTGCAAGTACCCGTCAAGCGCATCCTCGCCGAGGTCGCGTCCAAAACCGGAATGTTTGAAACCGCCAAACGGCAATGAGGCGTCGAACATATTGACTGTGTTTACCCACACCGTTCCGGCCTTTAGCTTGGCCGCCATTCGGTGTGCGCGTTTGATATCGTTGGTCCACAGCGCCGCGGCCAGTCCGAACTCGGTGTCATTGGCAATAGTCAACGCGTCTTCTTCGCTGTCAAACGGAATCACCGCCAGCGCCGGACCGAAGATTTCCTCCTGCGCGATAGTCATTGAATTGTCGACATCGGCAAACACAGTCGGCGAAACAAAACAGCCGTTGGCGAACTCATTGTCGAACTGCACTCGTTCTCCACCAGTGACCAACTTCGCGCCTTCGCTCTTGCCAATTTCAATATACTTCAATACACGCTCCGTCTGCTCGTGCGAGACAAGCGCCCCGATACGGGTTTTCTTATCAAACGGGTCACCCACCTGCAAAGTGGAGACTGTTTCCTGCAACGCGCTGACAACATCGTCATAGCAGGAGCGTTCAACCAATAGTCGTGACCCGGCGCAACAGAGTTCACCTTTGCCATAAAAGATGCCATTGATAGCGCCGCGCAATGCAGATTTCATATTCGCATCGGCAAAAATGATGTTCGGTGACTTACCGCCGAGCTCCAGTGTCAGTTTAGTGAGATTCTCAGCGGAGTTGCGCATGATCTCCTTACCGACAGGAACTGAGCCGGTGAAAGAAATTTTGTCCACTCCGGGGTGTTTCACCAGCGCCGCTCCGGTGACTTCACCGCGACCGGTGAGGATATTGACCACGCCCGGCGGGAATCCGGCTTCGATAATCAACTCACCAAGCGCCAGCGCCGTTAGTGGTGTCTGTTCGGCGGGTTTGAGCACAACCGTATTGCCCGCCGCCAGCGCCGGCGCGAGTTTCCAGGCGCACATCACCAACGGCAGATTCCAGGGAATGATCTGCGCAACTACACCAAGCGGTTCACGACGGGTAAACGTGAACGCGTCACCACGCGCTGGAATTGTCTGCCCGGCAAGTTTATCAGCCCAGCCGGAAAAATAACGAAAGACATTCGCAGCAAACGGAATATCTATTTTGCTCGACTCAAAAAACGGCTTACCGTTGTCGCTGGTCTCCAGTGATGCCAGACGCTCACCGTGCTCCAGTATCAAATCCGCCAGTGTCGCCAGATATTTGCCACGACGCGCGGCGGGAATAGCGCTCCACTTACCCTCAAAAGCAGATCGTGCTGAGGACACTGCGCGGTCGACATCCGAAGCGCCGGCCTCGGCGAAGGTCGTGATGACTTCGCCGGTGGCCGGATTGATTGTTTCGAGCGTCGTGGATGACTCAGAGTCAACCCACTCTCCGCCAATTAGCAGTCGGCCGGGTTTGACTATCTCGCTGATTCTGTCAGCGCTTGCGGTAGTAGTCGCCATAATTGTGTCTTATAGCCCCTTGAACACTGCAGTGCGTTTCTCGACATAGGCGCTAAGGCCTTCTTTGGCGTCCTGGCTGTCGAACAGTTGTTGCTGTAACTCGCGCTCAAGAGAGAGACCTTCGCCGAATGGAATTTCAAGACCGGAACATACCGAACGCTTGATTCGCCCGACCGCCTTGGAGGCCTTGCCCGGCGGCACAAACTGCGCGGCGTATTCGATCACCTGCTCCATGAAATTGTCACCTTCAAACACATGATTGACGATGCCCATCTCTTTGGCCTCATCAAAACCAAATGTCCGACCTGTCGCCATCAGTTCGATAGACTTCGATTTGCCAATCAAACGCGCCAGACGCTGTGTCCCACCTGTACCCGGTAAAACACCGAGTGTCACTTCCGGCAAACCAATTTTGCCGCCGTCCTTTTTTGCGAGACGAATATCACAAGCCATCGCGATTTCCAAACCGCCGCCGACACAATGACCGTTGAGCGCCGCAATAACCAGCTTCGGTGTTTGCTCGAGACGATTCAACGTCTCATTGGCGTGCAAACAGAAATAGTATTTGAAATACGGTGTCACCGAGGTCAGCATTTTGATATTTGCGCCGGCGGAGAAAAACTTGTCTCCGGCACCGGTCAGCACAATCACATGCGCATTCTCATCCATCCGGGCTTTGAGAATACACGAATCCAACTCGCTCATCATTTCGTAGGTATATGTGTTCGCCGGCGGGTCGCATAAAGTCAACCACGCCACGCCGTCCTTTATTTCACAATTCACTAAAGCCATCATTAACTCCTTATCCTCAGGTTACATTCCTATTTCCACCAATTGATAACATCCACTGCTCATTCTGCTTGAGACATTCTTTGCCGCAGAAACAACAACTCCGGCAAGTCCCTCAATGCGCCGCTAATATATACGCTTGAACTACGCTCTTCAAGCGCGTTTCTTCCTTTTGTCAGAACGACAAAGACGCTTTATTGTTCAGATGGAGACGACGTGAGGCATAGAACCAGTAAACCACAAACCGGAAGCAGAGTAACAGTATGTTTACGAATCATGAGTCGGCAATCAGTTTGTTCGAAATACAGGAGCGCTACACATCCGCTACATTGAGCGTCTTTACCGATGAAACGCTGAACAAGGCCCCCGTGGAGGGCTTTCGTACCGTTGCAGGAATCGCCGTCCATTGTCTCATCGTGCGCGCAAGCTCTATCGCCGCTGTTCTGACCGACGATTCCATCATCAAAGACCTAAAAGTCCGCTTTCCGACGGGAGAGCAAATCAGCGAAATTACGCTCGATACGTTACTGAAGCTACGTCAGGACAGCTTCCAGAATTTCCGCGCCGGGCTGGAGAGAATTGACTGGAATAATCTCGATTCGCGCTTCAAAACTCATTTCGGCAATTACTCAACCCCGCGCAACTACCTCTCTCTCATACTGCAGGAAGAAATCCACCATCGCGGACAGATGACACTAATCTGCCGCCTCTTCGGCCTGACACCTCCCGATCCGCCATATACGGAACTGGCTGAACTTGGCCTTTCGCAGACATGACTGGCAGACATGATCCGTGGACACTGAATAGTCGGTCTTCCTCTGACAATTACGGCCAATTGCGGCCACGACGACAATACCGTAGATTGACAAGACTGAACTGCGGTTCAAGAAACATGATCTAAGAGCGTAGTTCAAAAACATAGTTCAAAAGCATAGTTCAAGTTAAGACTGAGCTTAAATTGAACTTTGATCAAACCGGGAACAGATTATCATGGCCTTACAATTCCCATGCCCACATTGTCAGCGCCCGGTCACATTGCGCTTCTTGAAAATCTCCGAGCGGTATATGTGTAAGTCCTGTGGCGCCTCAGATATTGTTCCCGAAAGCGCCGTCTATATTGAAGACTCAGAACTACCGGCGCCGTCACCCGCTCCCGACGCCAGACCGGCTCAGCAACCGACGCCTCCGGCCTATCCCACACAAACGCTCACTAATCCGGCCACAGGCGAGAGCTTTCAACTACCGGATTATATCATCACCGACTACAGCCGGCACAAACGCGAGGCGCTCCAATCATCAACCGCCCCGCGCCTGCCCTTTATGCGCGCCTTTTGGACAATCACCGGCTGGATTGCGTTCTACCAGTTGTTCGCTGTCTTACTCGAAATCTACCACAATACTAATTCAGCGCTCGATGACACGCTCTATTTTGTAGTTGCCGGTGGATTCGGCATGGGCTGGACGATTCTCATGACTCTCTATGTGATAGTCGATATTCAAAGTCACGAACTCAAACCGGGCGCATTGTTCAATCTGTCACTGGCGACACTCAAAGAGTACACACCACAGTTACTCAAATACTTCGCTATCGCCGGCGCCGTAGTCCTGTTGTTCTCCTTCATCAGCGGCGGGTCTGAGCTTGAACTCGCAAGAATGTCACGAACCGGGATAATTCTTGCCTTTATCGGCACAGTGATTGTTGCGCCGATTTGTGAGGAAATGGTGTTTCGCGGCTACTTGTATACGGCGCTCCGTTCGCAGTTTCATAAACCCTCCGAGCGAATCGCCATCAACGCCATGCTCTTCGCCGGAGCGCATGTCTTTCTGGTGATGTTCTTTATCGGCGCGGCTGTGCCCTATTACATTTTCGCCCTCGGCTATTTCCTCGCCAAACTCTACGAAGACAGCAATTCAATCACCCCCTGCATCGCGCTCCACATGCTGAACAATTCACTCGTATTCCTGATAGAATGGCTGGTCTATCAGGGGTATTGGTCTACTTTTCAAGGCTGAAATATCTGAATCTCAGAGGCAATAGTTTTGCCGGAGCGCAGTTTGCGCGAGCGCGCGAATATCACGGCCTTTGATGCCGACCGGAATAGATTTCTTCTGAATGGGAGTCTGGTCAGTAAAGCCCAGACGCGCGAGACCGGCCAGCAGTTTGGGTGTGATGCCCGAGATTGTCGAATCCTGATGCGCGGGATGTGCAAGTTGTGCGGTCGGATTTGGACGCGGCGGATGTGATGGTGTCGCGGCGCTGCGCGTTTGTTGATTGGTGTTGTAACCTCAAGCGCTAGTTTCTTTTCTGTGAATGAGTGAATAGTTGTGAAGGATACCAAAAAGGACGAAACCTGCAGTCGCGCCAATTAACCTCAATGGGAGAGAGCATTGAGGAAAAAGGCGAATGAGAGGTTCTGAGAGGTCAAAATGGGTTCGTTTTGTCATA
>CAZFAL010000017.1:0-6010 GCA_964516945.1 uncultured Ignavibacteriales bacterium
TAGTTCCTTCGTAATCATCTATAGCGATTGTGCCGTCATGGCAACCGAGGCACAACTTTGTGCTTCCTGACGGTTGGGGAGCAACTGCGCCGCTGCCGGATTCGTAGGTAAGATAGGTGGTGTTTGAAGTGGCATGGTTCCATTGCAACCCTGTCTTGTAGGAGTTACGGCTTACATCATGTGGCACATGACAAACGGCGCAGGCGGTTTCGGCGCTGTTCCAGGAGTTTGTATGTTGCGTCTGATTGGTAAAGTCATGCGGTGAGTTTCTGAATCCTCCTTGTTGCGCAAAAGCGTTGACAGTCAGCGCAATGAATGCGCCGACGCTGATGAGCAACGATGTCCGAAAACTGGATGAAGTTTGGTTGGCGCCTATAAATGACATGTGTCGGTCTCCGAAGTAGCTACTATTGAGCAGGCGCAGTAGCAAAAGCCCTTTATCCGCTATGGTGAAGGGACGCTATGCGTCTACGCTGAGAATCGGAGTAGACTGGTAACTGTATTATCGATTATGGGAGAGAAAAAAACGAAGCGGAGTATTCTGTTCAGGCGGCTGGCGCTGAATTGGGGAAGCGCCATTGTTTGTATTGTCTCTGCAACAGGAGTGATTCAGATTGGGACTATTGGAAAGTCCATGTTTGCTGTGTGTTGATAGGGGAAATCAGCAAAAAGAAAATCGCCCGGGCGATGGCCGCCCGGGCGATTTGTGTTACGCTATCTCTTGAAACGTTCGTTGGATGAACTGTTACTCGAAGTTTGTGTTCCTTGAGAAAACGCCAGCCCCCCCTACAGCGCTACTGAATGCGCTTATTTGTTGTGGCAGGACAAGCAGAGACCGGAAGCCTGACCTTGTGACGCCTTTTGTGATACACGAAGCAGATGTGTATTTGCGACTGACTCATTGTCATGAACATCATGGCAACTTGAGCACTGTACTTTACCGTTGTCGAGCACGTCATCAATCACGCCGGATGTGCCCATCGGAGTCGTCGCCGGATCATTCATTTCGTCCGCCTCTCCCGGAACAAAGTCATAGACAACGCTCAACGGGTGAGTGCGACTCAGATCGTTCGGAGCGGTTATATTTCCGGGAACCTGGAAGTCAGGATCGTAGTCATTCATGAAGACAGTACCGGCGCCGGTGTTCTGTCCATCCCAGTCGTCAATACCTACGGTGCCGTCATGGCAGGACAAACAAAGCTTTGAGGTGCCATCCGGCTGTCCGACTACCGTTCCGTCGTCGAGCGTGTATGTCGTGTAGGTGGCGTTTGATGTGGAATGGTTCCACAACAGACCGAGCTGATAAATGTCGCGTTGATGATCATGTGGCACGTGGCATGTGCGACAGATCTCTTCACGGGTGTTCCAGGCGTTCTCACCGCCGACTCCGGTGTTTACCGAGAAATCGTGCGGGGAGCCGGCAATACCGGCGCCAGAACCCTCGGCCTGTACGGTTGAACCCGAAAGAAGCAACGCGCCTGCGGCAACTGCGGCGAGGGCCATTAGGGTTAGCTTTTTCATCTTTGACTCATCCTTTCTACTAATCTTTGATAATTACCTTCAGTGGACACCTCTCTTGTTCCACGCTGAAACATATCGCAAGATACATGCCAAAGTCACAGAAATGTCACGATGCGGTGAACGCGCTGTTAGACAGCAGGTTATAAGTGTAGTTTCGCAGTGTTTGGTTTATGGAGTTGTGAAATTTCTCACAAAGTGGAACCGGAGCTTCATGATTCTCAATTTTGAGAATTCTGGCGGCTTTTCTTGCGGATTGCAAATCAACCCGAACGTAGAGGGTTTGTACGGGCGCAGATTGGAAAGCGGGGAGGAGCTTGCGACGTTGATATGAGTGGCTGCGCTGACAACAACACTTGGAGGTATTGAGAAAACCGGTATATTGCCGGTGGTGGGTTTTACGACAACTAACATCTCTGAGGGCTCAATGACCATCTACAGCATGACCATCCGCATCATGAATATCCACAGCATTACCGCTATCGCCGGCCGTTTGAATCTGTCGGTATCTTCCAAAACCCTGCTTGTAGCGGCGCTGGCGCTTCCCGTGTTCGGCGCTTCCACTAGCGCCGAAGAATGCGGGACCGTTGTCACTCCGGAGGTGATGGCGATTCAGAAAATGTTACCTGATGATTTCAGCGTTCCCTCCGGACAAGGAAGAGTTGAAGGCGCTCCGCTGTATTATGTCCCGGTGGCGTTCCATGTTGTGCGGCGCAGTGACGGCTCAGGTGGTCTGAGTGAAGCGCGGCTCAATCAGGCCTTACGGGATCTCAATCAACAGTATGAGCAAGTCGGGTTTCGTTTCTTTCGTTTTCGTGATGGAGACGCGTACTGGTTACATGAGATTTTCAGCGATAACTTCTACAACGGCACAAACAGCAATTCAATGTATAACCAACTGCGTCAGCAGGGTCCGGTGGCGAATGCAGTCAATATCTGGTTTGTGCCGAACACCGGTCTGTGTGGTCTCTCTTCGTTTCCGAACTCCGGAGTGCAGGGCACGATTATGGATAATGCCTGTTCGGGAGTTTCAGGTAACAGTTCAACTATCGCGCACGAAGTCGGACACTACTTCTTCCTGTATCACACACATGAAACTGCATTCGGCGCAGAGTGCCCGGACGGTACAAATTGCCTGACTGCCGGGGACTTGTTCTGCTCAACCCCGGCGGACCCGACACTCTCCGGAAAAGTGCAGGCAAACTGCGTTTATGGCGGCAGTACCAGTCCGCCACTTTCCTGCGGGGGGCAGTATGCTCCGCAAACCGATAATCTGATGTCCTACTCAAACAAAGATTGTCGCGACCTGTTTACGCAAGAACAGATAGACAAAATGAATTGGACATTGTTGAACCTGCGCACAGAATTATTCCAATTCGACAGTTCCGACAACGACGCTGATGGAATCCTCGATGTCGCTGACAATTGTCCGCAGATTCATAACCCGCTCCAGATAGACGCTGACCTTGACGGTTTCGGTGATAAGTGTCTACATGCGCAAATGGACGCTGATGTACCACTGGGGAATGTGCCACATACAGTTAATTTCACCGGCGCCTCCGATGTGGCAGTGACAAGCTGGGTCTGGGACTTTGGCGATGGCTCCGGTTCAACCGAGCAGTCGCCGACGCATGTTTACACAACTGACGGGATTTACACGATTACGCTCACGGCATCGACAGTAGATTCGACATATTTCGCGACCATGATTGACCCTGTTGTAGTTGTCGCTGATACGATTGGTTTTTCTGCGCCGCTCATCGGTCTCGGTGAGGACACTGCCAAAGTCAATATTATTGCGCGGAACTCACTTCCTGTAGGTCAATTCGTGATCCCGTTCACATGGTCCGGGCCTTTTGACTTGAATTTCGTTTCGATTTCGACTGCAGGACATCGGACAAGCGCTTTCGAAATCGCCGAAGCAATCAGCGTCGATCCGTTCAACAAGCGGATGGCTGTCAGTCTGGTAGCTTCAAGTGACGGCAGCGCGCCGGGGCTGGCTCCGGACACCGGTGTAATTGCGACCTTGTATTTCACTGTCGGCGGTGAGCCGAGTGGTGACACGGTGCAATTTGCGACTCAGCCGTACAGCATCTACAACCTGACATACTCAACTGACTTCGGTGTATTCACTCCTGCAGCGACTTCCGGCTCGGTTAGCGGTGAGCAGTTCGTTTGTGGTGACGCAGACGGCTCAGGGGCAACGAATATAGGTGATGTGACGTTTCTTGTGGCGCGTATTTTCAGTGGCGGGCCGGGACCGGTTCCGAACGGCGCCGGTGACGCCGACGCCGACGGGGAAGTCAATGTCAGTGATCTCACATACTTGATTGCGATGATATTCTCCGGTGGGCCACCGGCGCTTTGTCCATAACCGAATTCGGGTCTGGCGTAAAACCATGTCTGAGATTCCCACAGAATTACTGGACGCCTATCACCGAACGACCTATTCGGTGTTCGTCAGGGATGCGGCCGGAGACAGACAGATCACCCTGCATATCGGTGAACGCTCCGCTGAGCTTGATTCCCTCATGGACCAATACTCTGTCGATTGTTGCGCCTACCTGACTGCCTTTAACCCCGGCTCAAGTCTGCAGGAAGCTGAAGTAAACGCGAGCAGACAAGCAGAATTGCTGTCTCAATTGGATTCTGAATCATATACGGTCTTTTCCGGGCACAGCATCGCTGACGCTGATGACTGGCCGGTTGAAGAAGCGGCGCTGGCGCTGGGCATTGAGCTTGGACGCGCTAAGGCGTTGGCCGTCGAGTTTGGGCAAATCGGGTTTTTGTACAGTGAACGAGGTGAACGTGTGCGCCTGATATTGTGTCATGATGACAGCCTGTGATACTGAAAGTGTGTGATCTTGCATGAGCGTGATTGAAGTCAATCGCCGATGATTCGTCTCGGCTTGCCTTTGGCCTCCGGAGTCGCGATACTGTTCACGGGTGAAACAAGAACGCCCTTTGGCGTGTTTGAAGAAGTGGCGTCGATTTGAGTCCCTCACGCAATCCCTCACTTGATGTCAATAGAACTCAAAAGAACCTGCAAGAGCCGATGAAGCGAAGAGTTGATCAAATGGGGAAGTCACTGGCGCGTAGTTTTTTTGTGTCTGGGCTGAGATTTGCGCTTGTGCCGGTAATCCTGCAACTGCTCTCTGCGTGTTCGTCAACTTCCGGGCCGGAGAATCGCCCGCCGGGAACTCCGTCGACCCCTGCCGGGCCGCCGCTGGCGGTGATAAATCAGCCGGTAACGTATACTTCCGGAGCTATCGATCCGGACAACAACCTCTCGACATTGACATTTTTCTGGGACGGCCGGGACACATCAGTTGTATCTCTGGCGCCCGGCTCATCAAGCGCCACTGCTTCGCACTCATATACACAGCTCGGGAGTTTCCAGATATTTGTGGTGGCGACCGATATCGCAGGTCTGCGTTCTGATTCATCAGACGGATTGCGCATCACCGTTGTTGAACCCGGGCCGCTGCCGCCCGGCAGGCCGACAGGTGTCGACACAGCTTTTGTGACACAGCAATATGCTTTCAGCAGTTCGGCGACTATCCCTGAGGGGGACTCTCTGTTCTTGAGATTCGACTGGGGTGACGGCGCCTCGACTGCATCCGGCTGGGACACCAGCGGCGCGCAGTTTACGGTGAGCCATATCTATTACGACACCGGCTCATTCATAATTCGCGTGACAGCCATCGATGATTCCGGGCGTGTGTCATCCCCGTCACTGGGCAAGACGGTTTTGGCGCTCAATCGCGCGCCGCTGGAACCGTCTGCTCCATTCGGCCCGGCGACCGCGATAGTCGGTGAAAAAGTCCGTTTCCGCAGTCTGACCGCAGACCCTGAGGGTGACTTGTTCTCAATGACGTTTGAATGGGGTGACGGTTTCAACAGCAGGACAGCGCTTGCCCTCGGTGACAGAGAGTACAGCGCCACACATGATTATACCGACACCGGTATGTTTGCAATCCGGGTTTCGGCGACAGACATATTTGGGAATGTCTCCGACACGTCAACGATAACCATGATACATGTGCCGATATTCCCCTCAGATACGATTCAGTTTATCAATTCGGCGCTGGACAAGAAGCTGGTGACGATTAGTCCGTCGTGGGGAGTGACCTGGATTAACCGGGACCAGTCAGTGACACATACGGTAGTTTCCGATTCAGTTGACATCTTTGGTATGCCGGTTTTCGGCACTCGCAAACTCAAAACGGATGACGCCGACAAACTTATTTTCGAGACCTCAGGACTGTTCGGCTATCATTGCGCGGTGCATCCGACTGACACGACAGAAATGGGACGAGTGCGGGTGCGTTAATGTCTCACGCATCTCAGAGGCAATCTTGAATTCTGTCGTAGTGGCGTCCCTTGGTGCGCCTTGCTATATCAGGATGACACTATTGGCATATGCAGACAATGTGGGGCGGAAGCGCCATTGCAACTGGTTCGGGCGCTCGCTCACTAAACTGTTTGTGTG
>CAZFAL010000017.1:6110-20037 GCA_964516945.1 uncultured Ignavibacteriales bacterium
CGCCAGCGCCTTGCGCAAGAAAAGCGTCAGGACAAGCGCCACTCCGGCTCCGGCCAGCCACCAGACAGCGTGCGGACTACCCTTGTAATAGCCGAATCCCGCAAGCGCCAGACAGATAAATAGCGCCCCATAGCCGAATTGGGTCAATTGTCTCTGCGATGGCTCCTTAATATGAAATGGATTAATCAAGCGGTAAATCCTTTCTCCAGCTTGTGTCCACCGGTTTGCCTTTGCGGGCGGTTTTGTCAATCAGGAACGAACCCATGCAGAGATAATCCATATCCGTGCGCAGAAAACACTGCACCGCATTCGCCGGGGATTCGACAATCGGCTCACCACGGACATTAAAGCTGGTGTTGACCAAAACCGGACAGCCGGTGAGCTTTTCGAATTCATCAAGAACTCCCCAATAGCGCGGGTTGGTGTCCCGGTTCACTGTCTGTACCCGGGCGGAATTGTCGACATGTGTCACCGCCTGGATTTCCGAACGGGATTCGTACAGTTTATCAAAACCGGATACGCTGACAACTTCTGATTTGAAAAGTTTGTCGCGATGCACTTGCGCCACCAGCAACATATAGGGGTTGGGGCAGTCAATTTCGAACCATTCGGAGGCGCGCTCTTCTTTGACCACCGGCGCAAACGGACGGAATGATTCGCGGAACTTGATTTTCAGATTCATGCGGGTCTGCATATCGGTGTCGCGGGCGTCACCGAGAATACTGCGCGAGCCCAGCGCCCGCGGCCCGAACTCCATCCGTCCCTGAAACCAGCCGACCACCGCCCCTTCTGCGAGAACTTTCGCCACTTCGGCGCAGATTGAATCCGGCTCCAGTTTGCGATAGGGAAGGTCTTCGGCTTTGAGATAGGACTCGATTTCTGAATCAGAATACTCAGGCCCCAGCAATGCGCCGCGCATTGAATCCCGCTGTTTAATACTGCGCGGTTGGGCGAGTTTGCGATGCCAGAGCGCCAGCGCACAGCCGAGCGCTCCGCCGGCGTCACCCGCCGCCGGTTGAATCCAGAGCTTATCGAATATCCCCGAACGGAGGACTTTGCCGTTGGCCACACAATTCAACGCCACACCACCAGCAAGGCAGAGATTTTTCTCACCGGAGATTCTCTGCGCTGTTTTTGCCAGGCGGAGGATAATGTCTTCGGTGACTTCCTGGACCGAGCGCGCCAGATCCATATGGCGCTGTGTCAGCTCGCCTTCGCTGACTCGCGGCTTACCGCCGAAAATGTCATTGAATCGCGAGTTGGTCATCGTCAACCCGCCGAGGAAATTGAAATACTCCAGATTGAGCTTGAATGAGCCGTCATCTTTAATATCAATCAGATGTTCGCGGATTTGCCTGACATAGGTCGGCTCACCATAGGGCGCCAACCCCATGACTTTGTACTCGCCGGAATTGACCCGAAAACCGAGATAGTAGGTCAGCGCCGAATACAACAAACCCAGCGAATGCGGAAAACGGATCTCGTGAGTCAGCGCCAGCTCCGTGTCTTTGCCGTAACCGAGGCAGGTAGTGGACCATTCACCGACACCATCGACAGACAGAATCGCCGCTGATGCAAAGGGCGACGGGTAAAATGCGCTGGCGGCGTGGCTTTCATGGTGGTCGCCGAAAGCGATTTCACCTTCGTAGCCGGATTCTTTGCGAATGACGCTCTCTAACCAGAGTTTTTCTTTCATCCAGATTGGAATTCCGCGCACCAGTGAGCGATAACCTGCCGGAGCGATAGCCAGATAGGTTTCCAGCAGGCGGTCGAATTTTACCAGCGGTTTGTCATAGAAGACGAGATGGTCAATATCGGCAATTGACAATCCGGCCTGTTTGAGGCAGAAATCAACGGCGGATTTGGGGAATGAGGCGTCGCCTTTTTTGCGGGAAAAGCGCTCCTCCTGCGCCGCAGCGAGTATTTCGCCGTCGGAGAGCAGCGCGGCGGCTGAGTCGTGGTAAAACGCCGATATGCCGAGAATGGTTGTCATTGTAGATTATGTGTGAATGGCCGCCTGTCTAAATATCAAGCGTTGACGAATATACTCAATTATATCGGCAGACCATATTTTTCTCCATTTCGGCGCATATCGCAGGAATCAGGGCCTTCAACTCCGGGTTAGGATTTAGCGCAGAAGATTTGTATACTGTCAGCGAAATTGCGTGAGGCGTTTTTTGTCGTCGCGCAGAAGACAGCATAAACAGAACGGACAGTATTTATTTGAGTTCCAGAGTCGAGCATACAAAACAAGATTACCATACAACAGAGCATATCACACATAGAGCAGTGTCAGAAACAGAAAAACAGACAACATTCGAAGAGTTCGGTTTCAACGATAATATCCTGAAGGCATTGGCCGAGCAGGGGTTTACCAACCCGACTCCGGTGCAGGAGCAGGCGTTTCCGATAATGAAAAGCGGCGATGACATGGTTGTCACCGCTCAAACCGGTACCGGTAAAACTGCGGCATTTTTGTTGCCGATTCTGCAAAAGCTGAAGCCGTCAAAGTCGCCTGAAATAGAAGCCCTGATACTCTCGCCGACCCGCGAGCTGGCGCTTCAGATTGGCGAACATCTGACATGGTTTGCTCATCATACCGGACATCGACATACGGTTGTCTATGGTGGCTCCTCGGTCAAGAAGGGACGGGAGACCTTGCTCAAGGGGGCGCAGATTATTGTCGCGACTCCCGGACGGCTAATCGATTATATGCGTCAGGGGGTAATCAGCTTGAAGCAGGCGCGGATTGTGGTGCTTGACGAAGCCGACCGGATGCTGGATATGGGCTTTATTCCCGATGTGCGCCGGATATTGCGTAAGACTCCGGCTGGTCGTCAGACGGCGCTGTTCTCGGCGACATTTCCTGAGCCGATTGCCTATCTCGCACAGGAGTTTTTGCGGAATCCGAAACGTATTGCGATAGGCATGGTCGCCGCTCCTGCGGAGGGGATTACGCAGAAAGTCTTTCCCTGCGATCCGCAGAAAAAAATCGGATTGCTGAAGGTTTTGCTGAAAACCTATGATTGGGACTCTGCGCTGATTTTTTCACGCACCAAGCGCCAGGCCGATGCAATTGCCCGCCAGTTGCGCAATTTGAAATACTCAGTCGGGATAATCCACGGTGACCGCAGTCAGCCGCAGAGATTGCGCGCGCTGGACGGGTTTAAGAAAGGGCGCTACAAAATTCTGGTAGCCACCAACGTTGCTGCGCGCGGGCTGGACATTTCGGGGATTACGCATGTGCTGAATGTCGACACACCGGATGTGCCGGACGACTATATCCACCGAATTGGTCGAACTGCGCGCTATGACGCCACCGGCGATGCGTTGACGATTGTCTCACCTGAGGAATATGAACATTTGCTGGCGATTGAGGCAGTGCTGGGATACAAAATTGACCGCGAGGAAATCGACGGCTTCACAGTCGATATCGAATGTCTCTATCGGCAGAGCGGCAAGGCGTTTGCGAAAAAACCACCGGTTTATTTCGGCTATAAACCGGAGGACATCCCCGAAGGCGCTGTTTCCGCCGCTGATGTGTCCGAAGTCGCAACGGGCGCACGTGCAGAAGCTACCGGCAAAGACAATTCGGAATCTCCGGAATCTCCGGAATCTTCAGAATCCTCTGAACCGGAACAGCCGAGTTTCGGACGTCGCAGGACCCCGAGTACCCGCAAGCGCAGATTGTAGTAATTTCCCCTCGGTTCCCGCTGTCAAAATCGCCGATTGAATCGAAATTGACTGCAACCCTCCTTGTGGTTGAGAGTAAGAGACATGCAAGCCAGTATGGCTCGTCAAATGTTTTGTCTTTAAGAATCTAATATGAAATTCCTGCTCGTTCTCTTTGGCTCAATCGCGTTTCTCGGAACGCTTGAAGTCCTGCTGATGTGGTTGTTGAATCGCGAGTTCTGGCGTATGCGGTTCGGTAAGGTATTCACTATCGGCTGGCCTGTCGCCACATTGGCAGTTGTTGTGGCCAGATTCGTGACACTTGATGAGACAACGCCGCTCTGGGTAGTGAAACTCCTGATGGAATTGGCGGCGTTTCTGTTTGTCGGTCTGGTGGCTGTTCTCATGGCGTTGGTTGTTCTGGGGATATACAAGGCGGGCCGACGGTTGACGCTGAGATTCACGCGCCGGTCCAAACAGACCTCTATTTCACGACGGCAGTTTTTGCGGAAAAGCGTTAGGGCTATACCGGCGCTTGCCGTTGCGGGCTCAGGACTTGGAGTTGTCGGCTCATTTTCCGGAATCCGCACATTCGATTTGCCCCTCAGATTCAAAGGGCTACCACAGGAACTCGATGGTTTTCGCATCCTGCATCTCTCAGACCTGCATCTTGGACCGTTTCTGGGGCTTGACGATCTTGAAGAACTTGCTGAGCGGGTTTCTTCAGGTGCGCCGTTTGATGTTGTGGCGCTGATTGGCGATGTGGCGGATGATCTGGATTTGCTGGCCGGGGCTCTGCGGATTGTCAAAGCTATACCCTCAAAATACGGCCATTTTGCGACGCTGGGGAATCATGAATATTATCGTGGTATTCGCCGGGTGCACAAAATTTTCGGAGCCGGACCGATTCCTCTGCTGGTCAATGAAGGATTGTCGCTGAAGGGTGTAGATTCTGCGGCGCCTGATGTCTTTCTCGGTGGCGCCGATGATCCGGTGACACTGGGCTGGAACGCCGACAGAGACGCGTTTTATCGCAATGCGGTGTTCGGCAGTTTCGAGGACGCCTCATCTGACTCCTTCAAATTGTTGCTAACCCATAGACCGGGAGCGTTTGATTTTGCCTCAGAATCGGGTGTTGATCTCTCGTTGGCAGGGCACACCCACGGCGGCCAGCTTGGATTGTTCGGGCGTTCGGCGTTTGATATCCTTGGTGAGGACAATTATCTCTGGGGTAAGTATGCGAAGGCCAATTCGCAACTGTACACATCTTCGGGAGTGGGGCATTGGTTTCCGTTTCGTCTCGGCTGTCCCGCCGAGGCCCCGACGATTATTTTGCGGTCGTAGGATTGGCGATTGGTGAACGTGACAAACTTTCAGAACGACGGCAATGTCAAGACACTCCGGTCATGGAGAATCACCTTTTGGGCGCTTCTAATTGGCTGGGTTGTTTCTGCAATACTGTCGATGTGGCGTGTCAGGGGTGGATTTATCACGAGTTATGGCTCGGACCTGCTGTTTCCCCCGTTTTTCTACATATTCATACGCGGACTTTCGCCATGGAAACTGAGAGAGAAATCGCTCCTGCGCTGGTTCGGACGTACGCCCTGTTTTGCCGCAGGCTCTATCTTTCTTGTCGGGTTAAGCTCTGAAGCGATACAAGGACTCTGGCCGCAGAAGTTCATCACCGGGACATATGACCCATGGGATATTGTGGCCTATGCGACTGGGCTTTTTGTCTGTTATCAGATAGAATCATGGCAGATTCGAAGTTCAGAATCAAGACTGGGGGCCTGACCGGCAGATATTTCGACCTTCATTGTTTTGCTTTTGACGCTTTTTCCCGATAATGGCGGTACGGGGCTTAATAGAATAATTTGCCACCTGCGAGACCTGTTTTTGCTATACCGGTAATAGACTGAAATACACATGAAAGACATGTATGCCACATTTGTCCGTCACGCCCTTGCGCCGCTCGATGCGTTTCGGCAAGGTTCTGAACACTATGCGATTCTGAAAGACTTGCGTGAAAGTCAGTACTATTCGACTGAGAGATTGCGTGAAATCTCTCTCGCCAAGCTGAATGAGACAGTGCGTTATGCCTTTGAGCATTGCCCGTTCTATCGGGAGAGATTTGCCACTGTCGGCTATACGCCCGCCGATGAATTAGACGAGAAGTCATTTCTCAAACTGCCAACGCTGAGTAAGCGCGACATTCAGGAAAATTTGGAAACCCTTCGTTCGGATGAATATTCTGACGATGAGTTGATAGCCAATCAAACCGGCGGCTCGACCGGTGAGCCATTGAAATTCTATCTCGACAAACCGCGCGCAGTCTCCCGTCTTGCGGCGACATTGCGTCACGACGAATGGGCCAAATACCGTCCGGGGGACAAGGTCGGTTTGCTCTGGGGTGCCGCGCAGGACTTTGCCGATGAGTCAAGTCTGAAAGCCCGCCTGCGTAAGAAACTGCTCGACAGGAATCTGATCCTCAATGCCGTCAGTATGTCTACCAACGTGATGACGGACTATTATCACAAGCTCTGCGATTTTCAGCCGCAGGTTCTGCTGGCCTATGCGCACACCGCCTATGTCTTCGCCGAGTTTATCAAAGCGCAGGGCTGGCAGGCGCCGTCGCCGGAATCGGTTATCACCACCGCTGAATTACTCAGTGATAAAGAACGTGAGGTGATTGAGGAGGTCTTCAAAACCGAAGTGTTCGACCGTTATGGCTGTCGCGAGGTGTCGATTATCGCCAGCGAATGTGAGAGCCATGACGGATTGCATGTCAATGCCGAGAATATCTATCTTGAGATTCTCAAAGGAGACAGACCGGCCGCTGACGGCGAGATTGGTGAGATTGTTCTGACTGATTTGGAAAACCGCGGGATGCCATTGATTCGCTACCAAATTGCCGATAGCGCCGAATGGGTTGATAATACGAAAACCTGCGACTGCGGACGGACATTGCCGCGTATAAGAATCACCGGTGGGCGGGTCAATGAGTTTCTGGTGACCGCCGACGGGCGCCTCGTGGCCGGGACTGCGCTGACGATTTTCCTGTCGACGGCAATACCGGGTGTGGCGCAAATGCAGTTATATCAAAAAGAGGTTGGTGAAGTGACAGTGCGACTTGTCGCTGATGAATCAGGAATTGATGAGCAAACGGTATTGAACAAGGTGCGCTCGTTCCTCGGAGAGAGTATGCAGGTGTCAGTGTCATATCAGGAGTATATCCCGCGTGAAGCGTCAGGGAAGTATCGCTTCAGTATCTCCGAAGTCGCGGGTGAATACATTGGTAAGTAAGACACGTGAAGAGTCATAAGAAACAACGATGAAACAGAATCTCGACAATCCAAAAATTCTGCTGGTGGCGCCGTCATTGCGCATCATGGGCGGGCAGGCGGTGCAGGCCGACAGGTTGTTGGCGAAGATGCGCGCTGAGGGCTGGAGGGTTGACCTACTGCCAATTAATCCGCAACCGCCGGGAGTCCTGCGCTATGCTGAGCGGGTGAAATATCTGCGGACACTTGTGGTGTCGTTTTTCTATATAGTCTCACTCTTGCGGAAAATTCCGCAGTATGATGTGATTCATATTTTTTCGGCGTCATATTTTTCGTTTATCCTCGCGCCGACCCCGGCGATTCTGATTTCCCGCTTCTATGGCAAACCGTCAATACTCAACTATCGCTCCGGCGAGGCCGAGGACCATTTTCAGCGCTGGGGCAGAATTGTGTTTCCGATTATGTACCTGCTCGATGCGATTGTTGTGCCGTCGGGGTATCTCGTGGAGGTGTTTGCCAAGTTCGGTTTTGCGGCCTCGGCGATTCCGAATGTTGTCGATGAGCAGGCGATAGAATACCGTCTGCGCGAATCAGTGCAACCGAAAATCATCGTGGCGCGCGCCCTTGAAGCGCTGTATAACATCCCCTGCGCAATCCGCGCCTATCAACTGGTTAAAGAAAAGTATCCGCGCGCTGAGTTGACTATACTCGGCTATGGCTCAGAGGAGGAGCGCCTGCGGGCGATGGTGAATAGCCGGCATATCGCCGGTGTGACATTCACCGGACGTGTCGAGCGCGAGGAAATCGGCAGGGCATATTATGCGCATGATGTATTTCTCAATAGCTCATCGATAGACAATATGCCGGTTTCGATTTTGGAGGCCTTCGCCGCAGGACTACCGGTGGTGACCACAGACGCCGGCGGGATTCCGTTTATTGTGACTGACAGAGTTAATGGCCATCTCGTTGCGGTCAACGATCATGTTGCGCTGGCCGAGCGGATTATTGAATTGATAGAAAACCCCGCCGAGGTTCGCCGCCTTTCAGAATGTGGCGCTGAGGAAATCAAGAAATACCGTTGGTCTGCGGTGCGCGGACAGTGGCGTGATTTATACCGCCGCACAATCGCCGCGCATAGCGCCCCGGCTGTCACATTCAGTTCAGAAGAGCCACAGCGTTAAGGAGGAAGCGCTTCCGCGAGTAATCCTATGGACCTCACAACTATCATGCGCCGCGCGCTGGCCGCCGACCCGGATGAATTGAAAACCCGTCTGGCTCAGAAAGTGTTTTCTGCGCGCAACCGCCGAGCCTCAACACATGGTCGCTCAGTTCTGCCGGAATCAGGACATCTGCATTCACTGGGAATCAATGCGGCGCTTTTGCCGGAATGGTTTGCAGGACGTACGTCACACTGGTTTCTCACTGAGGAGCGCCGGGAGGAGTTGCGCGAGTACTATCAGGAGCATGAGCTGGAGCGCTCGCTGATTCTGCGTCGCGCCCAGATTGTTGTCGAGGGCAAGATGCCGATATTCTCGCGCGAGCCGGTTGAGTTCAGCGGCGCTGACCGCTGGCGGCGGGATTTCTTTCTCGATGTTTGTGCGCCGCAGGTGTTCTATGGCGACATTGAATATCTGAATGTTGCGCAGGTCGGTGACAGCAAGCATGTCTGGGAGCCGAACCGTTTCGGCTGGGTCTACTGGCTGGGGCAGGCGTATATCCTCACTGGCGAGAAACAGTATGCCGAAACGTTTGCGCGGTTGACGCTCGACTGGTTGGAGTATAATCCCTATCCGCTCGGTGTGAATTACTGCTCGGCGCTGGAGAGCGCGTTTCGCTGTTATGCGCTGGTGTGGGGATTGGACTTGTTTGCTCATATCTTTGCGGCAAATCCGCAGGTTCTGGATGCCGTGCTGGAAATCCTCTGGCAGGGATGCTCACACATAGAAAACAACCTGTCATACTACTTTGCGCCGAACACACATCTGACCGGTGAGGCGTTTGCGCTGTATGCAGTTGGCGCGGCAGTCCCGGAGTTTGCTGAGTCAGAGCGCTGGCGGGCGCTCGGTGAGCGGATTCTTGTCACTGAATCTCAGAAGCAGTTCCATAGTGATGGCACGCACAAGGAATTATCAAGTTGTTATCATCTGTATTCTACAGATTTCTATTTGCAGACTGCGCTGATAGCCAAACGAACCGGTTTTGTTGTCAGCGGAGAGATATATGACACAGCAAAAGCGTTGGCGGTGCGTCTTGCGGAGCTGGCGCCTGCGGATTTGACTCTGCCGCAGTTCAATGATTGTGACGGTGGGCGCTTGAGCTGGTTTGCATTTGCGCCGCTTGACGCCGCGCCAGCATTGTTTTCGGCAAGAGAGTTATTCGGCGAGGAGATAGCGCCGAACACAGACAGGAATCCCGGCGGCTATGGTATCTGGATGGCGCTGGACAAACTGCCGGAGCCGGTTGAGCAGACTGAGATGATACAACATTCGCAGATGTCGACAGAGAGGCCGGATTCAGGGATAGTCACTTACCGCTCTGAGCGAAATGACTATGTGCTGGCGCGCTGTGGGCCGTTCGGGTATCTCGACTGCGGCCACAGCCATGACGCGCCGACATCATTTCTCTACTACTCCTGTGGCCAGCCGGTGATTGTTGATCGCGGAACCGGCTCCTACACGCAGGATATCGAGACACGCAACAGATTCCGCTCTGCCGCCGGGAAGAATGTGCTTTTGCTAAACGGGCGGGGACCCTCGGAGCCGGACGGGTGGTTTACCTGGAATCGCACTACTGACGCCCGTCTGTTGAGCGCGCGCGAATTTGAGGGCGGGTTCTATTTGAAAACGCGCCATGACGGCTACAGCGCCGCGCTGGGGTTTGCCGTTGAGGTTGCCCGTGAAATAATACTGCTTGACGAAGGATTATTGATTATTGTCGATAATTGGGAGGCAGAGCAGGCGGTGAGCGCTTCGTTGCAGTTAACACTCGCGCCGCGTCTGCAGGTGACACATGTCGGGCGGCTATTGTTCGAAGAGGATGGCACCGAGTTCCATTATTTGATTAGCCCGCGACTTGCCGTTGACAGCACAGACGAGACTGACACGACAGACTCTGATGGCGCAGAGCAAGAGCAGAATGAAATGGCAGAACAGGCCGATGAAGGCGATACTGATGATATCCCTGAGCAGGAATGGGCGCAGGATATTCGGTTCCGGCCACGTGTGCGCAAGGTTCCGTTTTCGCCGGATTATGGCATAATTGGTGAAACCAGGGCGCTGGTGTCTGATTTTGGTAGCGCTCAAGCGGGTTTTGCCACAACTATACTGTCGCGTCTCGGCCCGGCGCGCAATACGAATGACTCGGAGCGCTTTCGGATCGGGCTGGACGAGCGCGAGCGCGAGTTATTTGTCGGTCGCTCCGGGAAGATTTATTTGAGTGGCCGGAAAGTCGGAACAAATACAGCCGAGCCGGTGGTTTTCGCGCGATGATTCAGGTGTCATTGTTTAGAACTGTAGGTCAAAACCACAAGGGTTTTGACCTACGACAATTTGAAGTCATGGCTAAGTAACGAGAGAGAATGTCACAATATGTCATTCTGAGCGTAGCGAAGAATCTTGCTGGATGGTAGCAGGATGAATCGTGAGTAGATTCTTCGCTTCGCTCAGGATGACAGGACTGTAGGTCGAAACCCTTGAGGTTTCGATATGTTCGACGAGGCATTACCGTAAAGGAATTGTCAAAACCACAAGGGTTTTGGCCTACGACAACACAAACAACCCAACAACACCACTATGTGCGGAATCTGCGGCTATATAAACCTTGACGGTCGTCCGGCGCGGGAGGATATCCTGCGGCGGATGAACGCCACTATTGTGCATCGCGGACCGGATGACTCCGGTGAGTTTGTCGATGGCGCTGTTGCACTGGGGCACCGGCGTCTCTCGATTGTCGACCTTGCGCGGGGACATCAGCCGATGACCGCGCGGGGACAATCACAACAAATCATCTACAACGGCGAAGTCTACAATCACATTGCTGTGCGCAAAGAACTGGCGACACCGCCGGAGAGTTTTGTCACTACCTGTGACACTGAAACAATTCTTGTCGCCTATCAATTGCACAAACACGAATGCCTGAACCTTCTGCGCGGGATGTTCGCGTTTGCGGTCTATGACCCCGATGACGGTTCATTGTTTCTGGCGCGTGACCGGCTGGGAATCAAGCCGTTGTATATTTACCGCACTGCGACATTGCTGGCGTTCGCTTCGGAGATAAAAGCGTTATTGGCGCATCCGGAAATCAAAGCTGAAGTCAATGTCGCCAAGCTACCGGCGCAATTGACATTGAAGTACACGCTCGACGAAGAAACACTCTATCGCGGCATCACCAAACTCCCGCCGGGGCATTTCATCCGTGTCACTAAAGATGAGTTTCAAATGAAACGCTATTGGGATGTGCGCTACACACCCAAGAAACAATATGATACAGACGAAGCGGCTATCAGCGCCTTTCGCGACAAGTTCAATGAAGCGGTGGAGTCACGCTTGATGGCCGATGTGCCGCTGGGGGTGTTTCTCTCCGGCGGAATTGACAGCTCGGTGATTGCCGCGGCGATGAGCCGGATGGTCGACGAACCGATTCAGTCATTCACGGTGGCCTTTGCCGAACGCGAGTACAGTGAATTCGAGTATTCCCGCGCAGTCGCCAAACATATTGGCGCTGAATTGCATGAGGTGACAGTTTCACCGGAGCGGTTTTTCGGCGCGTGGCCGTCGATGGTCTACCATGAAGACGAGCCAATCGCGCATCCGTCGTCGATTCCCCTGCACTTTGTTTCGGAACTTGCCGCGCAACATGTGAAGGTTGTGCTTACCGGTGAGGGAGCCGATGAGTTGCTGGCCGGCTATGAGCGCTACTATCAAACAGTGTATAATTTGCGCTATGGTCGCCTGTTTCCGTCGGCTCTCCGACCACTCACACGAGCGTTGATAAATCTTCTGCCGGACACATTCACGCCCAAACGCAAGGCGGTGCGCACAGCTTTGTATCTCTCGACTGACATTGACACGTTGTTCCTCGACAACTATGCCGCATTCCCTCGGAGCGCCGCCTATCAGGCGTTGCGACCGGAGTATCAGCAAACCGGTTTCGATGATGTCTATGCCGGATTCCGCAAACTGATGGACGAATGTGATTCGTCTGACTGGCTGGACAAGATTCTCTATGCCGATATCAAGACGTATTTGCTGGAACTGCTGATGAAACAGGACCAGATGTCAATGTCGGTGTCACTTGAATCGCGTGTGCCGTTTCTGGATCATGAGCTGGTGGAGCTGGCCTGTCAACTGCCGCGTGAATACAAACTCAAGGGCTTTGACACTAAACGAATTATTCGTCTGGCGCTCGGTGATACGGTGCCGGAGCAGATTGTCACCCGCAGTAAAAAAGGCTTTCCGACACCGACGAAAGAATGGTTCCGCGGCGAGTATTTCAGTGTGATGGAGGAATTGCTCCTCGGCAAGAGGTCTCTGGCGCTGGAGTATATCAATCCGGAGTTTATTCGCAACACACTGGACCGTCATCAGCGCGGCGAATGGGATTTGCAGGAAAGAATCTGGACACTCGGCAATTTGGAAATCTGGTTGCGGGTGTGTGTTGACGGTCAGGCGCCGGAGTCGGTGTTTGCCGGAAACAGCAGGGTGGCGCAATGCGTGTGATGTGGCTCAAGTCGGATTATATTATTCCCCCGGACACGGGCGGGAAAATCCGCACTTACAATTTGATGCGCGGGTTGAACAAACTTTGCGATTTGCGCTATGTGGCCCTACGCAACACTCCGGAGGCGCCGAATGATTCTGAGATTCGCGAATGCGCGAGTGAGGTGACGACATTCTATGCTCCCGAAGAAGTCAAAGAGGGGGCCGGGTTCTATTTGCGTGTGCTGGCCGGGATGCTTTCGCCACTGCCGTATATTGTGCGCAAATACCGTAACGCCGGGATTCGCTCTCTGCAAGCCGATTACTGCTCACAGGCCGGAGAGGCGCCTGTCATTGTCTGTGACTTTCTTGAGATGACGGAGAATGTAGACTTCAATACTCCGGCGCCAAAGGTGTTGTTTCAGCATAATGTTGAATCAATGATCTGGCGCAGATATTTCGAGAATGAAACGCACCCGCTGAAAAAGGCCTATTTCAATTATGAAGCCAAGCGCATGGCCGAGTATGAGAAAAACGCCTGCAACAAGTTTGATTTGGTCTTTGTGGTTTCTGAATCAGACAAGGCGCTTCTGCGCGATGAGTTCAAGGTCACAACGCCGATTGAGGTAATAGACACCGGAGTCGACACAGAGTATTTTGCTCCCCAACCGGAAGTCGCTGTTGTCCATGGTAAGCTGGTGTTTACCGGCTCAATGGACTGGATGCCGAATATCGACGGAATTCGCTGGTTTGTTTCGGAGGTCTACCCATTGATTCGCAACGTGAATCCGTCGGTGACGCTGGATATAGTTGGCCGTCGCCCGACCGCCGAGGTCACTGCCCTGGCCGAATCAGACAGCTCAATCACTGTCACCGGTGGTGTGCCGGATGTGCGCCCGTATCTTGCGCAAGGTGATATTTTTATTGTGCCATTGCGTATTGGCGGAGGCACACGAATCAAGATTTTCGAGGCGCTGGCAATGCGTAAGCCCACAGTCTCCACAACAATTGGCGCCGAGGGCTTGCCGCTGGAGTCCGGAAAGGATATTCTGCTGGGGGATTCGCCGACAGAGTTTGCCTCGCAGGTGAACAAACTTCTGGCGGATTCCGATAGAAAGAATAGTATCGCCGCAAACGGGTACACCCTTGTTATAGAGAAATATCGATGGGAAAAGATAGCGCAAAAATTTCACCGGCTACTTCAACAGCTGACGAACAAAACGACACCGCAAAGCGTCAAAGCGTGAGCGAAGAATTGAACCAGAATCAGAACACAAA
>CAZFAL010000017.1:20137-24262 GCA_964516945.1 uncultured Ignavibacteriales bacterium
GACCTGCTCAATGACGGCAAATCACCGATTATCGAAGAGAAAATCGGCGAGGTTGTCGCTGAGGCGGTCAAGAACGGCAAACTCACTGCGACAACTGATATCAGCGCCGCGATTGCCGACACCGATGTGTCTCTGATATGTGTCGGGACGCCGTCACGGGCCAATGGCGACCTTGAGCTGGACTATGTCAAACGGGTCAGTGAGCAAATCGGCGCCGAACTCGCCAAAAAAGACAGCTACCACACAATAATCCTGCGGAGCACGGTGCTTCCGGGAACCACTGAAGATCTTGTCCTGCCGATTCTCGAGAAGGAATCCGGCAAAAAAGTCGGCGAAGGGTTCGGACTGTGTTTCAATCCGGAATTCCTGCGCGAGGGCAGTTCGGTCAAGGATTTCTATGAGCCGCCGTTTACATTGGTTGGTGTGCGCAATGACTCCGACGCCGACGCGGTGCGGGCGCTGTACGGTTGGCTGGACGCCGAGTTTATTGTCGTCGATATCAAAACCGCCGAGATGGTCAAATATATCAATAACAGCTATCACGGATTGAAAGTCGCTTTTGCCAATGAGGTCGGACGGCTCAGCGCCGCGCTGGGAGTGGATTCGCACACGGTGATGGAGATTTTCTGCAAGGACACCAAGCAGAATCTTTCGAGTTATTATATGAAACCCGGCTATGCCTTCGGTGGCTCATGCCTGCCGAAAGATTTGCGGGCGATTCTCTATAAGGCCAAAACACTCGATGTCCCGATGGAGGTCTTCGCCTCGATTTTGCCGTCGAACCAGACACAAATCAATGAAGGTATCCGGTTGGTTGAGGAGGCCGGTTCCAAAGAGGTTGGTTTGCTGGGGCTGTCATTCAAGGCCGGCACCGATGATTTGCGTGAGTCACCATTGGTTGCGTTGGTGGAAACACTGCTCGGTAAGGGCTACCATATCAAAATCTACGACAGCAATGTCTCATTGGCGCGTCTGGTCGGGGCCAATAAGGCCTATATTGAAAAAGGCATTCCGCATATTTCCGAGTTACTCTGTGATTCGCTTGATGAAGTGGTGAAAGCCAGCGATACGATTGTGATTGGCAATCCCGCCGATGAGTTTCGCGAGGCGTTGAAGACAATCTCCGCCGACAAGACAGTCATTGATTTGGTGCGAATTACGCCGGATTTAAGCTCGACCCCCGACGGCTACAAAGGCATCGGCTGGTAGCGCCCCGGATCGATTCGACGCAACAGAATGGCGCCTCCCTGCGTAGAGTGAAATAGTGGGAGGCCAAGTCCCCGCTTTTCGGACTTGACATGTTCGACATTAAGAAACAGTTGCGATACCAGTCGTAGTGGCGGGGCTTGCCCCGCCTTGTTTGCAAACGTTGACTGTTTCTCGTAATCCACCAAGGCGCCCCAAGGGACGCCACTACGACTGAATCACACTACGACTGAATCAAATGTGGCGCTTGAAAAGAACTGTTGCCGTTCATCCGTCTTGTCAAGTCCCAAAAGCGGGGACTTGACCTACTTTTGTATAATCCTGTACCTTAGCCGCCATGACAGTCGAACCGTCAGACAATTCACAGAAAAAACCCGCGCAGGACAGCTCGCAATCAGCCGGTTCTGCGCGAACTGAGTGGCCGGAAGTCGCGGTCGTGATGCCGGTGCGCAATGAATCCCGGTTTATCGCCGATACGCTGACACAGATAATTGAGCAGGATTACCCGACTGATAGGATTCAGGTGGTTATCGCCGATGGGCAGTCCACCGACGGCACAGTTGAAATCATCAGCAGTTTCAAGGACCGCCTCCCGCAATTGAAAGTGGTCACCAACTCCGTCGGCGGCCCCGGAGCCGGACGCAATCTCGGCATCAAGAACACCACTGCGCCGTATATTGTTGTCATCGACGGCCACGTCTATATCCCCTCGAAAACATTATTGCGCGATATGGTAGAAACCTTTGAGCGCACGCGCGCCTATTGTCTCTGTCGCCCACAGCCGTTGAATCCGCCGGGTATCAACCTCTTTCAGGAAGCGGTTGCATTGGCGCGCGGCTCGGCGCTGGGGCACAACCCCGACAGCGATATCTATTCCGATGTCGAAAAAGAAACCGACCCGACCAGCTCCGGCGCGATGTGGCGCCGGGAGGTGTTTGAACAGCTTGGTTATTTTGACGAAGACTTCGACGCCTGCGAGGATGTCGACCTGAACTTCCGTGTCAAGCAAGCCGGGATGAAGGCCTGGCTGTCACCCAAACTGCGGGTGTATTATTTCCCGCGTGACAGTGTCGGAGCGCTGTGGAAGCAGATGTTCCGCTATGGTGTCGGGCGGTTTCGCTTTTCACGCAAACACAAAAATCTGTCGCTCAAACAATTGCTGGCGCCGCTCGCGGTTCTCGGGTTTGTGATCTTCGGTCTGGCCAGTATACTCGGAGCCGAGGGTCCCCAGAGATTCACCGGAGTGATGGTTACTATCTATCTGGCGCTGATTCTCGGCGTGGCCGGGTTGATTAGTTTACAGAAACGACAGCTCGCCTTTGTCTTTTCCCTGCCGGTTATTTTTCCGGTTATTCATTTTGGTCTGGGAACCGGATTCCTTGTGGAGTTTTTCCGGGAGTTGCGGCATCGTCGTAAAACCGGCAAACCGCTGAATCCATTCGCCGAAGAGCATAAGACCACAGAAGCGCCTCCTGCGCCGTCAGCTCCTCCGGCGTCTTCTTCAACACCGCCACCACCCCCGCCACCGCCGCCAATTCCGCCGGATAGTCCATCACAGACGACAACTGACAATTCCCAATAGTGGTTTTCTTGCCCGGTATGCAGAACAATGGCTCAACCAGTCAACATTTGCTATGTGATATCCTCAATCACCACCGGTCAGGCCGGCTCTGAGGGGCACCTGTTGCGTTTGATTCGTAATCTCGACCGGAGCCGCTTTACGCCGCATTTGATTGTTCTGCAGGAATCCGACTGGACGCGCAACTTCAATGATTCAGAGATTCCGCTGACTTTTCTCGGGTTCGAATCATTTAAGAAACTGTCCGGCTGGCAGTGTATCAGCAAACTCGCCGGGATATTTCGTGAGAAACAGGCGCGAATTGTCGAATTGTATTTCACCGATGCGCACTTTGTCGGCGCCCTGGCGGCGAAACTGGCCGGAGTTCCTGTTGTTTTCTCCTGCCGCAGAAATCTTGGTTATCAGTATGGCAAGAAAGAATTGCGGCTCTCACGCTGGGGGAATCGCTTTGTCACACGTTTCATCGCCAATGCTAAAGCCGTCGCGGAGCGTATTGCAGAAATCGAAGGCATTCCGAAAAAGAAATTCGAGATCATCCACAACGGTGTCGACCTGCAAAAACTCGACCGCGAAGCCGCGCGTGAGATTCCGGCAGACTATACGCAGTTTATCAATGGCAAAAAAGTAGTGGCGCTGTCAGCCAATCTGCGACCGATAAAAAATGTGCAGGGGTTTCTGATAGCCGCCTATCAGATAATCGCCGAACGGGATGACACCGTGTTTGTAATCCTCGGCTCGGGTCCTGATGAAACGTCATTGCAGTCACTCTCGGCCGAACTGGGAATTGCCGACCGGGTCTATTGGGCCGGCTCGGTTGAGGCCCCGGCGTTGTATTTGTCACGCGCAGATGTGTGTTGTCTCAGTTCTGACTCAGAAGGGTTTTCCAACTCAATCCTCGAATATATGGCTGTCGGCAAACCGGTGGTGGCCACACGGGTTGGCGGCGCCGGAGAATGTATCGCCGCCGGAGAAAGCGGATTTCTGGTCGGCAAAGGTAACACTGATGCCATGTCTCGCTATGTCCTCAAACTCCTGGAGGATGATACCCTGCGCAAATCCTGCGGACTCAAAGGACGGCAGATTGTCGAAGAACGGTTCACACTCAAGCGCCAGATGGAGCGCTATCAGGCGCTGTATGAGTCGTGCATATGATGAGTTTCTTACGCCGGACTCTCACTTCGGGACTTGGCATATTCTTGTCCAATTAGAATCTCCGAGATGTAGGGGCACAGCGCGCTGTGCCTGTATTGAATCATGCAGAGGGCTTGACTCGTAGTGGCAGGGTTTCCCTGCCTTTTTTGATTTATGTGTTCTCTCTGGGCAAAGAAGGGCGTCGGAAC
>CAZFAL010000018.1:0-5909 GCA_964516945.1 uncultured Ignavibacteriales bacterium
CGCTGTTGTCATGTATGTTCGGCGTCGTGTGGGAGAGGAAGAACATAGCGGGGATTGTTGCGCTTGGGATATTTGTATCTGCGCTGACAAATCTGTTGCCATCGTCCGCTGAGGCGCGCCGGAAAACTCCGCCGCCCTATGATACATCATCGACAATCGAGTTTCATGGGGCGCTGGACAGTCTGCCGCGCGTCAGATTCATCACCGGTGACGCAGAGTATTTGCTGGCGCTGAACGCTGATTTGTATCCCACCCCGGCGGACCTGAAGGCCGAATCCCGCTGGGTGCGTCGCCGAAGCAGGGGGCTCAAAAACTTCTGGAAACTATACGGTGACTCGGCGCTGGCGAGTTTGTCCACCTATGCCGGAATTCCCTGGAGCCAGAAATCTATCAAGGTCTATCTCGTGCGTTACCTCAGCTCCTGGGAACTGCCTGACCCGCCGACGCTGGCCATCGGTGGCCGTCGACTGGCGGGAATTGTTGAAGCCGGCCCGGCTGGAGCGGAGCAAATACTGCAACTGCTCCATCTGCTGGCGCACCAGCTACTTAACGGCGCCTCGCGGCTGGAATACCCGCAGCTCAACCATGCCCTGATGAAACATTCTCCGTACCATCGAGAGAATATCGTCGAGTTACTGGCGCTGTCAGTGGCCGCTGATATCCTGAATCATGACAAACTTCTCGAAACAATCAATTCACCCGCCTATGCCCGTCGGCATCCGGGATATGATTTATTCTTCTCTGATTTATGGGAAATCTGGACACTGTCTGCAGACTATCCACTAACAAGGTATCTGGCCGAAGAGCCATTCAATGGCTCGGTGCGTTTCCGCGCAGATTCGACTCTTGCGGCGCATGCTATCAAGAAATCCAAGAAGCAAGTGGCGCATCAGAGGCAAATCCCCCCCGGTGGCCAAATGGGAATCGCGCTGGAACAGACGGCTTCGGGATTGAAGGTGATTGACGCCGATCCGGAGCGATTGGCATTCGCCTATGGTATCACCGAGGGCGACATCATCCGCACTATCAACGGCGCAGTAGCCAAGAATCTGCGCGAGTTCTACAGCGAACTGCTTTCGACCTACGAAACCAGCGGGGCAAAACTTCGTGTGCGACGCGGCTCCGAAGAATTCACTATCACTATCAAGGTCGCGCCGACCGGGCTGGATGTCTCACCTGAATGAATCCGTAAATCAAACGTACGTATCGATTACATATATCAATCAAACGTATACAGCGACACTCCGGCAACCATCGAACCTTCGATAAAATAGAAATGCTGTGAGGCTCTGTCACCGGTGTCACCACTGCGGGTCAGAATGCTTGGCATGTTGAGATAGCCGAAGTTTGTAAAGGCCTTAATAAAGAGTCTGTTCAGAAATTCAAACCGCAGTCCAAGCTTGCCATTGAATCCATACCCCGCAAGGTGAATGACATTCTTCTGTCGGGTGTTGAAGAGTGTCACATCTGACTTCGGAGTCAGGATTCCGGCGCCGACGGCGGTTGTAAAGTACAATCCACGCGATTTGTGATGATTCTCCAACAATGGGAGGAGTGTCTCTACCTCGACTGCCTCATAGTTAAGGCCATTGGTATGCTCGAAACGCAGGAAATCCGCATTCAGCGGAATCGAAGTGAAATCATAGGTTCCGGCATAGGCTGGGGAAACACTGGAATCAATCGTTCCGCTGATATTTGTCCCCTGATCCTGAGTCACCACATACTTCATGTGTGAAATGCCGAATGAAACGCTTGTCCGCTCACTAATGAAATAACTCACACGGAATTCATATTGCGGGATAGTGGCCTTGGTGGGGTCGATGTATGTGCCAAGATCAAATTTGGTAGGCCGGTCTTTGGCTGTGACGCCATGTAGCGTAAAATCATAGTCAGGGCCGGTAAAGTGGATATCACTTTGTGTATATGCAGAACGGTTGTATCCCCAGGAGATATAGAGCCGACCTTTGCGTGATGAAACGGCGCTGCTTCTCGATATGCCACAAGCCACTGATGGAAGCCAAAGCGCGCAGATAACAGACAGCGCGGTATACGAGAGTAGGGCGTTGGTGCGGGATTTCAAGACTGTCTATCCTTTTCTTTATATTTGAGTTGGGAGCAAGCGGATAGTCTGGAAGATGATTACCTGAGTCGGGTGAATATCCGTTGGATGCCAAGTCTATGTTGAGTTTACACTCAACTACGGCGCTATATACTGTAAGTCCAGCGCGATAGCAAGAACGAAGGGCTCGGGCAGAAGTTCCCCCATAAGAATACCTGCAAGCAGAAAAACACTGTAATTATCCTGTATCCGGTCTTCTATTGAGTCCGGTATTGCCGGACTCGCTTTCTTGTTGATTTCCCTGACAGAGCCAACTGTAATTGTCTGTTGCGTTCTTGGAAACGCTGGCAAGAAAGGAAGCGCGCAATATTATGGATAAATTTCTGACCGGCTATGAAGTAGATTTTCTGATTCGCCTTGGCCTGTCATTGTTCGGCGGGATAATCATCGGTGTGGAACGGGAATCAAAAGGTAAATTCACCGGCATTAGCACTCAATCACTGGTAATCGGCGGCGCAATGATGTTTACCTTCATCTCGCAGGTTATTTCACCGAACTCGCCGGCGCGAGTGGCCGCACAGGTTGTCTCCGGTATCGGATTTCTCGGTGGAGGTATTATTCTCAAGGGCGAGGGAGGCGCGCTGGCGAATGTTACATCGGCGGCGACAATCTGGTTTGCGGCGTCGATTGGCATGGCTATCGGCTTTGGCTGGTATGTCATCGCTGTCATCGCGATTCTATATGCGGCGGCAATACCGCGGCTGCCCAGTATCCGTGAACGCAGACGTGACAAAGAGCAACGTCAGAGAGAGCTACATCAAAAAGAGTAAATTCACAAAAAACACTTGAGAACAATCAGAAATCTAGAATTCACAATCATCAGACGTCATGAGCGAAATCATTCTTGAATCATACAATGTTAACGGAATCCGCGCTGTCGAACGTAAGGGGTTCATCGACTGGCTTGGTGGAAGCAAACCGGATATTCTCTGTTTACAGGAAACCAAGGCGCATGTAGAACAACTTTCCAAAGAATTGCTCAACATTGATGGCTATCAGAGTCATTTTAATTCCGGTGAGAGAAAAGGATACAGCGGTGTGGCGGTCTATAGTCTCTTGCAGCCGGACAATGTGGTAACTGAATTTCCGGGGATTCTCAACGACGAAGGGCGGGTTATCAGGATAGACTATCCGGGGTTTGTATTGCTCAATGTCTATTTCCCGAATGGAAAGAAAAACGCCGAACGTCTGGCGTACAAAATGGATTTCTACTCCGTGTTTCGAGACTATGTCGCAGAGTTGCGTAACGCCAACCGGGAGGTTCTGGTCTGCGGCGATGTTAACACCGCGCATAAAGCAATCGATCTGGCGCGCCCGAAACAAAACGAAAAAACATCGGGGTTTCTGCCACAAGAGCGACAATGGATAACAGATTTTCTAATGGACGGATTCATTGACACGTTTCGCGTATTTGACCGTCGCCCGAATCAATACAGTTGGTGGGATATGAAATCTCGCGCCAGAGAACGCAATGTCGGCTGGCGGATTGATTATTGGTTTTGCTCAATGGGATTATCAAAGACCTTGCGCGACGCATATATTAAGCCGGAAATAGATATTTCTGACCATTCGCCTGTCGGATTGATGATTGAGATTTGACGAATGTTGGGCTTCAACAGCCATTCAAATGAATTTTTCAGTGTCACAAATATCAGTGTCACAAAAGAGAGGAAGTAGTAATGAAGGAATTGAGAATCCAAACCGCCATACTGATGTTGGCGCTTTTTGCTCTGGTTTCAGCGTGTGGCCAGCAATCGCAGACTGATACAGGCGCAAAAAACACAGACACAGCCACCGAGCAGGAGTCCGCGAAGCAGACCGAAAGCGAAACTCCGGTCGAGACAGCGGCTGAAACAAATACCGACAACCATTCACAGACCGAAACGGCGAAAGAAACATTGACAAAGAAGCCCTCCGGGACGAAAACAGCGACAGTTGAGATTCCCGCCGGGATGAACATCGTGATATCACTTGATGAAGCAATTGAAACCGGCCAGATTAGCGCCGGAGATGCATTTAGTGGAACGCTGGTGGATTCAATTGTAATAGATGGAAAAGAAATATTTTCATCAGGCTCGAAAGTCACCGGGACTGTTCTTAACGCGGTCGGCTCAGGGCGTTTGAAGACTGACGCTGAATTGTCTCTGACTCTCACTCAGGTCGGGGATGTCGATGTTCAGACTGACGCCATAGAAGACAAGGCCTCATCACACAAGGATAGAAACAAGAAACTCATCGGTGGCGGAGCGATTGTTGGCGGTATCCTTGGCGCGATTAAGGGCAAGAATGTCAAGGGGGCGATAGTCGGCGCGGCCGCAGGCGCCGCAGCAGGAACCGGCGCCGCAGCTCTAACCGGCAAGCAAAACCTGCGCTATGACTCCGGAACGCTCCTGCAGTTTACGTTACTGGAATCTGTGAAAGCGCCAGTGAAGAAATAGATTGCAATTCTGTGAGTTTCGGCCTGACTATCGGGCCAAGAAGTTACGAGGAAGCGCAAAAAAAGCCGGACAGGTTGACTGTCCGGCTTTTCTCATGCTAATACCAGCGTCTGCTGACGACATCCATTAACGACGACGTGTTGTCTTGCGTCTGGTTGTCTTACGCTTGGTAACCTTACGCTTCGGCGCTGTGCGACGTTTCGTCGTCTTGCGCGCAGTCGTCTTACGACGGACTGTTTTTCTGCGTGCGGTGGTCTTGCGCGCGGTCGTCTTTTTGCGACCGGTCGCTTTTTTCGCGGCAGTTTTTCTCAAACCGAGAATTGCGGCCTTGGCGCGAATCGAGCCGGATGAGCGCTTCAATTTTCTCGCAATCTGTACATTGGTCATCCCTTTGTACATCTTCTTCAGCGATGAAATCTCAGCGGCTGTCCACTCTCTGACCTTCACACCCGCTTTAGTTCTGCGAGCGCGTGGAGCGGTCGCAGACTTACGAGCGGTCTTTTTCCTTGTGGTTTTCTTCGCGGCGCGCTTGACGGTCCGGCGAACCGGTTTCCGTGTCGCTGTCTTTTTGCGAGCGGTTTTCTTGCGCGCGGCGGGCTTACGCGCCGCTGTCTTGCGGCGTGTGGTTTTCTTCTTTGTGGTCTTACGTCTGGCAGCCATGACTGGCTCCTCCTCTGTTTGTTTTGATCTCCGTTATCGACAATTCTGCTTTCGTTCTTATTCAGATTTGTCGCGTATTTGTTACACACCGTGTGAACGATTGTAAACAATACCGCGTTACAATTCTTCTCACCAATGCTCTCTGCTCTTGTGCGTCACTACCTACACACGTTGAATGCGTTTACTCATGTGAAACATAACAACACACAATCACAAAACAATTACAACGGAGACCGAAAAAAGTCCTCCGGAACAAAAAAACACCTCATGTTTTATACATGTCAAGAAAAAATCCCGAAAACTTTGACGCTTTTCGCATAAAACACACAAAAAGAGCGAAAAAACACACAAAACATCACTATTGCATACTATCACATCCGAAAAAAGTCGTTGTGACACCACTTCTGATGATTGTCATCTGTGTTCGTACATACGCAATCAAACTGTCACTACCGTACATACTGTCACACATAGTGTCGTATTACAGACTCTTTTTGTGTCGTCACTACTGGTATTCAGATAGTATTCAGAACATGGATTCGCGATATTCTGTGAACACAGACCTGTTACTCTGTTACTTCGCGTCTTGCTACTTAGCTACTCTGTACGCTACACAATGTACTTCCTGCGGCGCATGATGCTGTGTCAGCAAATATCGGTATCCCGACAAACGCGGCGCAGCCATACCGGGC
>CAZFAL010000018.1:6009-17311 GCA_964516945.1 uncultured Ignavibacteriales bacterium
ATGCTGTGTCAGCAAATATCGGTATCCCGACAAACGCGGCGCAGCCATACCGGGCAGACACGCAAACGCAGGTAACGCTTGTTGCGGCATCGGCGTTTTGCTATATTGCCTTCTGTGACGGCTCTGGCGCCATCAGCTGTGAGTCCGTTGGCGCTGTCAATATACGTTCACGGTACGAGTCCGAATGCTTTGGGAACAAGCCGGGATATTTTTCAGTTACAATCCGGAGAATAGGAGAGTAAATCATGGAAAAGACAAATCAATCCGAACATCCACAAAAAGTGGCCTCCGTTAAATTGGACTCGCTGGATACGCTCTGGTTCCAACTCGCCGGAACTATCTGTAATCTCTCCTGCTCACATTGTTTTATCAGTTGTTCACCGGAAAATAATTCCTTTACATTTTTGGATCGTGAGACAGTCAGAATCCATGTCAGCGACGCTCAGAAGCATGGAGTTAAAGAGTTCTATTTTACCGGCGGAGAGACATTCCTGAATAAGGAAATCTATGGCATTCTTGAGGATACACTCAAAGTGGGACCGGTTTCAGTTCTGACTAACGGCACAGTTATCAGACGCCGGGTTGCAGAAAAACTGAAACGCATTTCTGATGCTACTATCTACTCGCTGGAATTACGGGTTTCTCTGGATGGTTTTGACGCTGAGACCAACGATAAAATCCGTGGCGAGGGCTCATTTGAATCTGCCTTGAAGGGCATCAAAGCGCTTGTCGAGGCGGGATTCATGCCGATTGTCACGGCCGTGCAAACGTGGCCGGAGAATGAGAGCCAACGTGTGCTTGAAGCGTTCAAGAGCGCGCTGAACACTATCGGCTACAGCCGTCCACGTATCAAAATCATTCCGGCATTGAATCTGGGCGAATATCGCAACACAGATTTCGAGAAACCCGCTGAGTATCTTGTCACTGAGGACATGATGCGAGAATATGACAGCAGTCGCTTGTTGTGCGCCAATTCGCGGATTGTCACAGACAAAGGTGTCTATGTCTGTCCAATTTTAATCGACGCGCCGGATGCGCACCTTGGCTCAACACTTGATGAATCCACAGATACATACAGCTTACGCCATAAGGCCTGCTACACATGCTACCAATTTGGCGCCATTTGTTCGAATTTCTCAACCGCCGCCACCGAGTCCTCAGAAATGTCACGCTCGGCTCACTGATTCATGTCCTGGCATTTAGTACGGGTTAAATAATGCGCAGAATCGCCTGTTTCGGCGGAGTCTACAATAATCATCTGGCGCTTGAGGCGGTTTGCCGGGATGCGCGTCGCCGCGGAATAGACGATCTCTATTGCCTCGGGGACATGGGAGCCTTTGGGCCAAATCCCGACCGGGTTTTTCCAATTCTCAAAGAGTATCATGTCAATTGCCTGAAGGGCAACTATGATGACTCCGTCGCACGGAATCTGCCGGATTGTCAGTGTGGCTATACCGATCCGCAGGATAATTACTTCGCCCGACTCAGCTATGATTACACATTGAGAAAAACAAGTGAAGAGAATAAGCAGTTTCTGGCGACATTGCCGGATTCAATTCGGCTGGAGATTGGTGGTGTCCGTATCCTGCTCTGCCACGGCTCACCTCGCAGAGTTAATGAGTTCCTTTGGGAATCCAGCACACCAACTCATGTGCTCGAACAGTTTTGCGACGACTATGACGCAGATATCATCCTTGCAACCCACACCGGTATACACTGGCAAAGAGAGTTGAGCGCTAAAAAGCGCTTTGTCAACGTCGGCGTCATCGGCAGACCGGCAAATGACGGACACACAAACATCTGGTATACAATTGCCTCTATCGCTGCTTCAGACCATCCTGCGCCGGAGTCCCCCGGTGTCAAAATCGAATTTGTCCCGCTCGAATATGACTATGAGAAACTCGCTGATGAGATGCGCTCTGAGAATATCCCACAGGAATTCATTGATTCAATCACCAGCGGTTGGTGGACCACTTGTCTGGAAATACTACCTTTCAAAGAACGTGTCCGAGGGAAGTTCTGACAATCCTGACGATATATGGCTCAAAAAAAACCGGCCTACCCACTTCCCCATGACAGGTAAGTGAGTAGGCCGGAAGTATCAGAAGTCTGCTGACAGTATTGTCAGAGATTACACTTTGAATTCTCCGACGATTTGCGTCAGATTCTCGGCTTGCTTGTTGAGATCTTCAGATGCAAACGCTGACTCCGAGGCGCCCTTGGCGGTCTCCTGAGTCACATTGGCAATCTGATCAACATTGCGCGAAATCTGCTCTGCGGCGGCAGACTGCTCTTCTGCGGCTGTAGCTATCTGCTGAATCATGCTATTGACTCGCTGACTCATGGTCAGTATCTCATTGAGAGAATCACCTGCTTTGTCAGCCAGCTCACGGCCGGAATTCACTTCAAGCGTGCCCTCTTCCATGGACTTGACCGCATTACCCGTATCCCGCTGAATGTCCTTAATCATACCGGTGATTTCGGCTGTCGCACGGGTTGTTCTCTCGGCGAGCTTGCGCACTTCATCTGCAACCACCGCAAAACCACGACCCTGCTCACCTGCGCGAGCGGCCTCGATTGCCGCATTCAACGCCAACAAGTTGGTCTGGTCAGCGATGTCATCAATGACGCTAATAATCTCGCCAATCTGGTCGGCGGACTTTGCCAATTCGCCTATCGTTGTCGCTGAACTTGTCACAACATCGGCAATACGCTGCATTCCCGAAATTGTTTGTGTAACTATCTCGGCTCCTGCTCCGGCCAATTCTGACGCTTGTGTTGAAACACCTGAGGCCTCAGCTGCATTCTTTGATGTCTCAATCACGGTGGCCGTCATTTCTTCGACCGCAGTCGACACCTGAGTCGTCTGGTCTGTCTGTTGCTTGGCGCCGGCGGCCATTTGTTCGGCGCTACTACTAATCTCGGTCGAGGCAGAGAGCAATGACTCAGAGGTCTTGGTCACATTCACTATCATATTCCGAAGTGACGCGGCCATTTTCTTGAACGAATTGCCAAGAGCGTCATCCTCACACTTCGGCTGGACATCCACTTGCAAGTCGCCGCTGGCCATCTGGTCAGCCGCTCCGGCCATTTCAGACAAGTATTCCGTCATCTTGCCAAATGAGCGCGCGACATCACCGATTTCGTCACCGGAGTGATAGTTTATCTGCTGTTTGATGTCACCGACAGAAATAGCTTCCATCTTCTGACCAACTTCCGCCAGCGGATTGGTCACCATTTTGCGGGTAAACCAGTAAATAACGCCACAAACCAAAAGCATAATAATCAAACTGGACCAAAGCATGAACTGTGTGTTAGCCGCTTCATCTGCAACAAGTGTTGCGGCGTTCGCCTTGAGAACAAAAGCTGCTCGCAAATCGCCTTCACTCATGCCTTCCTTGGCATAACCGAATGGATCCAGCTCCCCTTTCGGGAAACCATGACATTTCAGGCAATCTTTCCCCAACCGGACGGGCACTGCAAAATGGACATACTCCTGTCCGTCAGATTCTTTCTCACGCTTTACGTACTCTTCCATTGACGGGTCATTCTGAAATGCCAGTAGGGCTTCGCGTTCGAAGCCGACGGCCTTGTTGTCCGGATTTCGCGGATCCAACGAAGGCGTGCGGAACTCGATGTTCATTTCCTTGGCATATTGATCAGTAATCTGCCAGGCCTGCACAACCGGCACCGAGGCAATATTTAGTTTGCCGTCTGATGATTGCTTTGCCGTGCGATATAGCTCCTGATGTTCCGCCGACCAGTCACGCACAGTCAGAGCCATGCCGGTTATCTGGCGGAGTTTGTCAGTGAACGCTTCGTTCGCATGACCGTTGACACGTTTATTTGTCAGAATCATGTTAGTGGCCATTGTCACCGCCAGTATGGCGACAACACCAAGCATGAACTTTGATGTGAGACGCATTTTGAATGAATTCATCGATTGAATCCTTTCCTCTTTAAGGTAAGCTACTCATTAGTTATTTTCTTCTATTTATTGACAGCTTCGTCATTGCGCTTTCCGTGTGAAGAATCATCTCTTCTGCTACCTCCAGGCCGTGCAGTTTCAAGAGCGTACAAGAGCCCCAAAGACTCTGGCCATCCTGTCGAACAAAGAGCGATGCATCGGCTTGTTCTGTGTGCATAAATATGTACAGGCGCAATACAAGCGCTGGGCATCTTTCAGGCGCATATTATGTTTTCGGAGACAAAGGCTTTTGCTTAAGCTCAATAAATGGACATTCTTAGGCCAAAATCGAAAAATATCTACGCAAGAATGAAACAACTTCCTCGACTCCGGACTCAGTTGAACCAACAGCTATTCATGCAGTTTCAAACAGTTCCAAAATGGAAACGGACGACAGCAGTCAATAGGCGCCGGTTCACTTTGCAATCCGGGAAAGAAAAGCGGAACGAAAAACACAGACTTGTTTGTCGACAGAGATTTGCACATATTGTTTACGTTGGAAGCCATCAGGCATTGAGCAAATTACAGAAGGAGAGCAGAAACGATGCTGTTAGTTCAAACAAATATCAGAGAACCTTATTGCCGCTTAATCAGAGCGAGCGCTTTTGCGGCGTTATCAGTTCTGTTTGCTATTTCCACGGAAGTCAGCGCGTCAGCGAAAAAAGCGCCACAGTTCGACACAACTTTGCTCTATCAGCATATCAGCGTTCTCGCCGCCGACAGTCTCGAAGGCCGCAAAGTCGGCTCCGAAGGTGAGAGGAAAGCCTCCCGATACATCATTGAGCAGTTCAAGCAGATTGGTCTGGAACCTGCCGGGGATGACGGCTCGTTCAAACAGGCGTTTGACTTCACTTCAGCAATCAAGCCCGGCGCCAACAACACAATCAAAATCGGCTCACATGAATTGAAGATCAATGATGACTTTATTCCATTAGAAAACTCGCATGTCGGCTCATTTGATTTTGACAAACTTGTCTATGTCGGGTACGGAATTGAACTCGACAGCGTTGACCATCATGACTATGCAGGCAGGGAAGTTGAGGGCAAGCCGGTGTTGATTGAACGCTTTGCGCCGGACGGCAACGAACCACACTCGCCATACTATGAGGTTGCAACAATTGACGCGAAAATCGCTGAAGCGACTAAACATGGTGTCAGCGGCATTTTCTTTTTCACCCCTGAAGATCAGGATGATATCCTGCCGCATCGGATGCGGGCTCATCCGGCCGAACGTGATATCCCGATTGTTTTCCTGAAGAGAACAGTGTTTGACAGTGAGCGCCCAACTCCGGAAGCTCTGGCTGACGCGGGAATCTCCGGAAATGTAGACCTTGAACGCATCAAATCAACCGGCCATAATGTTATTGGTTTCCTGAAAGGCGGTAAACCTGGCGCGGACAAGAAAATTATTGTTGTCGGCGCGCACTATGATCACCTCGGTTGGGGCGGACCCGGTTCCGGGTCACTCTATACCGGCAAAGAGCCACAGATTCACAACGGCGCTGATGACAATGCCAGCGGTACGGCCGGAGTGATTGAGATGGCTCGTTACTTTGCCGCAAAGAAAGCTGACCTGGATTATTCTTTGTTGTTTCTGGCATTTTCCGGTGAGGAAGCCGGACTACTCGGTTCAAATTACTTCGCCAAGCATCCCACAGTCGATAAAGAGAACATCTCATTCATGATCAATATGGATATGATAGGCCGACTGCGGGAAAAAAAGGGACTTCCGGTGCAGGGAGTCGGTACATCACCGGCGTTCAAAGAGTATTTCGAGAATTATTCAGGAGATTTCAAAATCACAACCAGTGAGTCCGGTGTAGGTCCGTCAGACCATACCGCCTTCTACAATGTCGGAATTCCGACCTTGTTCTTTTTTACCGGAGGGCACAAACAGTACCATAAGCCGACGGATGATGTAGACCTGATTAATTTCTCAGGCGAGGCGGAAGTTCTTGGATTTGTCGCTTCATGTATTGAGCGCTTTGCCGCCGGACATGACAAACTTGCCTTCACACGCACCAAAGATGACGCGCCCGGCAAGTCGCCGCGCTTTTCGGTCACGTTGGGTGTCATGCCCGATTATACCTGGGAAGAAAAAGGATTGCACATCGACGGAGTCACTGCAGACAAGTCGGCGGATCATGCAGGGATTCTGGCCGGTGATACGGTGGTGAAACTGGGTGAGTATGCGATCGATGACATTTACGCCTATATGGCGGCGCTGGCCAAGTTTCACAAGGGCGATTCGACGACAGTTGTTGTTGATCGTGACGGTAAAGAACTTACTATGACACTTGTGTTCTAAGCGCTCTGGCAAGGAATCTAAACTGTCGGCAACTACAGCATAAGACGCATTCAGGAGGAATTGATGACTGCAGAACAACAAGTTGGCAACACATACGCAAAAACCGAAGTAAAATATCGCAGTATGGGCAAACAAATAGGCCTGATGATAATTACACTGGGATTGTACTCCATCTATTGGTTTTTGGTAACTGCGCGTGAGTTACAATACCTCGCGCAGGATGAAGACGCGGCGCCGGAGCTGTGGACAGTGCTTCTGTTCATCCCAATTGCCAACCTGTATGCCCAGTTCAAGTATTCACAGCTCTATGAGAAGTGGAATCAGGGGCGCTATGAAGTCTGGCTTATCTTTATTCTCTGGATTGTGTTCTCACCTGCTGTCTGGTTTCTTGTGCAGAGTGACCTGAACAAGGTGGCAACAGTTGGTCGGCCGGACCAGGGCTGATTCTGGTGTAACTATCCATTTTCACCGGCAAGTTGCAGAATTATCGTCCATTCGCTCTCAGTCACCGGCTGAATTGAGAGGCGCGAACCCTTTTGCGCAACCATCATCTGCTCCAGACCCGGCGTTTGTTTGATTTGATTCAACGTGACCGGCTGTTTGAATTTCTTCTTGAATTTGATATCGACCATAAACCAACGTGGCGCGCTGGCGTCACTTTTGGGATCGAAATGTTTTTCCCGTGAGTCAAAAGCCGTGTAATCCGGATATCCATCACGTGTAACAACACATTCGCCGACAACCGCCGGTTCGGGGATACGTGAATGATAGAACAATACGCCGTCGCCTTTTTTGATTTCATCGCGCAGGAAATTTCGCGCCTGATAGTTACGCACTCCGTCCCAATGGTCTGTTTTCTTTGGCGCTGACCGTAGATCGTCAATTGAATAGCCGGATGGCTCGGATTTGAAAAGCCAGTAGCGCTTTGTTGGAGATAGGGTTTTTGGGGCTGATTTCGATGCCACAGTGTTTCCTTTGTATGTCAGTATGTCACAAATCTATGTATGAGTTTATGATAGAAGGCGCTTTATTTTTCGCAGGTACGTTCCCCGCTTTTGGGATCTGATATATTTGAAGTCAAGAAACGGTTGTAACAACAGTCGTAGTGGCCGGGCTTGCCCGGCCTTGTTCGCACATGCCAACATCCTCGCGTAATCAACCAAGGCGCCGCAAGCGACGCCACTACACTTGAGTCACGAGTTTCACCCACAAGTTTCACCCAATAGCTTCACCCAAAAGGTTAACCCAAAAAACGTGATGCATCAATTCACCTGTCGTGTCAAGCCCCGACACGGCCACCCAACAATATTGCCCCAGTGAAAGCATCGGGTCACACGACAGGAAAAAAGCGCCATCGCAAGACCTGACGCAACCCTGTATGGCTTTTTCACCAGGCATACATAGTCAGGGTTTTGCCATTCCTCCCCGTGAGCGAACCAACAGCCAGAGGAAGAACGGTCCGCCGAGCAGGGCGGTGATAATTCCCACCGGCAGTTCCGCCGGCGCCAGCAACAGACGCGCGCCGGTGTCGCAGGTCACGAGAAACGCACCACCGAGAACAAAACTGAGCGGCGTCAGCAGTCGGTTGTCTGCGCCAAACAGTAGACGCGCCGATTGCGGGACCATGATGCCGACAAAGCCAATCGGTCCGACAAGCGCTACGGTGGCGCCTATCACCAATGTCAATGTCAGATAGAACATGCGGACTGTAGCGCTAACATCCACACCTCGACTGAGCGCGATGTCATCACCGGTGGCAATCAGGTTCAGCTCCGGAGACTTCCAGATAGCCACCGCAAGCGCGAGAACAGCAAACGGGACGAGAGTCAGAACTTCATCATAGCCGACAACACTCAACCCACCCATCACCCAGCGGATCATTTTGAATACGGCCGTAAAGTCAGCGGCGTATTGCGCAAAGAGTATCACACTCGAAAAGAAAAATGTCACCGCCACTCCCGCCAACAGCAATGTCACATTGTTGCGCCGTCCCACCCGATTGGCGATAGCGAAGACAATGACAGTGGCGACTGTCGCGCCGACAAACGCCAGATATGTAGCGCCGGACAGACCGAATAATGACCAGATAACACCGAGATGAAAGTACAGCGCCGAGCCAAGTGAGGCCCCGGAGGAAATACCGAGGGTAAAGGGGGTCGCCAGCGGATTGCGGAGCAATGATTGAAACACGAGGCCGCCAAGCGCCAGCGAACCACCGGCGAGAAAGCCAAGCACAACACGTGGCAGACGGACATCAAAGAGTATTGTCCGCTGACTATCCGTCAATGAACCATTGAACATATCCGCCAATGAAATCTGCGTCACACCGAGCAATGGTGAGTATAGTAACGCCAGTAACGCGATAGCCAGCGTGACAACAATGCGAACAGTCAGACTTTTCCCGTTCACAGCGCTGCCTCCCCTCCATGCTTGCTTTCAGTGTCACTAATCAGCGCAGGCAGGATGAGCGGTTTGTCGCTTTGGGGATCTTTAACCAGACGCATTGTTGTCTGATAAATATCATACAAACGTCGCTCATCACAAAACTCCTGCGGCGCTCCGTCAAAAACAACAGCTCCATCCTTGAGCGTCAGAATCCTGTCGGCAAATGAGACAGCGAGGTTCAAATCATGTGTCACTATCATGGCGCTGAGAGCCGGATTCTCTTTGCGCGCCTGTGTGAGAATTGAGACCATTTCCCGCTGATGCGCCGGGTCGAGAAAAGTTGTCGGCTCATCGAGGAGCATGATGCGCGCATTCTGAATCAGCGCCGCGGCAAGATAGGCGCGTTGCAGTTCACCGCCTGAAAGTGTTTCCAGAAAGCGGTCAGCCAGCGCTGTCAGTCCCGTTTGCTGAAGTGTCATTTGCAATGTCTCCGCCAGTGGCTCTGTCAGAGCAAACCGATACCCCTGCGCATAGAGCCCCATTTCGACAAACTCCCGTACTGTAAAACCGGCGGGCACATCCCGGCCCTGTGGGACATAGCTCATAAACTGCGCGCGCGCGACTACGCTATATTCGCTGACATCCGAACCCGCAAGAGAAATTCTTCCATCGGACAGTGGCGTGGCTCCGAGTAGTGTGCGCAACAATGTAGTTTTGCCCGCCCCGTTCGGACCAACAACCACGACAAACTCTCCGTCAGTAAGTTTGAATGAAACCTCCCGTAATATCAGCGCTCCGGCGAGATCTACCGAGAGTTGTTCGACATTCAGCAGGGTATTCGTGTGTGAGCGAGATGATTCCGACTCATGAGAGGAAGGAGTAGTCATAAATCAGAAGATACAAGAGAAAGTCCCGATAACAAAACGCTGGCGCGCTGACGATACCGGCGACAGAGCTACTGGCGCAAAACAAGCGAGATATCAACTTCAGGATGCAGCGCTTTGACGAATTCATCAAGAATGCGAATAAACCGTGGCCCCGGAATAACAAAAAAGCCACCCTCAAGGACAACGACCCGATTGTTTCTCACCGCCGGGATATCTGACAATGAGCGCCATTGATTCTGCACAAACCGTGAGTCCACCTGAGAACCACTCCCGGCTCCGGGAAACAAATCGAGAATAATATCCGGTTTCAGCGCCCGGATTGATTCAGGACCGAGTATCGGATAGCGCACATTATCTTCTTTGACAACGTTCACTCCACCGGCCAGACGCACCAGTTCCGAATAGAATCCCTCATTACCGGCGGCATAGACACTGCGGATAACATCCGGCTTATCACTGTGGCCAATTGACACCAACGCCCGGGGATGGTTCAAACCTGCCGTTAGTTTCATGATGCGCGCAATATGCTCTCGTTGTTGTTTCGCGAGACTGTCCGCCTTGGCGCTTGCGCCGAGCCGGACTCCGAGTTGTGTGTATGATTCCAGTATTCCTTCAATTGTTTGATGGTCAACTGCCAGAATTGGGATATGCAGTTTTTTGAGTTTGTTCTGCAGGTCATCATGCTCTTTCAGCAATACTACCAAATCGGGATTCAGCGAGACAATCATCTCCAGATTCGGATCCAGAAACCCGCCGACTTCCGGCAACGTGTCCGCCGCAGGCGGGTATTTGCAATAGCGAGTGTCCGCAACGAGAAGCGAATCAACGCCCAGCGCAAAGATCAACTCGGTCACCGAGGGGGCCAGTGAAATCACTCTTGCGGGAATGCGTCTCGCAGACAAACTGGTAACATCTGAGTTATCTGAGAATCCGGACCAGGTGAAAGAAAACACTGCGCCGAGCAGGATGATGGATGCGACTACCAGCCGACCGGAGTAGCGCCGCACAAACGTCACCCGCTTACCGTTGGCATACACTCGCTGGCGTTTTCTATCCTGACTCATGAAAATTAAGATACTCGCAAGAAGGCGCTAATGGCAAGTGTGAGTAGTTATGCGCGCTTCACAGCGCTGGGCTGGCCGTCTTCATCCAGCGCCACCATCACAAACTTACCGGTGGTGGCCAGTTTGCGTGTCCCGGTCAGCGGGCTTTCACAATACATTTCGACGAATGATGTAATTGAGGTGTTACCAACTTTTTCGATGCGCGCGCGCAATTCCACCATACTGCCCTGTGCAATCGGCTCTTTGAAAATAATCTGGTCAACGGCAACCGTCACCATTGTGCGACGCGCATAGCGGGTGCTAATCACCCATGCGGCTTTGTCCATCCATTGGAGCGCGATCCCGCCAAACAATGTACCGTAATGATTGACCATTGACGGAAAGACCTGATCAATAAAGATCGTCTGGCATTCTGAGAAGTCAGTTTCGGGTTCGGAGTTCATAAGTTGTTGCACAGGTTGTCGCACAAGTTATTGAACATAGTCGGCAGTCTATTTCGTATTGTAGGGGCGTCGTTTCGGCGCCTTTGTCCGTTCAGGCAGAATCTATGTGTCGAGAGAAGGCGGGGAAACCCCGCTCCTACGATGACAAATCGTGTCTTACCGGTGAAAGGGGCACAGCGCGCTGTGCCCATTCTCCGGTACTGATTCTGTATTCTACGTCCTGTGTTTTATCATGTGGAACACCTCAG
>CAZFAL010000018.1:17411-24170 GCA_964516945.1 uncultured Ignavibacteriales bacterium
TCCGGTACTGATTCTGTATTCTACGTCCTGTGTTTTATCATGTGGAACACCTCAGGAACAGCCCGATGTTGCGCCACAGGTCTCACATTTGAGACAGGAGCCGTTACGCACCAGCGTGAATGAGCCGCACTCACGGCAGACATCACCCTCATAGCCCTTCAATCGCGCAATTTGCGCCTGCACTGCTACACGGGAGCGTTCGTGACGCGCCGTTTGCATGGCGCCGGTGATTTCGGTCACTGAAACAGATTCTGAAACTGTCACATCCGTAGCAATCAGCGACGCCTCAGCGCCCCCGTTTGAGTCATTTGAGCTATTCGCGTCATTGGCGCCATCCGCGCCGTCATCATCAGGATTCACCGGCATATCTTTCACACGCGGATCATCAACAGCGCCGACATCACTCGCAGAATCCACTTCGTCCTTCTTTGGCGACATCGCATCGATACGAATATCTTCCTGCGAAACATGCGCCAGGTCTGTCCTGTCTAAATAGGTAATCGCCAGTTCACGGAAAATGTAATCGATAATCGATGTCGTCATTTTGATTTTATCGTTGCCCTTGACCATGCCGTTCGGCTCGAAGCGGGTAAAGATAAAGGCGTCAACAAACTCCTCAAGCGGCACACCATGCTGCAACCCCAGTGACACGGCAATCGCAAAGCAGTTCATAATGCTCCTGAACGCCGCTCCCTCACGATGCATATCGAGGAAAATCTCTCCCAGTGTGCCGTCTTCATATTCACCGGTGCGCAAATACACCTTGTGCGCCCCGACAACCGCCTTCTGTGTATATCCTTTACGGCGATACGGAAGCTTGTGACGAATGACCTTGTTCGGGTTCCATGACGGTGACGGCGTCGGTTTACGATGCGCTACAGGCGCCTGTTCCGTTGAGATTTCAGTCACTACTTGTGTAACCGGAGTTTGTTCTGCCGGAGCTGTTTGAGTCTGCTCTTCGTCGGCTTCCATTTCCAAATCAAATGTAGCGCTCAACGGCTGTGAGAGTTTTGAGCCGTCACGATACAACGCCACCGCCTTAACTGACAACTCCCAGGCCTCGAGATAGGAATCCGAAACATCCTTGAGCGAACACTCCGCCGGCATATTGATAGTCTTGCTGATAGCCCCGGAAATAAACGGCTGTGCGCCGGCCATCATGCCGATATGCGCGCGATGATGGATATAGCGCTGACCGATATGCCCGCATTTGTTGGCGCAATCAAAGACCGGCAGATGTTCGGTTTTTAGATATGGCGCGCCTTCAAGCGTCATTGTCCCGCAACAGTAATTATTCGCCGCGCGAATCTCCCGCTCGGAAAACCCAAGCGCCGCAAGCATATCAAAACCCGGCTCATCAAGTTGTTCTGCGCTGAACCCGAGTCCATTGCGGCAGAACTCCTCGCCCAGCGCATATTTATTGAAAACAAAACTCAGTTCAAAGGCGTTGTCGAGTGTCTTTTCTAATTGAGCGAGCGCGTCGGGTGTGAAACCCTTGGCGCTGAGTGTTTCATGATTGATATAGGGAGCGCCCTTAAGTGTTTGCCTGCCGAGGCAATAATCAATGATGCCCTGAATCTCAGCGCCGGTATAGCCAAGTTTACGCAAAGCCAACGGCACAGACTGATTGACAATCTTGAAATGCCCGCCACCGGCGAGTTTTTTGAACTTGACCAATGAGAAGTCCGGCTCGATACCGGTGGTGTCACAATCCATCAGCAATCCGATTGTGCCTGTCGGCGCAATCACCGTTGTTTGCGCATTGCGATAGCCGTGTTTGACACCCAGTTCAAGCGCCTCATCCCAGCGGGAGCGCGCGGCTTCCACCAGATATTGCGGGCAGATTGACGGGTCAATGCCCACCGGGGTGTTGGTCAGCCCTTCATAGTCACTCTTGGAGGCATTGTAGGCCGCGCGACGATGATTGCGAATCACACGCAACATCGGCTCACGATTGGCTTCATAGCGCGCAAAAGTCCCTAGCTCGGCGGCCATCTCCGCTGAAACCGCGTAGGATTCACCGGTCATAATTGCGGTAATCGCGCCGCAAATCGCCCGGCCTTTGGCGCTGTCATAGGGAATCCCCATGCGCATCAGCACGGTGCCGAGATTCGCATAGCCCAGGCCGAGCGTGCGATAGTCATAACTTTTCTGAGCAATTTCTTTGCTCGGGAATGAGGCCATCAACACCGAGATTTCCAGTGTCATTGTCCACAAACGACAGGCGTGACGGAACCCCGCAACGTCCAGATCGCCATCCTCGCGCAAAAACTTGGTCAGATTGACCGACGCCAGATTGCAGGCGGTGTCATCGAGGAACATATATTCCGAGCAGGGATTGCTAGCGTTGATACGACCGTCATTCGGGCAGGTGTGCCATTCATTGATAGTCGAATCATATTGCACACCCGGATCGGCGCAGGCCCAGGCGGCGTAGGTCACCTGACTCCAGAGGTCTTCAGCGCGCAATGTCTTTGAGACTGCGCCGTCATAGCGCCGTTTGAGTTCCCAGTTACCATCACTCTTGAGCGCATCGAAAAACTCATTCGGGATTCTGACAGAGTTGTTTGAATTCTGTCCGGAAACAGTCAGGTACGCATCGGAGTCCCAGTCTGTTGTGTAGGTTTGGAAATCGAGTTTGCTGATTCCCTGAGACGCCAGCTCCAGCGTCTTCTTGATATAGCCCTCAGGGACGCCCATCCTGAGCGATTCAGCGACAAGTTTCGCAAGTGGCTTGTTCTTCTTAAGATCCGTTTCATATGCTTCCTGACCTTCCTTTGTCATTGCCTGTGCGGCGTCGAACATCTGATCTAATCTTTTGCGAATCAATTGTGAGCCGGCGACCAGCGCGGCGACTTTTTGTTCTTCAACTACTTTCCAGTTGATGAACTCCTCGACATCCGGATGGTCCAAATCAAGACAGACCATCTTTGCGGCGCGTCGGGTCGTCCCGCCGGACTTAATGGCTCCGGCGGCGCGGTCACCGATTTTCAAAAATGACATCAGTCCCGAGGAAACACCACCGCCGGAAAGCGGCTCACCTGCGCCACGCACAAAACTGAAATTCGAGCCGGTGCCGGAGCCGAATTTGAACAGACGCGCCTCACGGGTCCAAAGATCCATGATGCCGCCTTCATTGACGAGGTCGTCTTCAACCCGCTGAATAAAACAGGCGTGCGGTTGCGGACGCTCATAGGCGTTCTTGGCGCGGGCGAGCTCTTCAGTCTGCGGGTCTACGTAATAATGCCCCTGTGGCACACCACTGATACCATAGGCGTGATACAAACCGGTGTTGAACCACTGCGGGGAATTCGGCGCGCCGATTTGATGCGCCAGCATATAGCGCATTTCATCCTCATAGGCCTCGGCGTCCTCTTTGGAATCGAAGTAGTTATGCTCCTCGCCCCAGGCGCGCCAGCAGCCGGCCAGACGGTCAAAGACCTGACGGGCGTCATGTTCACCACCGGTGACCGGCTTGCCGGAATCATCAAGTTTTGGTGAGCCGTCTGCGTTTGTCAGCGGCACACCGGCGCGGCGGAAGTATTTCTGCGCCAGAATATCAACAGCCACCTGCGACCAGTTCTCCGGGGCCTGAATATCCGACTGCTCAAAGACAACCGAGCCGTCGGGGTTGCGAATTTCAGATCGTCGCGGGACAAAGTTCAGCGAGTCATAGGGGGATTTCCCGGGTGAGGTATATCTACGATCTATACGCATTGTGGTGTCACACTCCTTTGTTGTTTATCATCACGACTGTGCTATGACTAATGAGATACTGACGGAACAACCGCGTCTACCGGGGAAACACATAGTGAAACACATAGTGGCGGCGCTCCTGCTTTGGCTTATCCCTGCCAGCGCTGAGAACCGTCTTCCCTATGCTATCCTTGATAGCGTCTGCTTCATTGTTTGTGACTCGTTTCAGTCCTACCGCAATCGTAAAAATAATTTTGCTACTTCTCGTCTTTGGTTTCTGGAGCTTAACAGAGAGGTCGATATGCCACTTTCTGTGGGCGTAAAACACAGCAGTCCCGTCACAGGGCGGAACGCTCCTCTGCTCCCATTGCGAATCTCACGAAACCTCGCGAATCTCACGAATTCATCATCCGGAGTTTGCGGGATACGACCCGCAAGAGCCGCATCGGGAGTAGGGGAAATATGCTTTGGTAAAAGCGCCCTCTATTAAGCTTTTGTTCGCATTGACCGGGTGGGGAGGGTCTCTCAGTACCTGCTCTCTAATCCGCATCGTCGATGCCGTAAGGACACAAAATATAGTTGAATTGAATCGAGTCAACACAAAAGGTTGTATATTTTGCGAGTTTCCGCTAACTCTTTGACACTCGGATAATTAGAAAAATCGCAATTATTGGTCTCTCTATCCGGCATTATGTTAAAAAGTTGTGTGGATAACGTGTGAAAAGTGTAATCTGTTTATTTGCAACCAATTAGAATACACTCTTCATGAAATTCCCGAGTCAGGACGTCTATCCTCTTTGTTGATTCAGGGTTTAGCGCTTTCCCACACCAGCAGGGAGATGAGTTCCTGAAAAACGAAACTTTTAGTTTTTCTCATCGTCAATAAAGATAGAGTAACCGGACAGGCGCCATAAGTCGCTTGAAACATGATTTTCAGCGCCACAAACAAAAACGTCATCACATTAGTCATCAGGTAGGAGGAATACTGACACATGAAAAACAATCACTCTCATAAGGCAATGTTCATCGGCCTGCTCGCGCTCTTTCTGCTCTCGAGCGCCCAACCGGCCAGCGCCGACTGGTGGCATTGGGGAAAGGGCAAGCGAGTCAAGGGCTCCGGTAAGCTGGCCACCGAGATACGTGACCTTGAGGACTTCAACTCCATTCAAATCAAAGGCAGTAGTGACCTTGACATCACTATCGGCGAGTCATTCTCGGTAACGGTTGAAACGGATGACAACTTGCTCGAGTTACTGGAAACTGAGGTGCGTCATGGAACATTGTATGTTGATTTTGCGGACGGATACTCTGTCAACACCCGTATTGGGAGCCGCCTCGAGATAACAATGCCTGACCTTGAGGAACTTAATCTTAAGGGAGCGTCGGATATACGAGCGTCCGGTCTCAATGGCAAAGAACTTTCGATTTCTATTTTCGGATCAGGTGACGTAACACTGTCAGGTGAAGTGGAAGACCTCGAAGTGGACATTCGCGGTTCAGGAGATATTGACGCCAAAAAACTGGTGGCCAGGGAGGCCTATATTTCAATCAAAGGCAGCGGTGATGTCGGTGTGGCAGTTGATGATTTTCTGGATGCGGACATTAAGGGCTCAGGTGATATTACCTACTATGGTGATCCCAAAGTCAAGAAGCGCGTCTGGGGTTCAGGCGATATTACTCATCGTCATCGCCCTCACCAGCGTTAGGCAAACAGACTGGCTCAGGCCTCCTGTGGGATGTTTAGCGCTTTGCGCACCGCTGTGATGATTTCGGCATTGCGAAACGGCTTCGTCAGGAAATCACTGGCGCCGGCTTCGGTCGCTTTGCGCGCGGTGTATTGTTTGGCGTAACCGGTTATCAGAATGATCGGCAATTCAGGGCGCCCTTCCTTGATTTTTTCCATCATGGTGATGCCGTCCATCTCCGGCATCAGAATATCAGAAATCACCAAATCGAAGTTACCTTCCGCGCATTTCTGCAAACCAATCAGGCCATTCCCGGCGGTATCAGTATCAAACCCCTCAATAGCGAGAGAGCGCTTGAGCAAATCGCAAATCATTTCTTCGTCATCGACAATCAATACTTTCGCCATTCCGAACACCTTTCAAAACAACAACACGTCTGTATCACTTTCTGGTCAGGCGACCAATCTGTGGACGGAGGAGGATACCCAGGTCAATAACAGCTATGTCCACCTTTATAGAATCGGCGCAGAGCGCAGAATGTTGAATAGAATATTGGTGGCCAGTGTGGCAGGATAGCCAATTACGGGCGCTATTTTAATGAAATGACAATTTTCCCCACCTGCTGATTGCTTTGCATGTACTCATGCGCCCCGGCAATCTTTTCAAATGGAAACACTTTGTCTATAAGCGGCTTGAATGCGCCGGATTTGACACCCTCATGTACATAACGCACTCCCCGTTCACGGACTTCGGGATTTGCCAGCGAATGGAAGATGATAAACCCGCAGACACTGGCGCGTTTGCCCATCAAATCCATCGGATTCAAGTCCATCGGACGGCTGTCGAGCATGCCATAGAGCGCAATCGTTCCGCCGAATGCCAGCGCCTTGACCAGATTCTTGATGTTCGGTCCACCGATACAGTCGTAGGCGACGTTGGCGCCTGTGTTATCGGTAATCTCTTTGACGCGCTCGACAATATCTTCTTGTGAAGTGTCAATGACGAAATCAGCGCCGGAGTTTTTGATGCGCTCGACTTTTTCGCTGGTGCGAGTAGTGGCTATTGAAGTCATTCCTTCGCGTTTGAGAATCTGGAATGTCGGCGCTCCGAGTGACGAACTCGCCGCAGTGACAAGCGCCACATCACCCTTCTTCGCTCCGACAAAATCAATTAAACAGGCCCATGATGTTAGATACGCCATCCATAACGCCGCAGACTCTTCATCGCTGAGATTATCCGGTGTTGGTGTCAGCCATTCTTCGGAGATATTGCAGTATTCGGCATAAGTTCCTTCATACACATGAGCAGTACCGTCGGGAATAACCGAAACACGCTGACCCGGTTCGAACGTTGTCACTGCCGAACCGACTGTCTCAAC
>CAZFAL010000019.1:0-23697 GCA_964516945.1 uncultured Ignavibacteriales bacterium
AATCTCCAGCGCTCGGAAATCGGCGAGATGCAGGAGGGCTTTGCCAAAGGCCAGAAGGGCTCCTCGGCAATGCCGCATAAGAAAAACCCCATCACCGCTGAGCGCCTGACCGGGATTGCGCGGCTGATGCGCGGCTATGCGCTCAGTTCAATGGAGAATGTGCCGCTGTGGCATGAGCGTGATATTGCCCATAGCTCGGTGGAGCGGATTACGATTCCGGATTCCACGATTCTCGCCGACTATGGGCTGGCCAAGTTCAATGAGTTGCTCTCCGGTCTGGTGATTGACAAAAGGCAAATGCTCAAGAACATTTACTTCCGGGGTGGGATTGTGTTCTCACAACGGCTTCTGCTGAAACTGACCGCCAAAATCGGCAGTCGTGAGGACGCATACCTGATAGTCCAGCGCAATGCGATGAAAGCGCATGACACTGACGGCTCATTCAGAGAGTGTATCAGCGCCGACCCCGATGTGACAAAACATCTGAGCGTCGATGAGATAGAAGAATTGTTCACGCTTGATTATTACCTGAAGAACGCCAAACAAATTGTTGAACGGGTTCTGAAAACCTGATACGAACGGGCGCAACAAAATGGAAAGAGATGGATTCCCATTTGTCTTCGGCGCATTCATGACCGCGCTGGTTTGCCTCGGTGGACACTATCTGCTCGGTAGTTTTTGGCCGGTGATACTTGCTATAGTGTTCTTTGTCCTCGGGTTGTTCTTTGCCTACTTTTTCCGTTCACCGGAGCGTGAATCAGAAGCGCCGGACAATGCAGTCATTTCACCGGCTGACGGTGTTGCGTTGTATATCAAACGTCTCGAATCCTATCCGGGGTTTGACACGCCGGTCTGGAAAATTGCTATTTTTTTGAATGTCTTCGATGTGCATGTCAACTGGACACCAATCGTCGGCGAAGTGGCATTCTCCAAATACTGCCCGGGCAAGTTCCACGCCGCGTTTGTGGACAAGGCCTCCGAGGACAATGAGCGCACCGAAATCGGCATCAAGTCCGCGCAGGGTTTGGTGGTCTGCAAACAAATCGCCGGACTACTTGCGCGACGGATTGTCTGTCGTCTCGAACAGGGACAGAAAGTCAGGCGGGGTGAGAAGTTCGGCATGATAAAGTTCAGCTCAAGAGTAGAAGTCTTTGTTCCGGAAAACGCCGAGATTTGTGTCAAACCCAAAGACAAAGTCAAAGGCGGCTTGACTGTCCTCGCGAATCTTGTCCCCGCAGACAGCGGTGGGGGAAACGTTAGTGAGGGCGCCTTTTCTAATGCGGAAGCTGAAACAAAATCGTAGGTTGTGATTGTGAATGAGATAGAGCCAGTTCAGGACGAGGCACGGCGCCGGGATTTCCGGGGGATATTCCCCGGGATTTTCACCATGGGCAATCTTGTCTGTGGCTTTATCGCTATTATCTCTGTTTCACAGGGTGGTGAAGGGATTCTGGTTGGCTGTCGCTTTATTTTGCTGGCGGCATTTCTGGATATTCTCGATGGCAAAGTAGCGCGTCTGGCCGGAGCGCATTCTGATTTTGGTGTAGAGCTGGATTCACTGGCGGATTTCACGTCCTTTGGCATTGCACCGGCGTTTCTCGTCTATGCAGTCAAGCTCAAGGGCATGGGGCAATGGGGCTGGATAATCAGTGTTGTCTTTATTATGGCCGCAAGCTACCGATTGGCGCGCTACAACCTCCTCGCCCAATCAGACGAAAAGAAAAACTTCCTCGGTTTGCCTGTGCCGGCGGCGGCCCTGGGATTGGTGACCTATGTGATTTTCAGCTATGAGATTTGGGGTTCATTGGAGTATGCCGAGTATCTGGTCGGGATGGTGATTCTCTTTTCGGCGCTAATGGTCTCGCAAGTGGAGTATGATGTTTTTCCCGACAAGCCCTCGCGGGCGGATTTGCCGAAGATAGGACTGCTTGTTCTGGCCGCTATCGGGGCCTTTTTGAATTACCGGCTTGTCTTGTTCCCCTTGCTTGCAATCTATATCTTATATGGGCTGACGCGCGAGGGCTACCGGCTCTACGACAAAGCCGTTGGTCTGGTTGTGCGTACGAAAAACAACGGCGATGAGTAGCGCCGCAAGCTGGCGCTCTCACGCGAAATCAAAACAAGAGTCGCAAAACAACAGGTCGAAGAACCAATATGACTGAAACCAAAGAGCAAGCGCGGCAAACAACCAAAGCGGTTGTCTATGTGCGCTTCAAAGACGAAGTCCTTGACCCTGAGGGTGTCACAATCCAGAAATCGCTGGCGACGATGGGCTACGACAAGGCCGTCTCAGTGCGTGCGGGCAAGTTCTATGAAATTGAACTGGCCGACGACAGCGCTGAATCCGAACGTCAACTCAAGGAGCTGAGCGAGAAAGCGCTGGCGAATCCGGTCATTGAGAAATTCGAAATCCAGTGGACATCCAAAAGCAAATCCTGATTACGCAGGGGAATGAGCAATGCGCGTAGCGGTAATTACATTTCCGGGATCCAATTCCGACCATGACTCCTATTCGGCGGTTAAATACTGTCTGAACGAAGAAGTCGAGTATGTCTGGCACCAGGAAACTGAGTTGTCCGGTTTTGATTTGGTAGTTCTTCCGGGTGGCTTCAGCTACGGTGACTATTTACGTGGTGGCGCTATTGCACAATTCTCACCAATTATGTCTGCCGTGAAACGATTTGTCGCCGAAGGTGGTTTCGCGCTGGGAATCTGCAACGGTTTTCAGGTGTTGACTGAATCAGCAATTCTGCCCGGCGCTTTGATTCGTAACCGGTCGCTGAGGTTTCTGGGGCAGTGGACATATTTGCGGGTCGAAAATAGCGAGACACCGTTTACATCGCGCTACCAACAGCATCAAGTGATTCGAGTCCCGATAGCGCATGGTGAGGGTAATTTCTATGTCGATGACAAGAAACTGGCCGAAATCGAAGACAACAATCGAGTTGTTTTTCGGTACTGTGATAGAGAAGGCAATGTGAACGAGGCAACCAATCCCAATGGCTCGCGTAATTCAATAGCGGGGATTATCAGCGCCGCAGGCAATGTGCTGGGCATGATGCCCCACCCGGAGCGCGCCGCAGATGGTATTCTGGGTTCTGATGACGGTCTGCTGGTGTTTGAATCATTGCGCGATTCTCTTGCCGGGGATAGAGTAGGGAATAGCTCGGCGGCATAGAGCTACGGAAGTAATAGAGAGAGGACTATAGAGGAGCGCCGATGACTTCGCTGAAGACACGCGACAAGACATTTATCATATTCTCGCTATTACTGGCGGCAATAGTCGGTGGTCTTGTCGGTGATATTATCGGGCAGTTTTTGCCTGACGGCGCCGCAAAAGTATTGTTTTCACGGGCATTCGAAATCGGTTGGGATACAACAACGCTGGACCTCTGGGCGCTGACTGTTTCGTTTGGCTTGCATATTAAGATAAACTTTGTTTCCGTGTTGACGATGATTCTGGTAATCGTCTATTTTAAGTGGTGGTATTTGTAACAGGGTAAAGACGGACAGAGACGATTACTCACTGCTCCCTGGAAAAGGATGGAGGCGACATAATGTTTGACACGATACTGTTTACTAAGCCATTGCTGGCTCTTGGAATGCCCGGTGTTCCGGAGATGATTCTTATTGCGCTGGTGATTTTGCTGCTTTTCGGAGCCAAGCGTTTACCGGAATTGGCGCGCGGACTCGGCAAGGGTATTCGAGAGTTTCGGAGCGCTGTCAGTGAGACCTCTGATGAACTAAAGAAGGTAATGGACGAACCCGACGAAGCGCCGAAGCCGTCAACTCCTCCGGCGCCAAAGAGTGACGACACCAAATCTGATAATCCCGGCTCAACCGGCGCTTAATGGAATCGGAACGGAACGATGGCGGACTTCACCAAAGAACAAATTGCAGAAATTGCCACGGCGCTGGGCGCGAAAAAAGTCACACATGATTCTGAAAGTTATCGAATCCGTGTGGGCGCCGTGGACAGCGAAGAGGCGCTATCACTGGTCATCTATCCAAAAACACAGCTTGGCAAAAAACGCGGCGCCCTGATTGTCGCCTATGCGCATGGCGCTCATTTACAACTACACAATTGCTCGGCATATGTGATATCCAATGAACTCGGTGAAGTCACTTTCGTTACTGAGAGCAGTGGCAAGCTTTCCGGCATTGTGGTCGAACGCTCCGGTTTTTGCTCATTGTACGCCGAACTCAACCGTGACCTCATCACCGGCGACTTCACCCAGCTCGGTGTCGAAGCCATGCTCTCCGGTGTAGCGCTATCGCTGGTTGAAAGTGTGATTGACGACGAAGCGGATTCTGCGACTCAAGAGTAGCTGAGAAGCGTAGCGACGAGCTTTCCGCAAAAGACCTAAAATCTACCGTGTGGCAAATGACTGCACAAAGTCTGCCAGCGCCGCGCTGATGTCACTGGCGCGCTGGTAGCGTTCGTTCGGGTCTTTTTTGAGTGATTGCGACACGATATGGTCGAACAGCGGTGGGATGCGTGGATTGCTCTTTGACGGCGCTTCCGGGTCGGTGTTGGCGATGCTGTAAATCAGACTCGTCAGGTTGTCGCCCTTGAACGGACGCTCCCCGACCAGCATCTCATGGAAGACAATGCCCAGACTGAAGAGGTCCGAGCGACCGTCAATCTTCTTGCCTTGCAATTGCTCAGGGGAAATGTAATTCGGTGTGCCCATCGCCACGCCGGTCTTGGTCATACTCGAAGACTCAACGCGCGCAATTCCGAAATCCATAACCTTGATAGAATAGTCAGGCAGAACCATGATATTTGCCGGCTTGATGTCGCGATGCACAATGCCTGAGTCATGCGCATATTGCAGGGCCTGACAAATCTGATAAATCATCCGCGCTACAATTTTGAAGTTGAAATTAACCTTGCGCTTTATCATCTCTTCAAGAGTCTGACCTTCAATCAATTCCATCGCAATATACTGCACTGCGCCTTCGCTCCCGACATCATAAATAGTGACGATGTTCGGATGATTCAGCTTTCCTGCGGCCTGCGCCTCAAGGAAAAGACGCTCTCGCATTTCGGCCATTTCCTCCGGGTCGGTGAGGAAGTCCAAACGGATTGTTTTCAGCGCGACTTTACGGTTAATGGCCGGGTCGATACCGCCGTACACCATGCCCATCGCGCCCTTACCGAGCACACCTTCAATCTTGTAACGGCCGAGTTGTTTCGTTTCTCCTCCCGATGTACCGAGAGAGCCGGAATCAGCGGTAATCATATGTGGCTTGGGTTCAGACGGCGCCGGTGGCGCAGGCGTAGCAACAGCTTCTTCAATAGCTTCTTCGACTGGCTCTGCATTAGGCGGATTTGTACCCCGTGAGTCATTATCGAGTGAAATCGCGCCCGGATCTAATGGCATGCTTTCAGACTGCAGTGGCGCATCCGCCGCCTGTTGTCCATCCTTCTTTTCGCCACCAATCGGCTCGTCGACGACAGCGCTGGTCAAATCTCCAAACATTGCTGTTTCGTCTTGCTCAGCGGACAACGCTGGCGGTTTTGCCGCAATTGTCTTCGAACCGTCCAATGCGTCCCCTGAGAGCGCTATGGTTTTGTTGTCAGGCGTCCCTTCAGGTGTCACGTCATCCACTGAGTTGATATGCTGCGTGGCGTCTCCGGTTTTCGAATTCAACGCGACAGTTTTTGCAGCATCCTGCCTGCCGACCTCATCAATCGACATTGTCGCCATTGTGTGATTGAAGGCAGCCGTTTCATTCCGTGAGTCCTTTGTGACGAACGCCGGTCTGCCGACGGTGGGCGATTGCTTTTCCGTCGTCTTGACGATACTGACAGTCGATACACGAGTTTGTGGTTTGCTTTGTGACTCAAGCTCCTCGTCGTTTTCTTCCGGCTTCGGTCTCAGGAAAGGCAGGAAGCTGTAGTCAATGCCGACCAGTGGACTCGCCACAAGGAAGACAGTCAACAGGAGGGCCACATAGATAGAATTCGCCAGCAGATTAAAAGACGAGAACAGGAAGAAATTAATGTTCGCCAGAGCTATCAGACCGACTGCTACGACGACAAGTCTGTAGAGAGATGATATCCTTTGCAATGTATAGGCGCTGAGAGCGCCGATGAGAACCAGGGCGAGGATGTACCAGCCGAGGCGACTATCTGCGCGACGGAGATAGTTCCTCTTGAGAATATTATCTATTGCCACCGCTGTCAGCAGATACCGCGGAGTTTCATTGGCGACCGGCGTCTTGTAGTACTCGGTCTGCGCATCAGCGCCAAGCGTCACTATCACAAGTTTCTTTGCAAACTCACTGAAATCCACCCGTTGATTGAGAACATCGCTTGCAGAAAGAATCTTGAAACCGGTTCCGGCGACAGGGAAATTCATCAGCATCTCGCCGGCGGAATTTGTTGGTATCAGCCGGTCTCCAAGCTCGACCTCGGAGCCCCCGTGCACAACGATATGCTCGGGCAGGACGTTGAGATAATGTGATGCGGCCGCAAGCGAAGTGGACGGGTAATAATAGCCCTGATATTCCATGACTAACGGATCTGAACGGAGAACATCGTCCGGGTCTACCATGGAATACGAAAATCCGAGGCGTGCCGCAGCGTCTGCGGATGCTGAATCGGGCAATGACACCGTCCGGACTGACAGCGCTTGTTCTTTGGAGAGTCTGCCGAGATCACTATTCGTTACCAGTGCGTCACGAAAGAGATATTTTGGATTCGTAACGGTGTCTTTGACTTTTTCTGAAGGGACAATATCGTATGAGACAATCACATTTTTCATCCAAAACAGCTGATCGGCGATACCACCTGAATCGGCCCGGAGTTTTTTGGGATAATCCGGGAGAGGGAAGTCCAGTAGCACAGATTTCGGCTTGGCCGTGCCGATTGCGGCGATGAGATCTGCGGTCACTTCCTCTTTCCAGGGCCACGGCCCCAGTTCTCTCAGAGAAAGGTCGTCGATATTGACAACGACGACATCTTTTGACACCGGTGCGGCGCTTTTGAAATCATAGAGGATATCCTGGAACTTCCACTCAAGTCGCTCAAGCGCCGCAGGTGACTGGAGCTTTACTCCGACCACCAGCGCTGTCAGCGCCAGATAGAAGATAAATCGTCCGCGTTTTCCGAGTATGACCGGTTCCATATTTGCTCGCCGTAGCTTCTTATCTTTTTGACGCTCTTCAAAATGTCGCAACCGGCGGGTCACGCCATCACTGTACGTTTATCTGCCGACCAGCAAACGCTCGCCGAGAATCTGAGGCAGTCCCTGTGACTCTATCTTCGCTATCGCCTTGGACACATCATATTCCACACGATGGTAGCGAATAATCTGCGTGTCTCTATCAACTGTAACATAACATGCCCGTGGGTCATGATCCCGTGGCTGCCCGACTGAGCCGACATTGATGATATACCTGCTTTCCGGGTCCAACTCCGACTCGGTTACATAGCGCTGAGAGATTGTCCCGTCGGGACGCCGACAGAAGAAGGCCGGCAGATGAGAGTGACCGACAAACGCAACTTGTTGCTCAAAATGTTCAAACTGGTCTCGCGCCGATTCTATATTCAGGACATATTCCCACAGTTCCGGAGTTCGGGGTGACGCATGAGTCATATAGAAATCCCCATCCGTTCCCTCCATTTCAAAATCAGCCAACGCGGTCGTCGCTCGTGATGACAATTCTTTTAGTGTCCACTCAATCGACACACGGGCTACGTCATTAAACGCCGTCGGGGCTTCCAGTCCGAGAGCCGCGTAATCGTGATTCCCGAGTAGTTTGATATCACAGGTTGAGGCAATCAACTCAACGCAGGGATTTGGCTCTGAGCCATAGCCGACTGCGTCACCAAGAAAGTGGACTCGGTCGACATGTTGCTTTTCAATGTCTGCAAGGGTAACCTGCAACGCTTCAAGGTTGGCGTGCACGTCACTAATAAACGCGATTTTCACCGGCCTACCTCGTCGCTTCTACAAAGCGGAATGTTGATTTCCCGATGGAAAGGAGGTCGCCGTTGCGCAACAAGGCGTTTTCAACCGGCTCTCCATTGACCAGCGTCTTGCCCTTGCGTCCGATATTCATGACGCTGAAGACCGCGCCTTCCTTCACGATTTTTGCCTGAATACCGGAGATAAAGAAGCCCTTCACTTTAATATGAACGAACTTTGCCTTGCCGACAGTGGTAACCTCGCGTTCGAGGGCATATTCCTTGAAATCTGAGTTCGCTTCACCGACAAGAACAGATGTTCCGGCCCGACGGACGACTTCTTTATCCTTACTGTCCCGCTGAATACGTTGCTTTTGCTTCTTGGTGTTCAGAATCATCGTGCCGTCGTAATCAGAACCTTCATCCTGATCTTCTTCGACCTGATTATGGAACAGCAGTTGGTATTTCCCGATAGTTATTTGGTCGCTGTCGCGAAGAATTTCTTCGGTGACACGGCGATCATTGAGGAATGTGCCATTGAGAGACTCATTATCTATGATAACTGCGCCACTCTCGTTGAATTCAATCATCGCGTGCTTGCGAGAGACACCGCGATTCTCAAGAACGATATCGTTTTCGCCTGTGCGACCAATCGAAACCCGACGCTTGTCGACCACGATCTTCTCAACCACTTTGTCATCGTACTTTACAACTATTTCAGCCATGAACGATACCTTTTGTCATTGATATTTCACGAACAATTCACACATATACATATCAAGCATATATCATATATCAAGTAATACAAATACTACGATTCTGTCCGATAGGGACGAGCTTTCAGGCATGTGCAGAGTCGCTGTCAGAGATTACATTGCCGCACGCAGATAGTCTCCCTATATTGTAGTATTGTCGGCGCCATGAGAAGAATCTTAAACCGCCGACAGAGGCAATCCGAAGCGACGGAGACGGCTCCGTGTTTCAGATTGAAGCATATAACCTGAACACTGATTTCAACCGAATCCGTTCAAGCCAATGAACCAGACAGAACTTACAGCTATCCTTTCGGCGTTGCAGAATGGAACATGCTCGCTTGATGAGGCCGTCTCACGGCTGAAGTGGCTACCGTTCGATGAACTCGTGGAGGCCAATGTGGATTCGCATCGCCAGCTACGCACCGGCCAGCCGGAGGTTGTTTATGCCGAAGGTAAATCCACAGCGCAACTGCGGGAGATTATCAAAAGCGTCAATAGCGCCGGAAACGATGCGCTCCTGACTCGTCTTGATTCGGAAACGGCCGCCGCTTTGACTAAGGAGCTCGCGGATTTCTGCTATTATGACGAAGCGCGTGTCGGGATTTCCTTTGTCCGGGAAGATAAAGAGCCGGTATTGCAAGGTTTGGGGGAAGTAGCCGTAATCAGCGCCGGAACGTCCGACAAGCCGGTCGCCGAAGAGGCGGCTCTGACTGCGTGGGTTATGGGCGCTACGGTTTCCCGGGTCTATGATGTCGGAGTCGCCGGGCTACATCGTTTGCAGTCGGCGCGTCCGGCTCTTGAGAAGGCGGATTGTATTGTGGTTGTTGCCGGCATGGAGGGCGCGTTAGCCTCGGTCATCGGCGGCCTGACAGACAAGCCGGTCATCGCCACTCCGACCTCAGTCGGCTATGGCGCCTCATTCTCCGGCATTGCGGCCCTGCTCGGTATGCTCAATTCCTGCGCCTCCGGTGTGACAGTGGTCAACATCGACAACGGCTTCGGAGCCGGAGCCGCCGCGGCGAAAATTGCCCGGCTAAGTATGAAAGAGACAGAAACCATCGAACAAGCGGAGCGCGTGCGTCAACCGTAGTGGTGGGGCTTGCCCCACCTTGCCTGCAAAACGGAAAACTTAGAAAGAATACCTTGCTCCCGGACATTCTCAAGAATAATCTGAAGATAGTGTTCTGCGGCACAGCCGCCGGAGACCAGTCCGCCAAACTGCGGATGTATTATGCGGGACCCGGAAATAAGTTCTGGAAAATCCTCCATGAAACAGGCCTGACAGCGGATGTCCTCGAGCCGAGTCGCTTTGCTGATTTGCCGCTGTATGGAATCGGGTTGACAGATCTGGTTAAGTTCGAGTCCGGTATGGACAGCGAGATTGACTTCAAAAACAAGGGCGACGCTGAATTGCGTGACAAAATGCTTGCATTTCGTCCACGTATTCTCTGTTTTAATGGCAAACGAGCGGCTCAGGAGTTCCTTGCCCATACAATTGACTACGGCTTGCAGACGGAGACAATAGGCGCCACAAAGCTCTTTGTTGCGCCCTCAACCAGCGGCGCCGCGAATGGGTTTTGGGATAGTAGATGGTGGCATAAGCTTGCGGAACTGGCTCTTCGTAAAGGTGAATAAACTGAATATGTAATTACAACCGTAGTGGTGGGGCTTGCCCCACCTTGCCTGTATATGACATCAGCGCCGCACGAACGAACAAGGCGGGGCAAGCCCCGCCACTACAAATAAATCAAAACTGACAATGCAAATATAACTACTATGAAAACCCTCTATCTCGAATGCCATTCCGGAGTTTCCGGTGATATGTTGCTTGGCGCGCTGGTTGATCTTGGCTGTCCGCTTGAGAAGCTCAATGATGAAATCGCCAAACTCGGTTTTGGGGGCCTGCGTCTCGAATCCGAACAGGTCAGCAAACGTGGCATTGCCGCGACCAAAGTCAATGTCATCATCGAATCCGACGCCAAACTCAAACACTGGCGCGATGTGCGCGACCTGCTCGAGCAGGTTCCGCTCTCAGAAAAAGTGAAAACGCTGGCGACAAGCGCTATGAAACAGGTGGCGCTGGCCGAGTCGAAAATCCACTCAGCGCCGCTCGAAAAAGTCCATTTCCACGAACTCGGCTCGCTTGATACAATCGCCGATGTTGTCGGTGTCTGCGCCGCGATTGAGTTTTTCGGCTTTGACGGAATCCACTGCTCGCCAGTCGCAGTCGGCGCCGGAACAGTCAACATCGCGCATGGCGTAGTCCCCAATCCCGCTCCGGCGACACTGGAAATCCTGCGCGGGATGCAATTGGACATGACGCCGCTTGAGGGCGAACGCGCCACTCCCACCGGCGCCGCGCTCCTGAAAACCCTGACCGGCGAATATGCTACTGACGCTTCTGCGATTTCCGGTGAACTGACTGCAATCGGCTATGGCGCCGGGAGCGCTGATTTTAGTGACCGCACCAATGTCCTGCGCGCCAGCGTGTATCAAAGGCAGGACTCAACGCTCGAATCAGACACCGTCAGCCAAATCGAAGCCACCATCGACGACATGAACCCGCAACTCTTCGGGCATGTCTTCGAGCGTCTCTATGGCGCCGGGTGTTTGGAGGCCTTTGTGGCGCCGCTGACAATGAAAAAATCCCGCCCCGGCTGGAATCTGACCGTCCTCTGTGAACCGGCGAAAGTCCGGGCGTTGGCTATGCTAATAATTGACGAAACCACCACCAGCGGCGTGCGCTATCAGGAACTGAAACGCCTGAAAGCCCCACGCGAAATCATTGAAGTCAACACCAAATACGGCGCCGTCAAAGTCAAAAAAATCCAAACCAGCTCCGGCTTCCGCCACCAACCGGAGTATGACTCCTGTGTCGAAGTAGCGAGAATAGCGAATGTGACACTAAACGAAGTCTACGAAGCCGTACAAATGACCAACACGCGTTAACCGGTAGCCCACAGCTTGCTGTGGGTTCCTTTAGCTGATAGATCCCATGTCCAATTCAGACAAACCAGAGTCTCAATAGGGTAATCAGTCAATAGATTTGTAGCCGCAACTCAAAATCGGTATATTCCCACAGCAAGCTGTGGGCGACCGGTTTGCTATGCGAGATTGGCCTATGAATATAAGACAGAGATTGAAATACAAGGAGCATTATTTTTATAGTTTCACGGCGTTCATGGGATACGTTGGTATGCGCCGTGACTTCAGCGCTCTTCCTACTCAACTTTCCTTTGTTTACTCTGGTTGGTTTTTCGATATTTGGACTGCTCTTCTCATTGGTTCTGGTCTTTGTGGAATGCTTGTGTTTTATGTAACGAGATGGAGACCCAACTTGATGGAAATGTCGCGAGAGATTTTTTCTGTCGAGTCGTTTGCCTCAAGAAACTTCTTGCCCTACCTTTTCACGCTTGGCGCAATTATCTCAACCGAGATGCTCATATGGTTACTGTCAGTCTAATCTGTACATCCCGGCACATGGGTAACAGTTTAGACCGGGCACATGGGTAACAGATTTTGCTGTTGTTTATGGGTTTCGTTCTTCATTGGTTTTCTCGTCTTTGGTAAATGTACTAGTTTTCTTGTATAACTGTCCAGCTTTGCGAGCTTGATGTGTGCAAAGTAGATGTCCCAGAGTCGCTCAGAGACCTGACGGAGACCAACTGTTTCTCCTGCCAGAGTCTCAGTGAGATAGTGAGTAGGGCAGGAGCCCCGCGCTCCTGCTTGCTTCGATAGAATGCAATTCCCTCAAATCGAGAATCATACTTGATACAACATGTCGGGAGCCAAGGGCTCCCAACCTACACGGCCCGTCACATTTTCCTCGCCAGCTCGTTCCTGACTCCGCCCCAGCCCAGCCATTGCCAAACTCGCTCAATCGCTGTATAGTGGCTGGCGGCGGGCTCGTTGTGATGAGCGCCATTACACAGAAAAAAACATAAGCATAACCTACAGGTTGTCCGATGAAGATTCTCGTACTTGCTGAACAAAAAGAAGGAACCCTCGCGCACTCCAGTTTTGAGGCGTTGAGCGCCGCGCAGGCGCTGGGCGGGGAGATTCACACCCTACTTATGGCCAAAGACCCGGCGCCGCTTGCCGAAGAACTGGCCGCACATGGCGGCGGCAAAGTCCACGCCGTCGCGCATGACTCGCTTGATGTTTTCAATCAGGAGACATTCCGCAAAGTCGCCGGCGAAATTCTCGCCAAGGTCGATCCGGATGTAGTCCTCGGCGTGGCGACAATCACGACCAGAGCGTTACTTTCAGCGCTGGCGGCAAAGACAAGCGGCGCAATGGCCTCCAATGCCACAGCTTTGCGCGCCGACGGCGACAAAGTCATTGTGACCCGCCCATGCTATGGCGGCAAGGCCGTCGCGGAGGTGACCTCAGCGGATTCAGCCAAGCCATTCTTTATCTCCTTGCGTCTGAAGGCCTTCAGCCCGGCGACTGAAGGAGCCGGTGAGGTTGTCACTGAAACAGTTTCTGATTCCTGTTTTGATTCCCGCACGAAGGTTGTCGAATCAGTCAAAGAATCCGGCCAGACGGTCAAACTCGAAGAGGCCGACACCGTCGTCTCCTTCGGGCGCGGCCTGCAGGGGCCGGAGCATGTCGAGCTGGTGCAGAAACTTGCCGATTCGCTCGGAGCCGCTGTCGGCGCCTCGCGCGCGGTGGTAGACGCCGGCTGGATTGAGTACAAACATCAGGTCGGCCAGACCGGACGCACCGTGACGCCGAAACTTTATGTCGCTGTCGGAATCTCCGGCGCGATTCAGCATCTCGTCGGCATGCAGTCCTCAAAATGCATTGTCGCGGTCAACAAGGACAAGGACGCTCCGATTTTCAATGTCGCCAGCTACGGCATTGTCGGCGACGCCTTCGAGATTGTCCCGGCCCTGACCGAGCGCTTCACGCAGGGCGGTTGAGGTTTTCACGTTCTTGAATAGAAGCGCACATATTTAAAGAAAAAAGCCCCGCTGATTCCAATCGGCGGGGCTTTCTTGTTTTTTCGAGCGTCTTGAGTGTTTGCTCTTGAAGCAGAGTCCTGGAAGAAAGTCTTAGAAAAAAGTCTTAGAAAATAACCAGTGTATCAACGCCGACAGCGGAATCAGTCGCGCAGACATTTTTGACTGTCAGTGTGATAATATACCCCCCCGGAGAACTGGGGTACGTGTGAGTGACGTCGGGGCCTGTCGCGGTTGTATTATCGCCGAAGTCCCAGGTCCAGCTTGAAGGCACACCAAGTGAATTGTCCTGGAAGCGATAGGTCACAGTTGTCGCGTCGTTACTGGCGAGTGACCGAGAGATACCCGGAGTCAAAGGCCCGGCGAGCGTGACAAAGTCCGGTTTGGTTGTGGATGAAGACGGATTCAGGCCACACTGGCCGAATACCTCCAGACGAACATTGAATTTCCCGGAAGTGACATAGGCGTGGAAGGGGTTGGGATTATTAGTCGAATCGAAAGTCCCGTCTCCAAAATCCCAGATACGGTTAGTGATTGTTCCGCGCGACAAATCGGTGAACCCGACCACAAATTGCCCGGTCGGAGTTTGGCAGGCAAATGTCGGGCTAATTGCCGCGAAGTCAGCGCTCAGACTGTCAAAGACCTGAATGAAGTTAACCGCCGAGTCGGTGAATGAGGCGCTGTCTGTATTATCGACAGTCAAAGCTACAGTAAACTGACCGGTGTCATTGTAAGTGTGGGTGATGATGTTAAGTGTGTCACTGATAATCATACCATCTCCGAAATCCCATGTCCGGTTGACATGCGGGATTGTGTCCGTGGTGGAGTCGGTGAACTGAACAGTCATCCCGAGACAGCCGGTCTGCTGATCGGCGATAATGCCGAACGTCGGACAATCAACTATCCGCACCGTGTCGACCGCCGTATCAGCGCCGCAGGGACTTACAAGACTAAGAGTGACTGGAAACACACCAATGGTGTCAAAAGTATGGGTCGGTGTCGTATCGGTGGATGATGTCCCATCGCCGAAATCCCAGGCAACAGAGCTGACCCCGAATGAGCCGACTCCCTGAAAAGTCGGTGTGAAATTGACTGTCAACCCGGCGCATCCACTTGAAGTGTCCATTGTAAATCCCGCCGATGATGAGCCAACTATAATGAAACGTTTCTTGAATTCAAGATCATTAGCGGCCGGGACACTATCATTGTCCGTGATTTTCAGTGAGACATCGTATGTGCCCGGACTTGTGTAGGTATGAGTTGGAGATGTGTCTGATGCTGTATCACCGTCGCCGAATTTCCAGAGCCACTGATCATGCGGGCCACTGGATTTGTCTGAGAAGACAACAGTCAGCGGAGCGCAACCGGAATCCACGTCGGCGGTGAATTCGGCTGTCGGATGACCGGCGACAACAATGGTGACTTGCTCTGTGACCAGATTGTCACAGGCGATGACGCCGATTGTTAGCGCCAGACAGGCGCACGCGACAAGCGCCGCGACGCGTTTCGAAAGGTTTGTCTCAAGTGTCTGTGATTCAGATGATGTCGAATATTCTGTCGGCATAGGACTCCAAGCTCGGTAGGTTACATATAAGCGCTAAACATCAGATTCCATCATACAAGATGTTATACAATGGCTAAAGTTTGTTGGCCAAGTCGGTTCTGCCCTATATGGCCGCCGCAGGTATAATAGCCAATCGAATGGGAAATGTCATTAGAATCATTTTCAAACGCCAGATGAATGAGATTCTCTGCGTAATAGGCGGGAACAGCGCGCCACTGGGAACATTCCCCTAACTGGCGAGTATGATATTGCGCCGCCCGGAAGATTCCAGAGCAATTCCAGAGCAATTCATGGGCGGTTCATGAGTAATTCAAGAAAGTCAAAAATCAAATAGTGGACATCCGAAGAAGGAACCATTACCTTTGCTGAACGGTTGCGGGAGATGGTGAATCTCCCGGTTGCCGGGAGTAATGTTTCTGTTGTCCGCGTCTTGTCCTCCGCGAGCCGACAGCGTCTTTGGCAACGCGCTTGGCGATGAGGCCGATATGGCTTATTTAGGTCTATGCGCGGTGGATTCCACAGAGATTCTACAGAAAGAGTCACCTGGGCTTACGAAGAATAATATAGATAGCAATATAATTATCAGCCGCTAACCGGCATATTCAGCAAGGCGTATTGAAACTGACTGCTTCTATAACCACAATCCTGCCCCACCGGCTCATCAGGTATCTTGGACGATTCTGTGTAGTGTTTCTTGGTTTGTGGCTTTCATCTATGGATAACGCCAACTCTCAGGGTTGGTTGCCCATAGAGCAGGCGGCCGCAAGAATAACTGCGTCGCAAGCTGATCCGGTCTTCGGACAGCAAAGTAATAGCGGTATAGACATCGTCTCATTTCGCGGACGGGTGTGGATTGGCTCTACACGGGGAATCTCGTTCACTCCGGACAGCGGGCTAACCTGGTTTACGCATAATAATTCCACCGGTTTGCTGGCCAACAACATCAGCGCTCTGACAATTATCAGCGATACACTTTGGCTGGCTACGGCGGAAAGCCAGGTTTTTGGCTCAGACACCGTCACAGCCGGTGTCGGGTTGCAGTATACCGCCGACAGTCTCGGCGATCTATGGGAAACACCACAGGACACAACCGGTCTGTACGAGGCCGCAAACATTGGGCCGCAAAAGGTCACCTTTGATATCGCCGGCGCTGATTCATTGATGTTCACGACCAGTTGGGCAGGCGGTCTGATAGGTAGCAAGGATAGAGGGCAGAGCTGGTTACGGTTCAATGCAACAACCGCTGATGTTAACTACTTCGCCAATCCGGTTGGCTCCCCGCCGGTTACCAGTCTCTATTTTTCGGCGGTTGTGGACACCGGCCACGCTGACACTGCGATTCTTTGGGCAGGTAGCGCCGGAGGAATAGCCCGTTTCGATTTTGTCGAGGAGCACATCAAGCCGTCGTCAAACCGCATTCTGGACTTTGCCTATGCGCCACCCGCTTTCGCCGGTGACAGTGGTTTCATCTTTATTGCAGGCGATCGTGGACTTTCCCGCGCCACCGCTCTGGGCTACTCGCAGTGGAAATCTGTTTTTGCCCGTGACGGCGTCGGACTCCCAAGCGACATAATCAATCAAATCCACTATTTCGGCGGCCGAGTATTCCTCGGTTGTCTTGATTCACTCGACGGTATCGGAGTTGGTTTCCTCAGCGCTCCTACTTCTCTGGGGACTTTCCAATTACTCAGTGATGGCGTCATTGACTCAATCTATATCATACCCGGCGCCAAAGTTATGGATTTCGAGGATGTCTCAGACAGATATCTCTACGTCGCCGGAGCGACAGCCGGGCTGTTCGTCAGCGCTGACACCGGAGCAAGCTGGTCATACATCCCCACAGACACATTCCCCGGCTTCACCTCTACTGACTGGGCGACAGTCAATGCCGTTCGCGCCGATACATCCGGTGATTTGTGGTGTGGCACAGACGCCGGTTTAATCAAACTATCTATCAATCGCACAGATTCGAGCGGCGCCGTGGTGGATTCGGTATTCCATTTGCCCATGGTTGACGAATTGCAGGTCAGCCCCAACACAGGCAGTGGGGCATCAGTTCGCCGGATTATGATCCAGCGTTACCATAAACTGAGCCAGCCGACGGTTATCGATTCAACTGTCATTTGGGCGGCGAGTTTTCCCAGAACTGCCAACGGGGAATTCTCAACCTATCGGATTCTGCCATATACAAGCCCACCAATCATTGACAAGATTTTCTTCCGCACAGCAAGAATAGATCAGATGATTTCCCGTGGCGACAGAGCATACTTTGTCGGCCTTGACGGCATGTTTGAAGTGCAAACAAGTAACACAAGTCTTGTTCAACCAATACCCTTTTTCTCCATCAGGGACTCGTCACGAACACCGCAGGTGGTTTTCTCTTTGCAGCGCCCAACAGCGCGCGCAATTCTTGCTGTCGGTGACACCACACATCTGGGAACCGAGCGTTTTTTCGCTGTCTCGACTGAGCCATTTATTTCAAATATAGGCTGGCATATTGCCGCAGCGAATACCGCAGCGTTTGGCGCAGACACGCTGGCTCTGTACAATACTTCGAATTCAGGCCTGTCAGGCAATTTTGTTCCGGCAATGAAAGTACAGTATCGCGCAGGAAAAGCCCCGGTGATTTGGGCGGCGACACGTCCGGGAGATGTAACCGACCTGACGGGAAATATCAATGTCTCCTATGTCGATATGACGACTCCGCCGGACACATTGCAGAACTGGATTTCGTTACCGGATGACTCTCCGCTGAAAGGAGTGCGAGTCTGGAACTTTGCTTTTAACGGTGACACTGTTTTTGCCGGAACTGATTCAGGCCTGTTCGTCAGTACCTTTCCGTCCCCGGAATCGACATTCACTCGTGTCGATGTCATCTCATCGGATCCGGACAGACAGATTCGACCCGGCGCGGCGGTCAACGGAGTTGCGGTGATTGACAACGTTCTCTGGCTTGCCACTGATGACGGATTTGCGAGACGGGCTCTTTCTGATGTCTTCTTTGATGTCTTCAAAGTCAATGACTCAACCACTGAAGAGGCATATGCCTATCCTGTGCCTTTCAATCCCATTCGTGACGGAATAGTCAAATTCCATTATCGTGTCCCGACTGACGCCAATAGCGCTTCAATTTCGGTCTATGATTTCGCCATGAACCTTGTCAGGCAGGTTTCCTCCAATGTCAGTCGAGTTCCGGGGCAGATTGCGCATGATTTAACTGCCTCCGACAAATGGGACGGGACCAACGGCAATGGCGAGCAGGTGGCGCCGGGGATTTACTATTTCAAGATAGAATTCTCCAATGGTGATAATGTCTGGGGGAAAGTAGCGGTGATCCCGTAGCAGGCGTTACGGTTTACGATTACAGCATGAATAATATGAAGAAACTGACCCAATATCTGGCGCTGGCTGTTGGCGCGCTCACGCTGGCGTCGCTGTTTCCGGCAAGCGCTGTGGCGCAAAAGGGCGAAGCCGGTTTCATCGGCTCCTGGCTGGAGGTTCCGATTGGCGCCCGGTCGGCGGCGATGGGGCAGGCGTTTGTTTCACTTGGTGAGGGTGGCTATGGTCAGTTGCATAATCCGGCCGGTATGGTTGGTTTGAAACATAGACAGTTCACAACTTCGTACCGCTCGTTAAGCGTCGACAGAAAACTGACCTATGCCGCAGTGTCGTTCCCACTTCCCGAACAGGCCGCTTTCGGATTGTCATGGCTCTATGCTGATTATGGCAATGTCGACAGGCGCACGAACGGCGGCTTGCTGACCGGCGGCGATATCGGGCAGGACGAGCACGAATTCGGCTTGACCTTCGCCAAACGCTTTTCACCGCGTGTGGCGGTCGGCGCGCTGGTCAATTACCATCAATGGAAACTCGACAATATCACCACCAATTCTGTGCTCTTCAACGCCGGATTCATCCTCTATGTCGATAACTTCCTGCATGACAGAGAAACGATGGGCGAGGGGCTGTTTACTGATATTCAAATCGGCGCCGCAATAAAGTCTGTTGGGTCGTCGTTTATTATCAACACCGCAGATTTCTTTGGTCAAAGCGCCAATCTCGGTTCAACAACATCCTATGAAGTCCCGCGCAAGGGTGTTGTGGGTATTTCCGGCAGGACACTCGATGGCTTATTGTTGCTGGCGACTGATGTCGAGGTGCATGAAACATTCGGGGCGCGGTTCCGGATTGGCGGCGAATATGAGCTTACCGAGCAGTTACTCTTGCGTAGTGGACTAAATGACGGGACCTTCGCCGCCGGGGCCGGGTTTCATTTTGATATTGGCAAAACACCGTTGCTGATAGATTATGCCTTTCAGGCGGGTCGGGTCGGTGAGGGCTCGGACCATATTATTTCAATCGATTTGTCATTCTAAGTGTATTATTTGATGGGTATGAAACACTATCTCCGAAATCACCGTTTTCGTTATCACACCACCGTTCTTGCAGGGGCGGTCTTCGCGTTGCTGTGCGCCACTGTCTCGAAAGCCGACATTGGAGCCAAACTGCTGACTGTTGAAAGCGGCGCGCGCTCCAGCGCGATGGGTGAAGCATTTGTTTCAATATCCGGTGACCCGCTTTCGCAATACTATAACCCCGCCGGTGTGATTGCCTCTGGCAACGAACCGTATGGTGATTCCAATTTCAGAGCGTATCTCGGTCATACCGCCTATTGGGAAAATATCAATTTTGAAACTGCGTTCATGACTTTGCGGGAAGGTGATGTTCACTTTAGTCTCGGCGCCCGTATCGCTCAGGTTAGTGATTTGCAGGGACGCGGCGCATCGGCTTCGGCCTTGCCGTTATATTTGTTTGACTCGCGTGATGTGTCGCTCAAGTTCGGACTCGCCTATCCGCTTTCTGACAAACTCAACGCCGGTGTGGCGTTCGGGTTTATCAATGAGCGCATTGACTTCTTCAGCGCCTCGGCGGCAAATTTTGATTTAGGTTTGCTCTATAATCATTCAAGGCAGTTATCCTTTGGAGTGTCGGTGGCTAATGTCGGTCAGGATTTGCAGCTCAGTTCCGAGAGTGTCAATCAACCGGTCACCATTCGCGCCGGTGGTAGTTATCGCAGGAGTGATTTTCTGTTTGCCGCTGACGGTGTGATTCTCGACAGTGACTTCCACGCCCAACTCGGCGCAGAGTACGGTGGCATCGACCACGTGTTTGTTCGCGCCGGTTTCCAGAGTGGCTATGATTCAAAGTCAATCACCGCCGGCCTCGGTTTCCTGCAAAAAGACTTCCGTATTGACTACGCCTTCGTCCCCTACACCAACGACCTCGGCCAGTCACATCAATTCGCAATTTCGTTTTTTCTGAAGTAAGCCCACCCCGCTGGCTCATCTTTCGCAGGTCAAGTCCCCGCTTTTGGGACCTGACATGTTCATGCTCAAGACACCGCAATGAATACAAGTGTAGTGGCCGGGCTTGCCCGGCCTTGTCGGAACATGGCGCCATTCTCGCGTAATCAACCAAGGCGCCCCAAGGGACGCCACTACGATTGAATCACATGAGACGCCTGAAAAGGACAGTTGTCGTTCATCCATCGGTTCTGCGTTTTGTTTGACAGGTTACATGCACTCCGGTAGTATAAGCCGTAGTCGATAACTACTCTCCCTGTTTCTCGACCTCAACAGGATAAACATGCCCAAGACAACACCCCATATTTTAACGCTTCTGTTGCTTGGTTCACTGGCGTTTGCTTTGGCGGATTGTAGCGACTCTCCGGTGAAACCGGTGGAGACGAATACCTGCTGGCAGCCGTTGGATAGCAGTATTACCGGCTCCTCACATTCGGAAGGTCCGGCATGGTCGCCTTCTGGTAAACTTGTGGCCTTTGTGGGGTACTTTGATAGTTGCAATAACCCGCATAACGCAATCTATCTCACGGAGAGCGGAGGAAAGTCGCGCCGGGCGCTGAACATCTTCGGCTCGGTTGTGCACTGGCTCCCACCCGGAGACTCGGTACTGATTGTCAATGAGGGACTTTTTGGAGGTGGGGAGTTGGTGAAGTACAATATCGAAACTGACGTGAGGACACCACTGGGCATAAACACGACATCAACTTTCTTCGACATTTCACGTGACGGGCGATTCATCTACTATGATGATGTGTGGATATCTGAGTACGATCTAGCAACCAACACGTCCAGAATGCTGATAGAATTTGGAGCGTCGCCAGCGATTTCTCCGTCTGGATTGCTCTTATCCTATGGTGTTGGAACTCTGAATATATTTGACTTGAGTGATTCCACAATTCGAATACTCCGGGACCAGGTGTTATCCACAAGTTGGGTGAATGATACACTTCTTGCGTTCTATAGCAATGAAGCTCGCAGAATCGGTCTCATTGATCTCAATGGAAATGAGACTGACATTACGACAGGTTTCGGGCCTATTAGTGTTTCACCGGATGACAACAACATTCTGTTCAGGACGTTTTCTGCTGATGGAAATATACACATTTGGATTGTTGACATCGACGGAGCAGGTCGTCGAGAGTTCATAAGGTAATTCGGTAGACAGGGAATCGAGTAACAATTAACTGGACGCCCGTGTATTGGGTTTCCGCTGAACGTGCGCCCTCTGCCGCTAAGGTTTTATCAACCTCAGCGTCGGCTTTGACGTATCATAAGGGCTGAATGCGGCCTTCATGTGTCGCTGTGCCGCGCGGGTTTTGCTTGTATATTCTGCGCGGGGCGGACTGCTGGTCACAATGGGAATGAAAACCACAACTCACTGCAAAATAAAAGGTTACATGTGTTTTCACTAGTCTCTCTTACAACGCTTTCTGTCAATACATTCATGCCGTCCACGCCTATGCTGGCCCTCTTCGACGGCGGTGTCTGGGAAATCATCGGCAATTCGAGTTTTTTCGGGATTGTCATCATGGTCATCCTGCTCGGGTTTTCGGTCATCTCATGGGCGGTGATTGTCAGCCGTTACCGTCTGTTCAAGGCCGAATCCGACGGGGCTGAGGCGTTACTGACACAATTCCGCCGCACAAAACGTCTCGCGGATGCAGTCGGTCTGGCCAAACAATTCCAACACACCGCCCTCGGCGCCCAGCTTTCAGCGGGGATTCGGGAGCTGGTCACAATTCGCGAACGGCAGGCCGGTGACAGCGGCGGCTCCGGAGCTGGAATGATTCGTGAGCGGGAAATTGAATTACTGGAGCGGCGGCTGGATCAGGTCGCCGGTGACGAAATGCAACGACTGGAATCCGGGGTGATTCTGCTGGCGACAACGGCGAACGCCTCGCCGTTTCTGGGGCTACTTGGCACAGTGGTTGGAATCATGGTGGCGTTCTGGGAAATTGGTCAGACCGGCTCGGCCTCGCTGGCGATTGTCGCGCCGGGTATTGCCGAGGCGCTGCTGGCGACTATTTTCGGCCTCGGCGCCGCAATTCCGGCGGTGATTGCCTACAACTGGGCGAATAACCGTCTGCGCCTCTTCGCCGAGCAAATCGCCAATTTCAATTCCGAGTTTATTGGTCGTATTAAGGTGGAGTTCACCGAATGAGTGTCAATCTAAGTTCAGGCGGCGCCGGAGCCCGTGGCTCAGGACGCGGTGGCGCATTTGCCCGTCGGCGTAGTTATGGCGCGATGGCGGATATTAATGTCACGAATCTTGTCGACGTGATGCTGGTTCTGCTGATAATTTTTATGATCTCTGCGCCATTGTTGCAGTCGGGGATTGATGTCAAGTTACCGAAAAGCGCCTCAACGGCTATCAACCCCGATGAAGAGGGTGTGATTGTTTCGATTGATGACAAGGGTGGGATTTATGTCGGCGACACCTGGGCGCGGTTGGACAATTTCGAAAATCAACTCAAAGGCGAATTGAAGAAAATATCGTCGCAGTCAGTGTTCCTGCGCGCGGATTCGCTGGTGTCCTATGGTGTAGTGGTCGATGTGATAGCCCGCTTAAAAGCCGCCGGGATTTCCAATTTGGGATTGATAACACAGCCGCTCGACAGCCGCTCAGCGCGGAAAAAGAAGAAACGGTAGAGGAATTGTAGATTCGTAGGTCGGGTTCCGGCGTCCGGCGCCTGCCGGACGGAGAAACCCGACACGTCCCACTACAACCCAACATGTCGGGTTTCTTGTCCGGCAGGCGCCGGACGCCGGAACCCGACCTACGAAAAAGAAACGGCTTTTGTCACACATTACCACTGTATTCCTGATAGAAACTGGCAAGAGCGCCACGAGAGAATTCAATTCCAAAACACAATAAGCATTTGGAGCCCACTATGCACAATCAACCACTCCGCGTCGTAGCCATTATGCAGGCCAAACCCGGCAAGGAAAACGAACTACGCGAACTTCTCTTGTCTCTCATCGAACCGACACAAAAAGAGCCGGGCTACATCCGCTATGAGCTACACAACAATAACAACAACCCTGCAGAGTTTGTTTTTATTGAGGAATGGGAAAGTGACACCGCGCTGGATGCCCATCTGCAAAGTCCACACCTGCAGAATGCAATACAACG